>JAGBAV010000083.1 GCA_017938795.1 Clostridia bacterium
ATGACGGCGTCCCAGATCTCGACCTCGCCCACGGAGGTGGACTTGCCGGTGCCGCCCACAGCGCCGGTGCCTCCGCCGGAGCCGGCCTTGATCAGGCGCGGGCCGAAGTTATTGGTGTGGTTCCACGCGGTCGGGCCGGTGCAGTGGCCGCTCTGGCCGATGTGGCCGCCCATGGCGCCCAGCGCGATGGCCAGCTGCGGGAGCTGCTCGGTGTTGTAGTTACGCGCAGTCGCCCAGGAGGACAGCAGCGCGACCTTGTTGTTCTTGCCGAGGATGCGGGCGACCTGACGCAGGGTGTCGGCCGGGGTGCCGCAGATCTCGCTGGCCCATTCCGGGGTCTTCGGGGTGCCGTCGTATTCGCCCTTCAGGTAGCCGAAGAAGTTCTGGCTGTCCTTGGCGTCGGCGGGCATGTGCTCCGCATCGAAGCCGACGCAGCAGCGGTTGAGGAAATCCCAGTCGATCAGGCTGCCGTCCTGATCCTCCTCGAGCATGACATACGCCATGGCCAGCATCGCGGCCATATCGGTGCCCGGGCGGATCGGCACCCACTGCGCGTCCAGGATGGAGGCGGAGTCGGTGTAGATCGGGTCAAAGAGGATGAACTTGACGCCCGCGTCCTTCCACGTCTTGGCGTAGTTGGTCGCGTTGCCCAGGGAAGACCACGCCGGATTGTAGCCGAAGGCCACGACATACTCGCAGTTGAGCATATCCAGACGGTCGTTGTTGCAGTCGTAGTAGTTGCAGCCGTCGGCCCAGCCGAGGACGCCCGGGGTGAACCAGCCGCCCCAGGAGCCGGTGCGCCACGCGGAGAGGTAGTTGATGTTCAGCTTGTTGAGCAGGCTGGAGCCGCCGCCGTTGGAGAGGATCGCGTTGTCGCCGTAGGTCTCGTTGATGCGCTTGATCTCGTCGGCGATGTACTGGGCAGCCTCATCCCAGGTGATGCGCTCCCACTCGTCCTGGCCGCGCAGATGACCGTTCGGGTTGCCCGGGGTCCAGTTCTTGCGCTTCATCGGGTACTTGAGACGATCCAGACCGCGCGCCTGATACTGCTGAGAGAAGCCGCGCAGGCAGGAGCGCTGCTGACGGTTCACATCGTCATCAGTATTGAAGTCGTCGGTCTTCTGGCGAAGGATGACGCCATCCTTCACGTACGCCTTGACAAGGCACTTGCCGCCGCAGTTATGCGGGCAGGGAGCCGCAACCCACTTGCCTTCCTCGGTGGCGGCGGCAGCGGCCGCCAGCTCGTTGGCGCAGGCGATCGGGCTGGACGCGGTCAGCGCGACGCTGGCGGCGCCGATGGCAGCAGCGGAGCCCTTCAGGAAACTCCGGCGGCTGATCTCGGATTCCAGAACCTTCTGAATCAGAGCCATTGTGTGTTCCTCACTTTCTGAGTGGTGATGGTTAGTCGCATATCCATGCTGTCTATCATTATACAGGAATCAGAATGAATCCGCAACAAAAACGTGCGGAACGGGCGCGGCTTTGTGTAAGAATCCAAAAGATATATCGATATTTATATAAATGATGTGTTTTTTCGATGGGTGCGGAGGAACGCTGACATCCGGCGCAGGCGGCATGTCCTGGCAGGAGGCAGGCGTCTTTTCCCGTGCCGGGCGTGACCGGTGTGGGAAGAAATGCAGGCAAAAACCTGCGCCAGATGCCCGCGGCATCTTGACACGCCCGCGGGTATATGTTATGATTCTGACGAACATAATTCGTTGAACATCATTCGGCGAAAAATGGAAGACGACATATGAGGAGGAGAATGGTTATGAAGAAATTTGCTGCTGCGGCTCTGGCTGCGCTGCTGTCCGTCTGCCTTTTCGCGACGGCGCTGGCGTATACCCCGGGCACGTACACCGCCTCCGCCCAGGGCAACAACGGCCCTGTGACGGTGACGGTCACCTTCGACGAGAACGCCATCACGGACGTGAAGGTGGGCCAGAATGCGGAGACCGTCGGTATCCGCGAGACCGCTTTTGAGCAGGTGCCCATGGCGATCGTGACGTATCAGAGCCTGGGTGTGGACGTGGCCTCCGGCGCGACCAACAGCTCCAACGCGATCATCAACGCCGTGGCCGACTGCGTGGCGCAGGCCGGCGGCGACGCCGAGGCGCTGTTCGCTGTTGAGGTCGTGGCTGAGGAAGAGGTTGTGCTGACCGACTGCGAGACCGACGTGCTGGTCATCGGCGCGGGCGGCGCGGGCTTCTCCGCTGCGGTTTCCGCTGCGCAGAACGGCGCGAAGGTCATTCTGGTTGAAAAGCTGGCGGCTGTGGGCGGCAACACCCTGCGCTGCGGCGGTGCGTTCAATACCTACAACCCGGAAGGCCAGAAGGATATCCCGATGACCGCGGCGCTCAAGGAAGCCGTGGAAGAGGTGCTCGCCAAGGAGAACACCAGCGATGCGCATGCGGAGCTGAAGGCCGAGGTGCAGGCTCAGTGGGATGCGTACCTTGCCTCCGGCAGCGACAAGCTCTTTGACAGCCCGGAGTGGCACGCCCTGCAGACGCTCGACGCGGGCGACTACATCGGCGACGTCAAGATGGTCCGCGCGCTCACGGCGGACGCGCTCAACACCCTGCACTGGCTGACGGATAACGGCGTTGTCTGGACGGACGAGGTGTCCACCGTCGTCGGCGCGCTGTGGAACCGCTCCCATCAGACCCCGAACGTCTCCGGCGCGGACATCATCACCGCGCTGCAGGCGAATGCGCTCGCTCAGGGCGTCGAGCTGCATCTGGAGACCAAGGCTGAAGAGCTGATCATGGAAGAAGGCCGCGTGACCGGCGCGATTCTCACCAATGCCAAGGGCGAGAAGGTGACTGTCAAGGCCAGCAAGGGCGTCATTATGGCGACCGGCGGCTTCTCTGCGAACGTGGAGATGCGCGTGAAGTACAACGGCCAGTGGTCCGACATCGGCGAGACCATGAAGACCAACAACTCCGAGGGCGCGACCGGCGACGGCATCACGATGGGCCTTGCCGCGGGCGCGAACCTTGTGGGCATGGAGTGGATCCAGCTCATGCCGCTCAATCCGGTTTCCGGCGGCGGCATCTCCGGCTATGTCAACAGCTCCCTCTACTTCAACAAGGAAGGCGAGCGCTTCGTGGCTGAGGACGAGCGCCGCGACGTGCTGGCTGCCGGCGCGCTGGCCCAGACCGACAAGCTGTTCTTCATCCTCTGCGACGCGGAGGAGGCTGCGCTGCGCGGCCGCACCGAGCAGGTGCTGGGCTACATGGTCAGCGCTGGCATGATGTACACCGGCAATACCATCGCCGAGCTGGCACAGAGCTGCGGCGTTCCGGCCGAGGCTCTGGAGGCGACCGTCGCCAAGTTCAACGAGGCTGTCGCTGCGGATACGAAGGATGAGTTTGGCCGCACCACCTGGGAGAGCGCCATCGATGTGGGCCCGTTCTATGCGAGCTCCTTCTCCCCGTGCGTCCATCACACCATGGGCGGTCTGCAGATCAATGAGAAGACCGAGGTGCTTGACGTCAACGGCAACGTGATCCCGGGCTTCTATGCTGCGGGCGAGGTCACCGGCGGAATCCACGGCACCAACCGCGTGGGCGGCAACGCCGTGCCGGACGCGCTGTGCTTCGGCAAGATCGCGGGCGCGAACGCTGCTGCGAACTGATCATACTGAATTCACCGGGCAGAAGGGAAGCGGAGTTCCGCTTCCCTTCTTTGTTGATGCCGGGCTGCATGCGGGACGCTGAACGCGGGACAGAGGAACTGTGAGGATCTGCCGGCATGTTTTGTGCATAGACGTGGTCAAAACAGGTTTAAAACCGGATATAAATCTGGTATAATGAATCATTATGCGGCCGCAGAGGCGGAGATGGAGGCGGATATGAAGCGCTTGACGAACAGACAACTGCAGAGCATCCATACCAGAAAGCGGATTGAGGACGCGGCGAACGTCTGCTTTGCGCGCAAAGGCATGGCGTATACGCTCATTTCGGATATTGTACAGGAAGCGAACGTATCCGTCGGCACATTCTATCATTACTTTAAGAACAAGGACGACCTGCTGATCAGGCAGTATGAGTCCTTTGATATGGAGTTTGCGGACAGGGCGCAGGAGCTGCTCGAGGACGGCGGCGCGGCGGAGTGCCTGCTCCGGTTTGCGCGCTTCTTTTCGCGCGCCTCCTTTAAGCAGGAGGGCAGGGCGGCTAACCTTGAATACCTCAAGGCGAGGCCGAGCATCACGCTGGAGGAGCTCTGGCCCAGAAACAGGCCGTACTTCCTCGTGCTCTGCACGCTCATCGCCCGCGGACAGCACAGCGGTCAGCTCAGGCGGGATATGCCGCCTGAGGAAATGGCAGAATTGATTATGATGTTTACCCGAGGCTACAACATCGACTGGGCGGCGACGGACGGCGCATACGATCTGAGGGCGCGGATGGACAGGCACCTGCCGATCCTGCTGGGCAGCCTCACGGACGGGCAGACGCATGACGGTCCGCATCGCGGCGCGGGCTATCTCCTGCCGGAGCAGAAGGTGGCGGAGCCCTATCGCGAGCGCGTGCGGCAGCTGCGCATGATCTGTCAGGGCGTGATCGACGGGCTCGGCGCGCCGGCCCCATAACGCAGGATCGGTGCACAGACGCAAGACAACCGAAGAGAATAGCGGGCGAGCGAAAGGCGCAAAAACCCCCGGATCAGCAGATCCGGGGGTTTGCTTGTGAATCCGGTGATGACCGTTACGCCAGACAGCCGAGCATCTCGTCGATCAGCTGCACATCCTGCGCCACGAAATCCGTCATCGCGGCGGCGAACACCGGGTAGAAGACGCCGTCGGAGCCCTTCATATCCTCCGTGTAGCGGGGGAACCAGTTGAGCATGTGTTTTTCCTCGAAGGACTTCTGGTCGCGCAGCGTCTCGCGCAGCTGCGCCATGCTCCCGGCCTGAAGCCTCTCCAGCGCGACGCCGCAGGTCAGCTCGATGAAGTGCACCAGCAGACTGATGTGATCATCCGGGAAGTTGGGGTAGCCCGCCGGCAGGTAGCCGTACTTCTGGAACCAGCTGCGGATGATGAGCATCGACTCCTGGAAGATCGCGCGCTCCTTGGTCATATAGACGGACTCCCACGGCGGGGCGGGCAGATCCTCCGGGCCGAGGAAGAGGCGGGTGTATTCCATGCGGATGCGGTCCGCCGCCGCGTCGTCAAGCCCGCGGCAGGGGAGAAGGGCGGCCTGCAGCGCCTTCGCCGCGCCGTTATCCTCGCTGTCAAAGAGCGAGATGGCCTGCATGCTCTCCTCGCTGGAGGCGGCCTCGAGCATGGCGCGCGTCGGCTCCGCGCCGAGAATGCTGTGGAAGAGGGAGAAGACGTACTGCCTGCCGGAGAGCAGCGTGCGGATGACGTCGATCATGTCCTGATTCATGGCTGTATCTCCATATCCTGTGATGGCCCGTGCTGCGGGCTTATGCTGGTTTCCATGATATACGATCCCGAGGAAAATGTAAAGAGGGAAAGCGCGGCGGACTCAGGGCATTAGAGAAGGCCGCCCCGCTCCCGGGGCGGCCTGTGAATGGCTGCGGATTACATGTTCTCCATGATGAGCTGCATGAACTCCGTGGGCAGCAGACCCATCAGCTGGCCGGCCTTGCTCATGCCGTACTGGCTCACACGGGCGATGAGCGCCTGCAGATCCTCCTCGGAGGCATCCTCAAATGCAAGCTCGGTGAGCGTCAGCGGGACATGCGTCCAGCTGACAGCATTGCCGGAGATGGTCATATCCATGCCGGCGGCGGGCATGCTCTGGCTGGAGACAAACTGGGCGGTGAAGCCGTCCGCCGTCGGGGTGACGGTCATCTCTTCGCTCGTGCTCTGTTCGATCGCTTCACCGTCGACGCTCATGGTCATCTCGGTGGCGCTGGCGATATACTCGCCGCCCTCGGCGGTCATCTGCGTCACGCCGCCGCCGGTCATCTGCATGGAGACGGTCTCGCTGCCATCGTCCACATTCATCTGCATGGCGACAGCGGTCTGGTAGCCCGGCAGGCTGTCCTCAACGGGGGTGACGTCCACGCTCATCTGCATATTCACGATCTCGGTGTTTTCCTCAAAGGCGGACATGGAGAGGAAGAGCGAGCAGACGTTGGGGTCGGCTGGATCAAGGGTAATGATACCGCCGATGGCGAAGGAGTCGAGCTCCTGCGCGCCGGGGCCGTAGAAGCTCACAGCGATGCAGCCGATGTAGGCATTCGGGGTTTCCGGATCGGCATAACCCTCAAGAGAGAAGTAGAAGCCGGATTCATCCTCGGGGGCGTCATACACATCCAGCGCCATGGGCACGCCTGCCTCGTCAAAGGAGATGGCGAAGATCACCGGGACGGTTCCGGTCATCTGCTCGGCGAGGGCGCGCAGCTGCGCGCACAGCTCCTTCGCGGAGCGGATCATGGAGGGGTCTTCCTCGGCGGCTGCGGTGAGGATCATGTCGATGTAGGGGCTGAGGACATCATCCTGCTCGAGCTGGTCAGCCAGCTTCGCGATCAGCTCGCCTGCGTTCTTCTCGGTGACGGTGATGCTGGTGCGCAGGGCGGCAGCGGGGCGATCCTCAGTGGCGGCGATGTTCTCCTCTGTCTGCATGGGCAGGGAAGAGATATAGGAGACAATGGTCTCGCCGTAGGGGGCGAGGGCCGGGAGGATCTCGGCGGCGATCGGCTCGATCTGCGCCATCATCTCGGCGGCGACAGCCTCGATGTCAACGTCCTTAAGGGACATGATCATCTCGATGTCGCTGCGGCTCATGCCGGCCAGCTCCAGGAGGGTCTCCCACTTCATGGTGACCTTCTCGCCGGGGATAAGGTCGCTCTCCACGGACAGGCCGTCAAGGGTGGCCTCGGCGGCGGCCTTCACGGACACGCTGCCGGCGTCGGTGGTATAGGCGGCGCCAAGCTCAAGGCGCGGCGCGTCGGCGGGCATGCCGATGGCTGCGGCGAGCTGGGTGTGGGCGAGTACGTCCTCGACCATGGCGATGATCTTCTGCTCCTCGGCGTCAGAGGCGAGCATCTGCTCGTCCATATCCAGCGTGATGACCATGTCGCCGCCGACCATCTTGCCGGAGAGAAGCGCCTCGCCGATAAGCTGGTTGAGCATCGCGCCGGGCATGTAGTCCTGCGCGAGGGCGGGCAGGGAGAGCGCAAGGCAGAGCGCCAGCGCCAGCAGGGCGGTGAGTTTCTTCATATATTGTATCCTCCTTTTGATTTTGCTTTGCGGGAATGCTGTTTATATTATATCGGGTGTCTGACATTTCGTCAACGTGATCGACCGAAATATTCTCAAAAATGAGATAAAAAATTTTACGAGATACCTTGACAGGCGAGGTATATTGTGGTATAGTGTGTCACGTCGGAGGTGATGAAATGCTGAATGCATCGGATATCCTTCGCGGCTATACGGATACGATCATCCTTGCCCAGCTGGCTCACGAGGACAGCTACGGCTACGTCATCAGCAAGAACGTGCAGGAGATCACCCGCGGGGAGCTGCAGTTAAAGGAAGCAACGCTCTATACGACCTTCCGCCGGCTGGAAAATGCCGGGATCATCGAGTCGTATTGGGGAAATGAGAACGCCGGGGCGCGCAGGCGGTATTACCACCTGACGGATGAGGGCCGCCGGCTGTACGAAGAGAACCAGCAGGACTGGCGCAAATACCGCGCCATTATATCTGAACTGATCGGAATGGAGGACGCATCAAAATGATGAACAAGCGCATTCACAGCATGATCGATGAGATCTTTTCTGAGATGAAGATGTCGGCGGAGAATCTGGCGCTGCGCGATGAGCTGATGGCCAATGCGCAGGCCCGTTACGAGGATTCCATCGCCGCGGGCAAGTCCGAGGAGGAGGCTTTCCGCGAGGTTGCGGATTCGCTGGAGGATGTGCAGTCCCTGCTGCTGGAGATGAACAGCATGGACGAGCGCCGCGAGCAGCGCGAGGCGCAGCCGGAGGAAGAGGAGCCCGTCATCGAGCTGAAGATCGACCCCGAGGAGGGGGCGGAGCCCGAGGCTGAGGAAGAGAAGAAGCCCGAGGAATTCGACATCGGCGAGACGCTGAACAGGGCGTTCTCCGCGCTGGGTGAGTTCGGGCAGTCCCTCATGCCGCAGGCGAAGAAGATCGTCAAGGATGTGGACAGCGCGACGGGCGGCGTGATCGTGGATCTGGGCCGCGCGGTCAACAAGGGCATGCGCGATGCGCAGAAGGCTGCGGGCGATGCGATTGACAAGCTCTCCGGCAAGAAGGGCGAGATCACCATCGACTTCGGCGGCAAGCCCGTCCGTCCGCAGGGCGAGAAGACTGCCGCTCAGGTGCGGGAGGATGCGGAGGAGCTGAGGGCGCAGGCCGAGCTCAAGACAGTCGCCGGCGATGAGGACGGCGCGGCCGAGCTCAGGGGGCAGGCCGACGCGCTGGAGACGCAGGCGGATGCGATGGAGCAGGCCGAGGCTATCGAGCAGGCGCGCCGCGCCGCCGAGGCAGAGGCCGCCGCGCAGCAGGAGACTCCGGAGGAGCCGGAGCAGCCGGAAGAGCCCGCGGAGCCGACCGCTGTCTATGGCGCGGATGGCGAGCTTGATCAGGATGCTTTTTCGAAGACGATCAGCGATCTCGCCGGCGAGGCAGAGCGCCTTGCGGGCGAGGCGAAGAAGATGGCCAAGGACGTCGCCGATCAGCTGACCGGCAGGACGGATGGCGAGCGCGTGACCGACGGGATGACCTTCCCGGTGGCCGGCCTGCGCAGCGTCAGCATCAAGCTGGACGCTGACGACATCGTCATCGAGCCGACGGACGGCTACAACATCGTCGTCACGTGGGATATCAAGGCAGACGCCGCCGGCGGGGAGCCGGAGTGCATGATGATCGATCATGCGCTGACGATCCGCCGCAAGAATCCCGACGTGTTCAAGACCTTCTTCTCCGTGTTCAAGAAGAGCGGCGGCGAGATCCGCGTGGCTGTCCCGCGCGGCTACGCGGCGGACTATACGATCTCCACGACCTCCGGCGATATCATCCTGCGCGACATCGACGTGGATGTGCTGCAGGTGAATACGACCTCCGGCGATATCCGCCTGGAGCCCGAGGCAGTGCAGCGCGCGAAGGAGATCGCGGCCAATACCGTCTCCGGCGACATTGCGATCAGCGCGTGCGCGGATGCTGTGGCGGTCAACGGCGTCTCCGGCGATCAGTTCGTCTCCTGCGACGCCTGCAGCGTAAGCGTGAATACCGTCTCCGGCGACATTCATGTGGAAGGCGCCTGCGAGAGCATCGACGTCAACGGCGTCTCCGGCGATATTGAGCTGCTGTGCACCGTCGCGCCGACCCGCTCGATCGATATCAACACCACCTCGGCCAGCGCCCGCGTCGCGCTGCCGGCGGATATCCGCGGCTTCGTGGCGGAGATCAGCGGCATTAAGGGCAGCATCGTCAACGAGTTCGGCCCGAACCGCTATGCCACCTGCGCGCTGCCGATCCATATGTCCACTGTGAGCGGTCAGCTGCTCATCACCCGTCTGTAAGACATTGACTTTGAGGAGGATCTGTTATGAATAGCTTCAAGGATATTATGAGCATCGTGTTCGGCAGCGACCTGCTTGTGGAGGGCAAGGGCCGGACGTTTGCAAAGGCCCCGGTCTGGCTGGCCGGTCTGGCCGGGCTGAGCAGCCTGTGGCTGGCGGCGCTGACCGCGCTGCTCGTCGTCGCCTTCGGCATGAAGGCCACCATCGTCAAGAAGTGAGGGAGGTATACACGATGAACTTTGAAACCATCAAGAAGAATCTGGTCAGCCTGTTCGCGCAGCTGATGGCGCTGCGCATGATCGTGACCTCCCCCAGCGAGAAGGTTGCCGATCTCCCCACGCTGTATGTGGTGATCGTCGTGCTGCTCGCCCCGTGGATCTGCGTGAGCGCGCTGATCCTTGGCTTCCTCTTCAAGTACGCCGTGCGCTTTGAGAAGGAATGACGCATTCGCCGCTCTCCCGGTATGGGAGGGCGGCTTTTTGCCTGCAGGGGAGATCGTGCGCGGCGGCACAGCCCGCCGTCTTGACACGGAGACCGCGCTGCGGTATCATCTGGGTTGACAGAACGTGCGCTGAAAAGGGTGTGCGCTGCGCGCAGAGCGTCGGGGATTCCGGCGGAATTACGAAGATTGACGCGCCGAAAGGACGGTCTGAATATGAAAAAACCGAACATTCCCGGCATGCCCGCATGGGCGGAGCCGATTGCGGCGTTCATGCCGAAGGACGGGCGCGAGGAGCAGGAGCGCGCGATCATCCTTGAACTCATCCAAAAGGAGGGCGACGCGCTGATCGGCCGCAGCTGCCCGTATGCGCATATCACGGCCTCGGCGATGATCGTCAGCCCGGACAGGAAAAAGACGCTGATGGCCTATCACAGGGTCTATGACAGCTGGGCGTGGACGGGCGGCCATACCGAGCCGGGCGAAACCGATTTTCTCGCGGTTGCACGGCGCGAGGCGGAGGAGGAGACCGGCATCACCGGGCTGCGTCCGCTGATGGAGGGGCCTGCGTCGATTGAGGTGCTGCCGGTCTGGGCGCATGTGAAGCGCGGACGGGATGTGGGCAGCCATCTGCATCTGAACGTCTCCTATCTCTTTGAGGCGGACGATACGCTGCCCCTGCGCATCGCGCAGGAGGAAAACAGCGCCGTGGGCTGGATTGAGATCACTCAGCTTGGCGAAAAGGTCAGCGAGCCCACGATGATGCCCATCTACCACAGGCTGCTTGAGAGGGCGAACGATTGTTAATTCATTACAAATAATATCCGAGTAGACTTGATCGGGTTTGACAACTTGTGTATAATAAAGCCAACAGAAAGGAGAGAAAAGAACAGCCCCATGAGGGGCCGCCTGAGAGGCAATCCCAAATCGTAAGGAGGCCGGCATATGATCATTCGTTTTGTGATGAAAGATGCGCACGTCCCTGCTAACATTCAGGAAACCATGAATAAGCGCGTACATCAGCGCATGGACGCATACTTCAAGGATGAGGCCGAGGATGCGACGGTCATCAACGTACGCATCACCGAGCAGAAGAGCATGTACAAGGTCGAGATGACCATGCCCTATCTGGGCCATACACTGAGAACCGAAAACCAGGAGCGGGAGATTTCCCTGCCCGCGCTGGATAAGGGCATAGATATTCTGGAACGGCAGATGAAGAAGCTTCGCACCAGACTCGGGCGCGACCTGAGGAAGAAGCCGACGCCTGCCGCCGAAGCCCCCGCTGCAGCAGAGCCCGAGGAGGACGAGGCCGAGGAGCTTGTCCGCGTGAAGCGCTACCCGGCGAAGCCCATGAGCGTTGAGGACGCGATCCTTGAGATGAATCTGCTGGGCCATTCGTTCTATATGTTCAACAACATCGAGACTGGCAATGCCGCCACGGTCTACCGCCGCAGGGACGGCGGATGCGGCCTCATCGAGCTGGAGAACATGTGAGCAGCGGAATCAGCAACGCATGATACGGTCTGCCCGCGCAGGGAGGGCCGCTTCCGAATATAAGACCCCTTCCTGAAGAAACGCGGAAGGCAGAAAAGAAAGGGTGAGTCCGATGAACAGCATAACGAAGATTGTGGTCGCCCTGCTGGTGATTGCGCTTATCGCTGTGGTCGGTTTGATTGTGATCACAAAGGATCAGGGCGCAGCCGGAACAACCGCAGCGGCGACCGCAGAGCCCACGGCGCAGGCCACGCCGACAGCGACGGCAGAGCCTGAGACGACCGAGACCGATAATATAGAAGAAACTCCGCAGCCCGCGGATGCAGACGCTGATTCCGCCAAGGCGGATGCAGCGGCCAATGAGGCGCAGAATGACGACGCGCAGGGTACGATGTACGAGGGCGCGCTTGCAGGTCTGACCGAGGAGGAAATCGCAGCGCTTGCGATGGCCGAGGAAGAAGCGATGCACGAGAACGGGGCGGATGACGCCGGCGCTGAGGGCGCTGTGGATTGACGGGACGGTCCGCCGGAACACACAACTGAATACTGTCCGCAGCCGCGGCATACAGACAGATGCAGCGCGGCAAGGCGGAGATAGAGCATGCCGGGACAGCAATGAGCGCCGCAGACAGGCGGCTGGCACAGATCCTGGCTGCAGACGCATGGAGGATCCCGCAGGGATCGAATCGACATTCAACATAGATCGCCGCATATCCGGAATAACGACCGACGCGCAGCCGGCCCCGCGGCATGGCTGCCATGAAGGAAGAGAATCCAAACGACGACGATCACGGCAAATCACCGGGGGCGGGGCCCCTGACGCGTGCGGCTGCGCGCGAGAAAAGAGGTACATGGATATACACGCTGTCAGGCGGAGACCGCTTCTTTAACGCGCAGGGGTGCGATGAGGGGTCTCCGCCTGTTTTTCCTTGTGCGGGCAGGAAAAAGGCGCGTCGGCGACGGCTGGATAAAATAAAATTTGCAAAATTTCGAAAAAACCGTTGACAAAAACGCCGCCTTCGTGTATTATATATCTCGTCGCCGCGATAGTTCATCACTGCGGCAGGGATCACGGGAGCATAGCTCAGCTGGGAGAGCATCTGCCTTACAAGCAGAGGGTCACAGGTTCGAGCCCTGTTGTTCCCACCAATTTCATAAAGTGGCGCGGTAGTTCAGTCGGTTAGAATGCCAGCCTGTCACGCTGGAGGTCGAGGGTTCGAGCCCCTTCCGCGTCGCCATTTTTTTGCCTTGGTAGCTCAGTCGGTAGAGCAGTAGACTGAAAATCTACGTGTCGGTGGTTCGATTCCGCCCCAAGGCACCAGATATGCGGTAGTAGCTCAGTGGTAGAGTGCCACCTTGCCAAGGTGGATGTCGCGAGTCCGAAT
>JAGBAV010000084.1 GCA_017938795.1 Clostridia bacterium
CATCCCACTGAGCATTGGCGGCAAGAATGTGCAATGCACGATTTCTTACCAATGATTTAGGATGATTAAGCAGCGAGGCAAAGGTATCAAAGTATCCATACCATTCATCGGTATCTTGACTCTCGGATATGATTCTATCAGCAACAGCACAAGCGTATTTATCATCTTTCGATGTCAAATTTGCAACGAGGTTTTCGTGCATTAATCTCACCTCCAAATTCAAGTTTATCGCTTTCATTCTATCACAGCAGTGCACATAGCCGCAAGGCAGCAAAGGCTTACGGTTATGTGATTTGCGCGATGGAAGGTAACGGATAACGCCTTTCTTTCCATCCTTCCTGTCACGGCCTCTTCTTTTACGCATGCATGGATTTAGGGCTTGAAGCGGCGCACAGCTTCCGTCTATAATAGACATACAGACAGCCCGCCGCAGCAGGCGGCATCCATATCCATCATCATTCCGGGAGGAACAGCTTTATGACTGAGCAGCGCTACCGCTTTTCATCCATGACCATCGGCACCTGCTATTACCCCGAGCACTGGGACGAATCCCTCTGGGCGGACGACCTGCGCCGCATGCAGGAGGACGGCATCTCCGTCATCCGCATCGGCGAATTCGCATGGGCGCTCTTCGAGCCGGAGGAGGGCGTATACAGCTTTGACCTCTTCGACCGGTTCCTCGACCTGTGCGAGCAGACGGAGCTCAAGGTCATCTTCGGCACCGTCTCTGCGACGCCGCCCGCATGGCTGACGCACAAGTATCCCGAGGTACTCAACGCCAACATGGACGGCGTGCTCTACCGCCACGGCATGCGCCGCCATTACAACTACAATTCCCCCGTGTACCTTGAGAAGTGCGCGGCGATCACCCTGCAGCTGGCGCAGCATTTCGGCAAGCGCCCGTCCATCATCGGCTGGCAGATCGACAACGAACTCAACTGCGAGATGGACCGCTTCTATTCCGAGGCGGACTCCGCCGCCTTCCGCGCCTTCCTGAAGGAGAAGTACGGCACGCTGGACGCGCTCAACGCCGCGTGGGGCACCGTCTTCTGGAGCCAGACCTACACCGACTGGGAGCAGATCTTCGTCCCCCGCCCGACGCTGCAGAACTCCCCGAACCCGCATCTGCATCTGGACTACGACCGCTTCGTCTCCGAGAGCTGCATCCGCTTCTGCGGCCTGCAGGCCGAGATCCTGCGCGCGCACGTCAATCCCGGCGTCTTCATCACGACCAACGGCATGTTCGGCCGGCTGGACAACCACCGCATGACGCGCGAATGTCTGGATGTATACACCTACGACTCCTACCCGAACTTCGCCTTCGGGCTGAATATGGCCGGCAGGCTGGACAGGCTGCGCGACCGCTGGTCCTCCAAGAAGCTGACCGAGGTGCGCTCCGTCTGCCCGCATTTTGGCATCATGGAGCAGCAGAGCGGCGCGGGCAGCTGGACCACGCGCATGGAGAACCCCACCCCGCGCCCCGGCCAGATGCAGCTCTGGGCGCTGCAGAGCGTGGCGCACGGCGCGGACTTCGTCTCCTTCTTCCGTTGGCGCACCTGCACCTTCGGCACGGAGATCTACTGGCACGGCCTGCTGAACTATGACAACCGCGACAACCGCCGCATCAGCGAGCTGCGCAGCTTCGCCGAGAAGATGAAGCAGCTGGCCCCCGTCTGCGGCGCGGACAACGAGGCCGCCTTCGCTGTCGTGAAGGACTACGACAACGTCTTTGACGCCGGGCTTGATACGTGGCATGGGCACGTCGCCAATCAGAGCGAGGATGCGATCTTCGAGGTCTCCCAGCTGACGCATACCCCGTTTGATTTCCTCTATCTGCAGGAGGATACGGCGATTGAGGATCTGCTGCGCTACAAGGCGCTCATCATGCCGCACGCCTGCATCATGACTAAAGAGCGCGCAGATCTGCTGGAGCGCTACGTCCGCGCAGGCGGCGTGTTGGTCATCGGCTGCCGCAGCGCCTACAAGGACATCCACGGCCAGTGCGTGATGACGCCCCAGCCGGGCCTGCTGCAGAAGCTGACCGCCACCGATATCCACGACTTCACCTTCACCACCCCCGCGGAGGATGTGCCCTTCGCCGTCTGGGACGGCAGGCGCATGCAGACCCCGCTCTTCAACGACGTGCTCACCCCGCTGGACGGCGCGAAGGTGCTCGCCCGCTACGGCTCCTCCTACTACGCCGGCGAGGCCGCGCTGACGGAGAACGCCGTGGGCGAGGGCCGCGTACTCCATCTGGGCAGCGCTTTCAGCACGGAGAGCGCGCGCATGATCCTTGATTACCTCGGGCTGACGGACCCCTGTGCGTCCCTGATCTCCGCGCCGGAGGATGTGGAGCTGGTCGTGCGCCGCAAGGACGGCAGGCGCTGGCTCTTCGCGCTCAATTACCAGAGCACGCCGATGACCGTCACGCTGCACAGCGGCATGCGCTCCCTCTTCAGCGGCTGCGTCCATGAGGGCGAGGTCACACTGCCGCCGTACGGCGTGCAGGTCTGGGAGATCGCGGAATAAACCCTCACAGCCGCATAGCATCATCAAAGGCCGCCGGGAATTCCCGGCGGCCTTTTCGCTTACTTGTCCCAGTCCTCGTTGATCGGCATGCCCTTCTTGTAGTACTTCAGGTCCTCGTCCGTGATCGGGCGCACGACGCGGCAGGGCGCGCCGAAGGCGACGCTGTCCGCCGGGATATCGTGCGTGACCACGCTGCCCGCGCCGATGACGCTGTTCTTTCCGATGGTGACGCCGGGCATGATCACGACATTCGAACCGATCCAGACGTGATCCTCGATGACAACCGGCAGGGAGAACTGCGCACCCTTGTCCCTGTAGTACGGATGCACGGGATGCCCCGTGGTGGAGATCGTGACGTTCGGGCCGAACATCACATAGCTGCCGATGCGGCACTCGCCGTCATCCACCACCGTCAGGTTGAAATTCGCATACACATGATCGCCCAGACAGGTATTGCTGCCATAGGCGAAGTGGATCGGCGCCTCCATCCAGATATGGCTGCCCATCCCGCCCAGCAGCCGGGCGAGCAGCGCCTGCTTGCGCCCGGTATCCATCGGGCGCGTCTGGTTATAGTCAAAGCAGATCTCCTTGCAGACCTGCCTCTGGTTCTCGATCTCCTGCTCGTAGGCTCTGTCCTCTTCGGACGCGTGACCGGACTCGATATAGACCTTGCCGGTCTGCATCTGCTCCTTCAGGCTCATGGCTTCCTCCTGCGTGTCTTTGCGCTTTCGCGCATTTTCCTCTATTGTATCATGGGCGCGCCCGGCGATCAATCCTCCCCCGCCGGTCTTGATCACACCTTCCGCCCGTGATATAATGACCCCGTCAATACCGCACACAGGAGGCCATATGATTGAGATGCGCTGGGCTCTTCCGGGCGACCGGGAGGCCATCATTGATTTTATCGACTATGTCTTCAGCAAGAGCGCGCGCCCGCACGACTTCGCCACGCTGCTGCCCAAGCTCTACGGCGGCAGCGCCGACACCACGCGCCATCACTACATCATCCTCGAGGACGGGAAGATCGTCGCGGCGATCCTCGCCTACCCCGTGCCGATGGTGATCAACGGCGTGCAGATGATGACCATCGGCGTAGGCTCTGTGAGCGTGCATCCCCGCGCGCGGGGGCGCGGCTATATGCAGGCGCTGCTCAGCGCCGTTGACGCGCGGGCGAAGGAGCTCGGCGCGGCATTCTCCGTGCTCGGCGGCCAGCGCCAGCGCTACGGCTACTACGGCTATGTCTTCGCCGGGATGCAGATGGGCGGCTCGCTCACGCGGGACAACGTGCGCCACGCCATGCGGGACGTCGACGTCTCCGGCTATGCCCTCCTGCCGATGACGCAGGCGCATGTCCCCGCCGCGCTCGCCCTGCATGATGCGCAGCCCTGCCGCTGCGAGCGCAGCGAGGCGGAGTTCCTCGATATCCTCCGCTCGTGGGACTGCGAGCCGTGGGCCGTCATGCAGGGGGATACGCTTGTCGGCTTCGCCTCGCTGAGCGTGTCGGGCGGGCACTGCCATGCCGGCGAGCTCGTCGTGCAGGATGCGCACATCGCCGCCGCGCTGAAGCTGCTCGTCACGACCCACGGCCCGCTGCAGGTCACCGCGGCCCCGTGGCAGACCCGGCTGGCGAAGACGCTCACCGCCGTCTGCGAGGGATACCGCATCACCGGGCCGCATGCCTACAAGTTCTATGATGCGCAGCGCGTCTGCTGCGCGCTCGGCGCGCCGGAGGGCAGCCTGTCCTTTGACGGCTTCTCCCTGCCGCTGCCGCTCTGCGTCCCCGCCCCGGACTGCGTGTGACGGAAGGAAGGCATATCATGCAGAATGATTTTGGCACAGGCCGCGTCTGGCGGCGCATCGTCGCGCAGGCCGTCCCGCTCACCCTTGCGCAGCTCGTCCAGCTGCTGTACAACATCGTTGACCGCATCTACATCGGCCATCTGCCCGGCGCGGACAGCACAGCCCTCACCGGCGTGGGGCTCACCTTCCCGCTCGTCTCGCTGATCGGGGCGTTCACCAGCCTCTATTCTACGGGCGGCACGCCGCTGTTCTCCATCGCGCGCGGCGCAGGCGAAAAGGACCGCGCCAGCCGCATCATGGGCTGCGTCTTCTCGCTTCTCGCGCTCTCGTCCGTCGTGCTGACAATCGTCTGCTTTGCGCTGCGCAGGCCGATCCTCTATCTCTTCGGCGCAAGCGACGCTTCCTATATCTATGCAGATGCATACCTGAAGATCTATCTGCTGGGCACGCCGCTGGCCATGCTCTCCACCGGCATGAACGGCTTCATCAACGCACAGGGCTTCGCGCGCCTTGGCATGGTCACCACCATTGTCGGCGCGGCGCTCAATCTGCTGCTCGATCCGCTGTTCATCTTCGTCTTTGATATGGGCGTCGCCGGCGCAGCGCTGGCGACCGTCATCAGCCAGGGCGTCTCCTGCCTGTGGGTGCTGTACATCATCACGGGGAAGCGCATGCCCCTTCCGCTGCGCAGGGCGCATCTGCGCACGCCGCTTGATCTTGTGCGCCAGATCGTCACGCTCGGCACAGCCGGCTTCATCATGCAGGGAACGAACAGCGTCGTGCAGGTCGCCTGCAATACGACGCTGCAGGCCTTCGGCGGCGACCTGTATGTGGGCATCATGACCGTGCTCAATTCCATCCGCTCCGTGCTGGAGATGCCGGTCTTCGGCCTGAACGCAGGCTCGCAGCCCGTGCTCGGCTACAACTACGGCGCGAAGGCCTATGGCCGCGTGCGCGAGGGCATCCGCTTCATGTCCATCCTCGGCGCGGCGTATACCGTCGGCGTATGGATCATCGTGCTGCTCTTCCCCGGCTTCTTCATCTCGCTCTTCTCCTCCGACGCCCGGCTCATCGCGGCCGCGCCGCATGCGCTGCACCTGTACTTCTTCGGTTATGTGTTCATGTCCCTGCAGTTCTCCGGTCAGGCGTCGTTCCAGTCGCTCGGCTTTGCCAGGCAGGCCATCTTCTTCTCCCTGCTGCGCAAGGCCGTGATCGTCGTGCCGCTGACGCTGCTGCTCCCGCGCATGGGGCTCGGGGTGGACGGCGTCTTCCTCGCCGAGCCGATCTCCAATCTCATCGGCGGCACCGCCTGCTTCCTCACCATGCTCTTCAGCGTGTACAGGCCGCTGAAGCGGAAGGACGAACAGGCCGTCTGACACATCCCGTTCACCGCACAGGAAAAGGACTGCATCAGCAGGGGAAATGGAAGGGAAGGCGTTATCCTACACCCTGCATCGCAAAAATAACGAACCCGCAAGCCAGCAAGGCTTGTGGGTTCATATCTTGCTGTGATAGAATGAAAGCGATCATCTTGGTCTTGCAGGAGTGAATGATGAAAACTCTGTATATGATTGGCGGTACCATGGGAGTTGGAAAAACGGCCGTATGCCAACAGCTCAAACTGGATTTACCAAACAGTGTATTCCTTGACGGAGATTGGTGTTGGGACGCAAGTCCGTTCCAGGTAACCGATGAAACCAAAGCAATGGTGACGGATAATATCTGTTACTTGCTCAACAGCTTTCTGAGATGCTCTGCATACGAGAATATCATCTTTTGTTGGGTGATGCACGAGCAGAGTATTATCGATTCCATACTTGAGAAGCTGGATGCGCAGAACTGTGAGGTGAAATGCGTCTCGCTGGTTGCGGATGAAAAGACTCTGCGTGAAAGACTATCCATAGATGTGGAAAGAGGCATTCGTTCTGAAGATGTCATTGAGAGAAGCATGGCAAGAATACCGATGTATCAAGCACTTCATACCATGAAAGTTGATACCAACGGAAAAACCGTGGCTATGATTGCCCATGCAATCAAGCAGTTGTCATACTTGTCAGATTCTCATCTGCTGAAATGACGGAAAAAGAACTCCCGTCATTTCAGGACGGCACCACGATGCGCACCATTCCATCAGATTGCGCTTATACAGCTCCATAAAAAAGAACTGCCGCGCATGCAGCAGTTCTCTTTGTTTGTGATATCAGCCCTTGACGGCGCCGGCGACAACGCCCTCAATGATGTACTTCTGGCAGGCCAGATACAGGATGATGATCGGGATGACCGTGATCATGATGCAGGCCATCATCGGGCCCATCTCCACGCGGCCATAGCTGCCGCGGAAGTACTGGATCGCCATTGGGATGGTGCGGTATTTCTTGATATCCAGCACCAGCGTCGGCAGGAGGTAGTCGTTCCAGACCCACATGGTCTCCAGAATCGCAGTGGAGATCGCCGTCGGCTTGAGGATCGGGAAGACGACCTTGAAGAAGATCTGCAGCGGATTGCAGCCGTCGATCATCGCGGCCTCTTCAATCGCCAGCGGCACGCTCTTCATAAAGCCCGTGAACATGAACACCGCCAGACCCGCACCGAAGCCGAGGTAGATGATGCAGATATTAAACGGCGTATTGAGCTTGAGGGTATCCGCAGTCTTCGCCAGG
>JAGBAV010000014.1 GCA_017938795.1 Clostridia bacterium
CGCGTTGCGGCGGATGGCGTTGTAGATGTCCGGCTCGGACTCCTTGTCAAGGCCGATAACCTTCGCGTAGCAGCCGCCCTCGAAGTTGAAGACGCCGTTGTCGTCCCAGCCGTGCTCGTCATCGCCGATGAGCAGGCGCTTGGGATCGGTGGACAGGGTGGTCTTGCCGGTGCCGGACAGGCCGAAGAACAGGGCGGTATTCTCGCCGTTCATATCGGTGTTGGCGGAGCAGTGCATGGAAGCGATGCCGCGCAGCGGGAGGTAGTAGTTCATCATGGAGAACATACCCTTCTTCATCTCGCCGCCGTACCAGGTGTTCAGGATAACCTGCTCGCGGGAAGTGATGTTGAAGGCAGCGCAGGTCTCGGAGTTGAGGCCGAGCTCAGCGTAGTTTGTAACCTTCGCCTTGGAGGCATTGTAGACGACGAAGTCCGGCTCGAAGGTGGCCAGCTCTTCCTCGGTCGGGACGATGAACATGTTCTTGACGAAGTGAGCCTGCCAAGCCACCTCAACGATGAAGCGGATCGCCATGCGGGTGTCCTTGTTCGCGCCGCAGAACGCGTCCACGACGAACAGGCGCTTGCCGGAGAGCTGCTCCTGAGCGAGCTTCTTCACGACGGCCCAGGTCTCCTCGGTCATCGGGTGGTTGTCATTCTTGAACTCCGGGGAGGTCCACCACACGGTGTCGCGGGAGTTGTCGTCCATGACGATGTACTTATCCTTGGGGGAGCGGCCGGTGTAGATGCCGGTCATAACGTTCACGGTGTCCAGCTCGGTCACCTGGCCCTTGTCAAAGCCTTCCAGCTCCGGCTTGGTCTCCTCTTCGAAGAGCATCTCGTAAGACGGATTGTAGACGATCTCAGTCGTGCCGGTGATGCCATACCTTGTCAGATCAATGTTAGCCATGTTGCACGCAACCTCTTTCTCTCAAAAATCTATGTGTGAACAATGCTTTCACGGGACGGCGCGCACCGGAACCGGCGAAGCACCTATCTCCTCATGATACAGATTATATGATACACCACTTGGCTGGGAAAATCAACTATCGTGCAAAAATTTCACAATGTTTTCCTCCGGCATGCAGAAACCCGTGCGGACAGAGGCGCGGAACGTGAATGCAGCAGCAGCATGCAGGGTTGTGCGCTGGCTCTCCCTGTGCGTACGTCCGGCGTGATAGAATGACGGCGAAGGCGCAGGAGGATGCGCGCTTGACAAGCCCTGCTGAGGATATATAATGGAATGGATGAATGTGTGCAAGAGGTGCAAACATGGAGAAACGCAAGGATATGATGACGCTTCACGGTGACAGCGGGATGAATACGGCATATTTCCTTACCCTGATGGACAGCTACTGCGCCCGCGTGAGGGCCTATATGGAGGACGAGCGTCTGCTCTGCGGCGCTGCGCTTGCCGCGCGCAAATCGCTGGAGCTGATGGGCGCTGCGCTGCTGTCCTATGATGAGGATGGTGTTCCTGTCAGCAGCCGCGTGATCGACGGCGTGACCGTGCGCCCGAGGCTGAATCAGCAAAGGACGCAGCAGGCGGCGATGCTCCGGGAGGGGTATGCGTCCGTCTGCGACGGCGAGCACGGCGTGAACAGGCTGCTCCATTATCAGGCGCAGCGTGCGCTGGTGGAGAAGAGCGACGCCGGGCACAGGTCGCTTCGCCAGCTGACCGACGAGCAGCGGGAGCAGCTGCTCAACCGGACGGAGCTGGAGCAGCTCAAGGCCGGGCATTACAGCATGCGGGTGATCATCCCTGCGTACTGCAGGACGGTCAGCCGCTATATGACGTCGTATACGGCGGTCGGCGGCGCGGATCTGTCCGCATATCCGCATCTGGCATGGGCGATTGAGGCCGGCCGGGCGCTCTGCTCGGGCGCTGCGGATGAGGCGGACGTGCTCCGGTATACCTATACGCCGGGCGATGTCTGCGCGAGGATCGGCGTATACTATGAGAAGGACGACGGCGCGGTGCCCGATCCGTGGCTTTCGTGGTGCTGCAGCATTCTTTCTGACATACAGGATCGCGCATACAGCGATCTGGCGGCAGCGGATACCATGCAGGTGCTGATCCGCAAGATGACGGAGCGCACGCTCCTGCGCCGCCTCTGCAGGCTCAGCGCAGAGGATGTCGGCAGGCGTATCCTTGCCGGCGAGAAGGCTGCAGCGCAGAAGAAGGGCGAGGACGCCGGGAATGCGACGCTGGAGATGTACATCGAGGAGATGCTCCGGGCCGGAAGCCGGCGGTTTGAGACGGAGCCGGAGCTCAGCCAGCTTTGCCGGGATATGTGCGGCACAGCCGGATGCATCCAGCAGAACGCGTATACCGTTCTTCATTGGCGCGCGGACGAGACGACGGGCCCGCGTACCCTGAGGGAGAAGCAGAGCTTCCGCGCGGAGCTGGACAGCCAGCTGAACTTTGGTTCCAAAATGGTGGATTACTCGGTCAGCGACAATCGCCCCGTCTACGCATGGAACTGGATCCGGGCGAACCGCGTTCAGTGGGACGCCATGCAGGAGAAGATCCGCGAGATGACCGCCGCGCTGGAAAAAGAGCGGCGAAGGGCCAGCAGATGGAAGCATGCGGCGGCTGCGCTGGCAGCCGCTGTGCTCCTCGCTGTCATCGGTGCGGCGGCGCTGATCGGCGGCCTTGCCTCGCAGGGCAGCCATCTGGCGCCGGGTGAGATGGAATACACGGTATCGGTCGGCGGTGAGGCGCTGCTTCCCGGCGGGATGACCACTGTCCGCGGCGGCGAGAGGATCCGCCTGAAGGCGCTCGGCGGCGGGATGAATATCTCGGTGATCGCGTATGCGCTTGGCGACGAGGAGATTGTCCCCAAGCATGACAACGTCGCGTATGTGGATGTCCCCTATGGGCGCGAGGGCGAGCGGTTTGATCTGAGCGTCTATGCGACGGGCCGGATGAATGAAGACGATACGACGGTGATCGGCGACTGGAAGGTGTATTCGTTCATCTATGAGGATGCCGCGCAGGGCGTCAACAAGGATACGCCGACCGGGCCGGCGCGCACGACGATGGATGTCTTCTTCGGCGGGCAGAAGCTGACGGCCGGCGAACGGATCTTCGTCAGGCCGGGCGATGTGATCGACGTCAGCGCATACTCGGACGCCGGCGTTGCCTTCACCGGCATGTATCTCGTGAAAAACGGAGAGATCGGCGGCATCGTCGATTATCCTGCGGGCACGGCGTCGTTTGTCTGCCCGCAGAATGAGAGCGGAGACGAGCTCCGCCTGTATATCGAGGCGGTCGGCAAGAACGACAACGGCAAGCCGGGGACGATCACCAAGACCGGCTGGCAGGAGGTCATCCTCTGCTACGAGTCCCCGAAGAATAATCCTGATGCCCTGGATGTCCGGCTGGTCAACAAGCAGCTGATGGACGATCAGCCCTGCGGCGCATGGACGGGGCTGGAGATCACGGCCCGCATAGCGAAGGGCAGCGGCATCAGCGAGCTGCGCTATGCATGGGATGCGGAGCCGGAGATCCCCGTGCCGGCGGACGGACTCACGCTGACGGTTCCTGCGTCGTTCTCTGCGGGGGATAAGCGCATGCTGCATCTGTTCGGCTATGATGCGGAGGGCGCGCGTGTCGTGCGCAGATCCTGTCCGCTGTATATCTACGAGCCTGCGCAGATCACCATGGAGGTCACCAGCCATGGAATCCCCCTGCAGGATGACGTTGAGCTCTTCGTCAAGGCGGGTGACGTGATTGCTGCGAAGGCGCATTCGGACGCCGGCGTGCATTCCGTGGGGTATTACAGCATGCAGGCCGGAGAGGCGAAGCCCGAGCCCACCGAGACGATGACCGACTCCATGAGCTTCACCTGCCCGGATATGCCGTCCGGCACCACCCTTTACCTCTATATCGAGGCGATCGGCAAGGACGACTGGGGCTTTGCCAATACGGTCACCAAGACCGGCTGGCGGTGCATCAGACTCAAATACAGATAAGCAGAATCCCCCGTGCCATGGCGGCGCGGGGGATTTCCATATGCTGCTTTCAGGCGCGGAGCGGGATGCGCAGCGCATGCCGCCCCAGCGGCGGCAGGGTGAAGCGGACGACCTCGCCGCTGCATGGGATCAGCACGCTGTAATGAGCCGGAACGGCGAAGCGGTTTTCGCCCTCGGCGATCAGGCATTCCTCCCCGAGGCAGAGCCGGTCAAGCTCCAGCCCCATGCTGTAATGCGCGTCGGAGGCGAGCACGACGGGCGTATCGTCGATGCGCTCGATCTTGATGACTGCCGTGCCGTGCGGCGGGATGCTGCCCAGCGAGACCGCGCTGCCGGCGCGCGCGTCCGTCTCATATGTTCCATCATAGTAGCTGCTGACGGCGAAGCGATCCTCCCCGCTGACGGGGCAGCCAAGCACATCCCCGCTGATGGTGACCGACGCGGGGACAGCCTCTGTATCCGACCAGTTGATCAGCACGAGCAGCACGCGCCCGTCCTGCGGGTAGGCGACGCGCACGCTGTCCGGGAAGCGCCCGCTTTCCATCAGGGCAAGGGGCTCTGTGCGGGTGTCCATCGGCGGAAGGATGAGGCGCAGCTCCATCAGGCGATCCTCATCGATGCGGTCAAGCGGCTCCGTAGAGCAGACGATGCCGCCGCCCGTCAGCTGATTGGCGACGACTGTGCGCACCTCGTCGTCGTTGAGCAGGCCGTAGGTCAGGCGCAGGCCGCGCTCCATCGTTGGATTGCGGCGGATCATCAGCGCATCCGGATCGTTGTGCCACCATTCATTCATATACCAGCGCAGCAGGCTCTGCTTGATGGTGTAGGGCGCGGTCTTGCCGCCCTTGTTGATCGTGGAGGACCACATGGACAGCACGTCCGACCCGGAGCGCTGCGCGTCCACAAGGCCGATAATCGGATCGTACAGGCCGCCGCACATGAGGAAATAGGCGTCCTCGCCCATGCCCCGGCGGATCGCGGCGACGGCCTCGCGGTAGGCTGCTGCCAGCGTGATGTGCTTATCGTGGAAGTCTGCGTTCTCGTAGATGAC
This sequence comes from Clostridia bacterium, assembly GCA_017938795.1. Taxonomy (GTDB): domain Bacteria; phylum Bacillota; class Clostridia; order Christensenellales; family Aristaeellaceae; genus Ventricola. The sequence continues at coordinate 5,026 of JAGBAV010000014.1, forward strand.
GGCGGCGCGGGTGAAGTCGAGCTTGTGATAGGTATAGCCCCAGTCGAAGGTGAGGCGGCGGTAGAGCTCAGTGAAGTATTCATGCGTCCCGGGGGCGGTGATGTCGAAGACCCTGTAGACGGTGTCGTTCATCGGGAAGATGCAGGGGGAGCCGTCCTTTTCGCGCAGCATCCATTCCGGATGCTCCTGCCAGACAGGCGCGGTCTCATGCGCGACAAAGGGGCTTGTCCAGATGCCGGGTCGGTATCCCGCCTGACGGATGCGTGCGGCGAGCTGATCCATCGGCATGGGGAATTTTGCATTGCCCTCCCACCAGCCGAGCGTGCGCTCCCAGCCCTCGTCAATCTGGAAGACGTCAAACGGCAGGCGCTGCGCCTCCATGCGGGTGAGATTGGTCAGCACATCCTCCTGCGTGACGGTCAGGCCGTAGTAATACCATGTGCAGAAGACGGATGGCGGAGCACAGCGGCGCGCGCCCTCTGCGCGTGCCTTTTCCTGCGCGAAGCGGCGGACGGCGGCCTCCGGCTGACTGGTCTGCCCGACGCGCAGCGTCTCGGTGCAGATCGTCTCGCCCGGGCGGAGAAAGCGGCGCAGCTCCACGCCTGCAGACAGCGAGAGGAAGCCGCCGCGCTCATCCACGCGGATGCGCGTGTGGAACAGCTGGCTGCGCCCCGTCATGAAGGCGATCATGCAGCATCGGCGGCTGCTGCCCAGCAGCGTCAGGTGATCGCTGACGATGGTGCGCTGCCCGGGGGCGTCGGCGTTGCGGTCGCCCGTCTCGCTCATGCTGCCCAGCGCGTCGCGCATGGCGTCGTCCATGCGGCCCAGTACAGCGACAGAGGGCATATCGTTCTTATGCCGCCCGGTACGGAAGAGGCGGCAGCCCTCCGCCTCAACGCCGAGCTCCGCCAGCGAGTCTGCATGGAAAAGCTCGAATTCATCCAGCCAGACATCTTCGCCTGTGGGGTTATGGATCTCATAGCAGAATTCCTGTATCGAGGGGGTGTCAGTCAGCGTCAGCTTTCGGGTCTGCAGCCGTTTCATGGCATTACCTCCGTGATGGTGATGGATATATTGTATGTGATGCGCATGCGGAATGCAAGCCCTCTGCGCCGGGGGATAGAATAGAAGCGTGATGAAAAGTAAGTGGATTGGTGCAGGAAATGCTGTTCCCGGTGCAGGAGGCTCTGCAGCTATCCTCCGTTCCGAAAGCCGGAGTATTGTCATGATCAGGATTCGATTTGCCAGGCAGTCGTATGATCCTTGCGCAGATGGCCGCAGCAGGGTGAGGGGCGAGGAGGAAATGGCTATCCTTGTATGCAGTCATGCTGCGGAGCGCTGCGAACGCCTGACGATCCTCCATAACAACTGATGCTTTATTATGCAAAAAAGTGGCCGAAAGGCCACTTTTGTTTTTGCGCTCCATGGGATCAGGCCTGAGGATGCGCGGCATAGTATTCGTTGACAAGCGCCAGCACTGCGGAGGAAGAGCCGACGAGGATCACACGGATGTACGGCGCCTGCATGTGGAAGGAAAACTGCAGGCTGCTGTCGCCGCTCTGATTGATACGATAGCAGAAAAACTCTGCGATTTCCTTGTCATTGCCGTTGGGAATATCCAGGATCATGCATGTCTGCTGGCATGGCTTTTTCATGTCCAGCAGGAAGTCATATACCCTGCTGTGATTCTTGGCCAGGATGCTTGGCCGCACGGCCGGGTGGGAGAGAAAGGCCTCGATCTGTTCGGGGGTGAAATGCCACATGCCGCCGATCTTTTCGCCATGCAGAATGCCGGAGGCGAGGTAATTGCGCAGGGTGCGATCGGTAAGGCCAGTGAACTGAACCAGATGGCTGAGAACGTAGTAATGGCCGGTGTCTTGCATGAGATACGCTCCTTTGCTTTGGTGTGACCTGCAGGATCTATATCCATTATATAGGGTGGATATGCGGAGAATCAATTGGAAATGAGGCGATTTTTTCATGACTGAGCAGCACAACAGGGGGATTGCCGCCATCAGAGGATGAACGCATTACACACCATTCCGCGCATTGCGCTATTCAGTCTGCAGTCCGAGCAAGCAAGTCTGCTGTTCCATAAGAAAACGAGCATCCTAATGCCGGATGCTCGTTTTCTTGTGATTGGATCAATTGTTTATGAGTTGCCCCGTCAAAGGAGCGTTCTGCTCATGCTTCTGTTCAGGCTTCGTTGAGCGCTTCCTGCAGCGCGGCGGCGAAGGCGTCCATCTCCGCCTCAGTGATGATCAGCGGCGGCGCGAGGCGCAGCACATTGCCCGACGCTGTGCCGGCTATGAAGCCCTTGGCCAGCAGCGCTTTGGCGACGGCGCCCGCCGGCAGGGAGGCGGCCAGCTCCATGCCCAGCAGCATGCCCATGCCGCGCACGGCGACGACCTTATCGCTGGTCACGCCCTTGAGCGCGTTCATCAGATAGGCGCCCTTCTCCCGCGCAATGGCGGAGAAGTCATTGTCGATCATGTATTCGACAGCGGCCAGAGAGACCGCACAGGCGAGCGTATTGCCGCCGAAGGTGGAGCCGTGGTCGCCGCGGGAGATCTTCGATGCAACCGCCTCCGTGGCGAGGATCGCGCCGATCGGGAAGCCGCAGCCAAGGCCCTTGGCGCTGGTCATGATATCCGGGGTGACGCCGAACTGCTGATAGCAGTAGAGCGAGCCCGTGCGGCAGACGCCGGTCTGCACCTCGTCAAAGATCAGCAGGATGCCCTGCTCATCGCAGAGCTCGCGCACGGCCTTGAGGTATTCGGCATTGCCCGGGATGACGCCGCCCTCGCCCTGCAGGGGCTCCAGCATGACGGCGGCGGTCTCCTCGTCGATGGCGGCGCGCAGCGCGTCGATATCGTTGTAGGGCACCTGAGAGAAGCCCTTGGGCAGCAGCGCGCGGAACGGCTCCTGATAATAGTCATGGCCGGTCGCTGCGACGGTCGCCAGCGTGCGGCCGTGGAAGGAATGATCGGCGGAGACGATCTTGTAGCGCTTGGAGCCCTGCGCATAGAAATA
>JAGBAV010000085.1 GCA_017938795.1 Clostridia bacterium
CCTCGTCTGCGCGAAGTCCGGCGGCTGCTCCGTCAACACCGGCATGGGCTGGGAGCTTGAAGCCATCGCGGGCTGCACCATCGGCGGCGTTTCCGTCAACGGCGGCGTCGGCAAGATCACCGGCATCCTCATCGGCGTTCTGGTGTTTGAAGTGCTGAAGATCGTCCTGCAGTTCCTGGGCGTCGAGTCTTCCTACACCTATGTCGCGCAGGGCCTGGTCATCATCATCGCCGTTGCGCTTGACCTGCGCAAGTATCTGGCGAAGAAGTAATCACGACCTTTTCTCCCCCTTGCCCGCCGTGCTCCGTAAGGACACGGCGGGTTTTCAGAATGATTCTCGCTTGGAGGAATAACCTTGGCTGATATGGATAAGAAACCTGAGACGAAGCAGGTCGATGAGGCGATGGTCGATCAGATCATTGAAGAAGCCGAAATCGAACGGAGGGGCTTCAAGGAGCAGATTTATGAGAAGCTCCGCATGCCCCTGTGGCTGCTGGATACCATTATTGTGCTGCTTGTGGCGGCGTTCATCGCGATTCTGATCTTCGGCAGAGGCTGAGTATGATACAGCAAACAGAGCCGGCGGGATATTCCGCCGGCTCTGTTTATATGATAAGGGATTGCGACAAGTGTCTTGCTGCGGGCGATGCGATGGGAGATTCAGAAAAATAATGAAAATAATTCTCAAAATGATATTGACAAACGGAGTGAGAACGGTTATCATATAGTCACAGAGAAACGAAAGGAGGCGCCGAAATGGGAGTGAGAATCAGCCAGCATGCCAGATCCGTGCTCGCTGTCCTGTCTGAGAAGCGTTGTCACATGACCGCTGAGGATGTGCTGGACAGCCTGCAGGGCATCGGCACGGCGACTGTCTACCGCGCGCTGGATCATCTGACAGAGCTTGGCCTTGTGCGCAGGCTCGCGCTGGGGAAGAAGAGTGCGGTGTACGAGTACATCCGCGATCAGCACATGCATTTCGTCTGCAGCCGCTGCGGCATGGTGCACGATATGCCGGCGGATGTGTCTGGCATGGTCCGCGAGACGGCAAAGTGCTGCGGCCATCAGGTCGAATGGTCCGAGGTGACGGCGCACGGAATCTGCAGGGACTGCCAGAATGAGGAAGCGCCTGAGGAAGCATAAAAGGTCAAACGCCTCCGCAGTGTCAGCGGAGGAACAAATAAACGAAATCAAGGGAGGAAACAAATTATGAAGAAGTGGGTATGTCCGGTTTGCGGTTATGTGCATGAGGGTGAGCAGCCGCCTGAGCGCTGCCCGCTGTGCAAGGTTCCGGGTGAGAAGTTCACGCTGCAGGCGGGCGAGAAGACCTGGGCTGCGGAGCATGTGGTTGGCGTAGCGAAGGGCGCGCCGGAGGAGATCATTCAGGGCCTGCGTGAGAATTTCGCGGGCGAGTGCAGCGAGGTGGGCATGTATCTGGCGATGGCGCGCGTGGCGCATCGCGAGGGCTACCCGGAGATCGGCCTGTACTGGGAGAAGGCTGCGTACGAAGAGGCGGAGCACGCTGCGAAGTTCGCGGAGCTGCTGGGCGAGGTCGTGACCGATTCCACCAAGAAGAACCTTGAGATGCGCGTGGACGCGGAGAACGGCGCGACGGCCGGCAAGTTCGAGCTGGCGAAGAAGGCGAAGGAGCTGAACCTGGACGCCATCCACGACACCGTGCACGAGATGGCCCGCGACGAGGCGCGTCACGGCAAGGCATTCGAGGGCCTGCTCAAGCGCTACTTCGGCAAGTAATACACGAAAAACGCAGGGATGATTCCTTAGGGGATCATCCTTTTTCTTGTTACACGATTTGCACTGTGATACAATAGATAACAAAAGGAGGTATGAATGATGCTGAAAAGGATGCCTACACATTGCTTTGATGAAACATGTTCTTCATGCGTAGTTGCTGATAATCTGATTTTCTTGGCACACCATGCAGGCGGATTTGACAAGCGTGATATTACCCACCAAATGAGAGCGGTTTTTGAACGGGTAAAAACCACCTTGGGTTCGGTTGGCGCAACGCTCAACGATATGATCCAGATCAATCTGTACTTAAGGGATTTGGCTGATTTTGAGGCCGCCATAGAAGTATTTGCGGAGTACTTCGATGAGGGCTGTTTCCCGGCCAGAATGACTTCGACAAGCGAATTTCTTGACGCCGAATGCTTGTGCATGATTGACGGTGTCGCGTACAAGCAACAATCTGATTCTGTGGAAGAGAAGCGCCGCTATTCTGTTGCGGATGAAATACTCAAATTCAAAGGATTGCTGGATTCCGGGATCATTACACCGGAGGAATTCGAGGAAGTCAGGAAGCGGCTGCTCGCGTTTTGAGAATCCGTATGATAGAGGTTGGTCTTGCCAAGGGTGGTTTCTTCCCCACATGCTTCAGCATGCCAAGAAAATGTGGCTATGCCGCGCAGTTGCAAGTCTGCTTGTATGAAAGTTATAAAACGTTGTAAATGGATTGCAGGGGAAGCCTCCAAACCTGTAGAAAGTAATAAGCTAAACTAAGTGGAGCGCACAGGCGGAAGAGGTGGCCCGCGACGAGGCCCGCCACGGCAAGGCGTTCGAGGGTCTGCTCAAGCGCTGCTTCGGCAAGTAATCAGATATGAGTAAAGGGAGGCGGCCCTTCGGGGCCTCCTCCCCTTTTTGACGGTGCGATACGGGGCTGTCTTCATTCCGCCGTCAGTCTGTTTAATCCTGACGCACTCTGCCTTCGTGGAAATTACTCTCCAATTGAATATAAATATGCTTGACAATTGAGAATGATTATCATATAATGGATCCATAAAAAGGGAATGCCCATCAATCCGCCGCCATCACGGCAGAAGAACTCAGGAGGTCAGCATGAACAAGAAAGCCCTTTACAACATCACCTACGGCCTGTACCTGCTCTCTGTCCGTGCGGACGGTCGGGACAATGGCTGCATCATCAACACTGCCCAGCAGGTGGCGAACGATCCTACCCGCGTGGCGATCTCCGTTATCCAGAAGAATCTGACGCATGATATGCTCAAGGCGTCCGGCGCGTTCAATCTCTCCGCGATTTCTGCGGATGCACCGTTTGAGGTCTTCAAGCATTACGGCATGCAGTCCGGCCGAGCGGTGGACAAGTTCGATGGGGCGAAGGACGTCGCCCGCAGCGCGAATGGGCTGTACTATCTGACGCATTATGCGAATGCGTATATCTCCTGCCGCGTGGTGGAGTCCATGGATCTGGGCAGCCACACGCTCTTCATCGCCGAGGTGACGGACGCAGAGGTCCTTTCCCCCGAGGAGGCCTGCACCTACAGCCACTACCAGAGCGACATCAAGCCCAAGCCCGCCCCGGCGGCGAAGAAGGGCTGGGTCTGCAGCGTGTGCGGCTATGTCCATGAGGGCGAGGAGCTGCCGGATGACTTCATCTGCCCGCTGTGCAAGCACGGCAAGGAGGATATGAAGCCGCTCGCCGCCGCGCCGGTCAGCGAGGAGAAGCCTGCTCCCGCCGCGCCTGCGGATGAAGGCGGTGCGAAGTGGGTCTGCAGCGTGTGCGGCTATGCGCACGAGGGCAGCGAACCGCCGGAGGTCTGCCCGCTGTGCAAGGCCCCTGCGGAGAAGTTCATGAAGCAGGCGGGCGAGCGCGTCTGGGCTGCGGAGCATGTGGTCGGCGTAGCGAAGGGCGCGCCGGAGGAGATCATTCAGGGTCTGCGTGAGAACTTCGCGGGCGAGTGCAGCGAGGTGGGCATGTATCTGGCGATGGCGCGTGTGGCGCATCGCGAGGGCTATCCGGAGATCGGCCTGTACTGGGAGAAGGCCGCGTACGAAGAGGCGGAGCACGCTGCGAAGTTCGCGGAGCTGCTGGGCGAGGTCGTGACGGACAGCACGAAGAAGAACCTCGAGATGCGCGTGGACGCGGAGAACGGTGCGACGGCCGGCAAGTTCGAGCTGGCGAAGAAGGCGAAGGAACTGAACCTTGACGCCATCCACGACACCGTGCACGAGATGGCCCGCGACGAGGCGCGTCACGGCAAGGCGTTCGAAGGCCTGCTCAAGCGCTGCTTCGGCGAATAATTCAACCTGAAACATGAGGATGATTCCTTCGGGGATCATCCTTTTTTCATGCGAAAGTGCAAGCCGAAGCGGAAGATTCCTGGTTTTCCTCCTGTTAATCTGCAAAAGTGGAAGCTGGCTCCTTTGGCGTTTATATGTCCATCATCAGCAGCACAGTCCAAGGATATTCTGCCGGTTAGCATATACCTTGATTCTACTGAGTGCGTCTGATATACTGTAGTACAAAAAGGAGATTGTATCGTGGAACTGTGGAATGACCCATATAACGGGGAGGCCGTACGAGAAGTTCACGGTATTTCCTTGCCGCAGGACTATATAGATTTTCTGCGCCTGCATAACGGCGGAGAAGTGAACAACCTGAAGCGGAAGCCGAAGCCCTGGGCGACGAAATTTCCCAGTTGGAAGCTGGTTTTCTTTTCCTTGGAAGACATCCTCAGCGACACATATTACCCATCCTCAAAAGACATATGGAAAGATATATGGCTCAGTTCAGAATATTCCATCGGAGGTACCTATCAGAATCTCTATACACAGACCCGGACAACGCGCATGGGAACCGATCGGCATGATGCACCGCATCTCTACAAGCTTTTCTTTGATACGCATGTAGTAATCGGATACTATGCATGGTGGGTCAGAGAACAGTGCTACCGTTATGATTTGATTGCCATCGATAAGGAAAGGCGGTATCGGGTACTGAGGGATGGTATGGCAGAGAGTGTGCCGATACACTGGTTCGGAACGAAGGTGACCCACGAGTTCGGTTCTTATGTGACATATAACCACTGTCTCTATGAAACGCCTATCGGTCTGCTGGAGTTTGGTAAAAAAGACAGGCAGGTGTCCCGGGAAGAACTGGAGGAATTGAAGGCGAAATATGATCGATATATCTCTCCGGGGCATATTGGCCCGGTTGAATGGAAATATGCACACAAGCAAAAGGAGCAGGAACCCTGGGCAGGCCGGGCCATTGATGATGTGCTGGCGTTCTTCCATAATGGAAAACGCAACACACACTAGCACAGCATATTCATCAAGTATTTCATGTCTTTGTGGGGCATGGAAAGGAAAGGCCTTCGAAGGTCCGCTGAAGCGCTGCTTCGAAGAATCATTCGGAGTGTGTATAAAGCGGCGGATTTGACTCCGCCGCTTTTTCCTGTTATGATCAATACAAAAGGACGGAGAGGGGCGCTGACGGATGCCGCTGTATTTTTCTTCTGAGGATATCACCAAGGCCACGACGGACGCCATTGTGAATGCGGCGAACACCTTGCTGCGCAACTATGCGCTTCGCCGGGGCGGCGGCGTCTGCGGCGCGATCTTCCGCGCGGCCGGTCATGCGCAGATGCAGGCGGCCTGCAACCGGATCGGCGGCTGCGAGACGGGGAAGGCCGTGATCACGGAGGGCTTTGCGCTGCCTGCAAGGTATGTGATTCATGCTGTCGGGCCCGAATACAAGCCGGGCGACCTCGATCAGCGGGCGCTCCTGCGGGAGAGCTACCTCAGTGCGCTTGATATTGCGATGAAGCATCAGCTGCATTCCGTGACCTTTCCGCTGATCTCCTCCGGCATCTACGGCTATCCGAAGGAGGAGGCGCTGGAGATTGCGCTTGATGCGATCGGGGATTTTCTGCGCGATTCCGGGGATGCGCTGGAGGTCACCCTGTGCCTCATGGATTCCGGTCTGCTGCGCGATGCGCAGGACTGGGCCGCCCGCAGGGGAGGAGAAGGCACTGAACAGACGGGGAAGCTCTGAGGGATCACCTTTCGTATGCTGTATCCTCTATTGGCAGTAGAGGCGTCTGCGCCGCCTTTGGAGTATGATGATGATACATCAAGATGAAAAGGAAGATGCCTATGGAACGCGAAAGATCAGAGCGCTGCTGTCTTTGCGGCGCGGCAGTGATGCCGTATAACAATCCGGATCCGGTGCGGGATGGATCGCAGGACTGCTGCAACGCATGCAACCGGCTGGTGATCCGGGCGCGGAGGCGATGGTATGATCAGCCGGAGGCGGAGCGCGGCGCCTATGTCCTGCGCCTGCGCAGCATGACGTATGAAGAGCTCGTGGCTGAGTTCGGCGCAGATCAATAATGGGAACAGGTGACTCGGAAGGAGCCCCATATGCGTCTGCGCGATACCTGCAGGAAATATCCGTATTCTGAACGGGCGACGATCTGCAGCAGACAGCTTGGGCTGCTGACCAGCCGGCTTATGTATCTGGTCTGCGGGCTGTTCTGGTGTCTGGCGGCGTATGTGCTGTTCTCTGAGACGCTGGGGCTGCAGGATAACTTTGCCATGCCGCTGACCTTTGCTCGCTGATCCTGATGGTGACGCTGATCCGGCGGATTGACCGCAAGGCTGCGCAGGAATGGCTGCAGCGGCGGGGAGAAGAGCGGAAGCATGCGCCCCGTCGGGAAGAATAATCAATAGACGCCCTCCGTCATGAGCGGTATGCGCTGCATGGCGGGAGGGCGTCTTTGTTTATGCGCAGGGGATATTCTGTGCGTCCGCTGCCCGCTGCCGCGCCTTCATCCTCCGCCAGCTCATAAAGCCGTACAGGTCATTGACGAGGAACGCGGCGAAGCACACCACCACCGGCAGATAGCGCACGTCCTCCGGGATGGCCAGCGTCCACAGGAGGATGAGCACGACGTCGTTGGCGGCGTAGGCCAGCGCGAAATACGGGCTGCGGCGATAGGTGAGATACACGGCGACGAAGCTCGTGGTCACGGAGAGCGTGCTCGGCACGAGATTCGCTGTGCCGAAATGCCGCAGAATCCAGTAAAACAGGAAGGTGATGACGGCAGCAGCCAGCCACATGAGCGCCTGCTCCCTGCGGCTGACGTCGCTGACCCGCACCTCGGCACGGCGGCCGTTGTAGGGGTTGCGCAGCCACGACACCAGCGCAAAGGCCGCCATGGGCATGGTCATCCCCAGATAGGTGATCATCTCGCCATAGTAGGCGAAGCTCCATGAAATGACCCCGTAGAGCAGACTGAAGACTACCATCAGCAGCTGACCGACCGGGTTGCCCTTGGCATTGAAGATCAGCGACGTGACGCCGAGCAGCGAGGCGGAGAGCGTCAGGAGATTCTCCCGGTCATACAGGAGGAAGGAGAGAATGATGGCTGCCGCTGATGCGCCCCACAGCGCGATTTCGGCCTTGGTGAAGTAACGGGCTGCACGATTGAGCATGGTTTCCTCCGCAGTATACCGGCGCAGCGCCGGCGTTCTCACCGGGCATGATGAAAAACAAAAATGCACCCGCATGCACATCTTCTAAGACCTAACGATGTGCATGACGGATGCATGATGCATCTTTCCTACCCGGTGGCAGTTGAGGCGGGTATTGTATCACGGATTGCGATGCTGCGCAAGAGGGGATCAGCAGGCGGCGCGCTTGGCTTCCATGAAGGTGCGCACGTGCGCCTCGCAGACCTCGCCGTAGTCGCGGTGGCCGTCCTTGAGGTAACTGCCAACGATCACGCCGTCGCTCACGGCGAGCGTGGAGGCGATCGTATCGGCGGTGACGCCCGCGCCGGTGATCAGCGGATAGCTGCCCAGCGTCCGGCGGAACTGCGCGATCTTCTCCTCCGGCGTGGCCATACCGGTGCCGTCGCCGGTGACGACGATGGCGTCGCAGCGCTGCATGCCGATGACGAGGTCCTCCTCCTGCGTGCGGCCGGAGCGCACGGGCTGGTACTTGAACCGCACCCCGCCCAGCAGGCAGACGTCTACAGCGGCGCGCAGCTCGCTCAAACGCCGGGCCAGCTTCTCATCCGCAGCGGGCGGCAGATGCCCGCAGACGGAGTCGATCTGGATGAACTTCGCGCCGTAGCGCAGGCTGAGCTCAAAGGCCAGCGGCGCATCGCCGAGGATGTTCACGCCGTACATCGCAGAGGGCATGTTCTTCTGCAGCCACGCGAGCACCTGCGCGCACTCATCGGCGGAGCCAAAATAATTCTCCACCATCAGCGCTTCGACGCCGTTGTGCAGATAGATATCGATCTCCCGCTTCGCGCGCTCGAGCGCGTCCATGCCGGCGTCGCTCTTGAGATGGAGCATGCCGAAGACGGGCTTCGTGCTGCCGAAAAGATCATAGAACTTCATACAGGGCCTCCTGTCCGCACAGTGTGCTGCTTTGATGGATACAGTATACACCGGCGGCGGACGGCAGTCTCTATCCGCAGTATACATATCTGGGATTATGATGCGAAAATAATTCTCAAATATATTAAATTCCCTATTGACAAATGAGAATGATTATCATATACTATAGTCACAGAAACGAAAGAACAACATCAACATAGAACAAAAACAGAACAGGGAGGAAACAGATTATGAAGAAGTGGGTATGTCCGGTTTGCGGTTATGTGCATGAGGGTGAGCAGGCGCCTGAGCGCTGCCCGCTGTGCAAGGTTCCCGGTGAGAAGTTCACGCTGCAGGCGGGTGAGAAGACCTGGGCTGCGGAGCATGTGGTTGGCGTAGCGAAGGGCGCGCCGGAGGAGATCATCCAGGGCCTGCGTGAGAACTTCGCGGGCGAGTGCAGCGAGGTGGGCATGTATCTGGCGATGGCGCGTGTGGCGCATCGCGAGGGGTACCCGGAGATCGGTCTGTACTGGGAGAAGGCTGCGTACGAAGAGGCGGAGCACGCCGCGAAGTTCGCGGAGCTGCTGGGCGAGGTCGTGACGGACAGCACGAAGAAGAACCTTGAGATGCGCGTGGACGCGGAGAACGGCGCGACGGCCGGCAAGTTCGAGCTGGCGAAGAAGGCGAAGGAGCTGAACCTTGACGCCATCCACGACACCGTGCACGAGATGGCCCGCGACGAGGCGCGCCACGGCAAGGCGTTCGAAGGTCTGCTCAAGAGGTACTTCGGCAAGTAAGCATTCAAGCAATAGTTGAATATACAAGGAGGCTCCTGAAGGGGCCTCCTCCCTTTTATATCGTAAACAGTATCGAAAATATAGCTGCTGATTGTGTATCAGATGTATAAATCGTTTTTATACCGAAGATCTCGGATTGGTCGGAAGCTCTGCTGTATATTGCGGCGAATAGCCCTCTGTGTACCTATGAACTGTGTGACAACAGGCAGAGATTGCCTGTTGCTCGGTTGATAATTGCATGAAAACATGCTAGAATAATGCAGTAAATGTAATTCGGGGGTGCAATATGCGGGAATTCGATTTCAGAGCGTCCGCTGCAAAGCTTCTGACAAATGATATCGTCAATATGCTGGGCTACATCCATGAATACAAAGGGCGGCAGAATCTTTTTATCGAAGAAAAGGCTGACATGCTGTCGCATCTTCTGGAAATCGCAAAGATTCAGTCCACGGAGGCTTCCAACCGCATTGAGGGTATTTGTACCTCCGGCGACCGCATTCGGGCTCTTGTGAAGGAGAAGTCTTTGCCGCGTAACCGCAACGAAAATGAAATCGCGGGTTATCGCGATGTGTTGGCGACAATCCATGAGAATTACGACGATATTCCCCCTCGGGCAAATGTTATTCTGCAGCTGCACCGCGGTCTGTACCAGTACAGCGGAATGGGAATAGGCGGCCTTTTTAAGAACACCGATAATGTGATTGAGGAAGGGCTGGAAGATGGAATAAAGCACATTTGCTTTTGTCCGGCGGCTGCGTTTGAAACGCCGGATATGATCGAAAACCTATGCAATCAGTTCCTGCGGGAAGTGGATCGCGGTGAGGTTGATCCGCTGCTTCTGATTCCTATGTTTGTGCTGGATTTTCTCTGCATCCATCCCTTCAATGAAGGGAATGGGCGCATGAGCCGCCTGCTGACCCTCATGCTGCTGTATCGCAGCGGGTACATTGCCGGCAAGTACATCAGTATCGAAATGCTGATCGAAAGGACGAAGGACACCTATTACGATGCGCTGCGGGCAAGCTCTGTCGGCTGGCATGACGGCGTGAATGACTACATGCCTTTTGTCTCCTACACGCTGGGGATCATCAAGAGTGCATACGGGACGTTCGCTGAACGCGTGGAGCATTTGACCACGAAGGGAATCTCCAAACCGGAGCGCGTACGCCTGTTCATCGAAAACAGGCTGGGCAAGGTGACAAAGAAGGATATTATGGACGCTTGCCCGGATATCAGCGCCACAACCATCGAAAAGGCGCTTGGCGATTTGGTGAAGAACGGTACGATCATCAAGATTGGCAATGGACGGGGAACGGGGTATATCTACAACCGCTGAATGCATAGGAGGAACAGGATATGAATACAGTGCTGGCTATCGTTAATGTCGTCGCTCTCATTGCTGTGCCGATCATTGCTGTTTGTGTTGGTCAGGAATTGCAGAATCGCGCTGCTAAACGCAAGGATAAGATGGCGATCTTCCAATGCTTGATGACACATCGCGCAACTGGCTGGGTGCACCAAGACACTGTGAATGCGCTGAATACAATCGACATTGTTTTCTCGGATGATAAGTCTGTTCGTCAATGCTGGGCGGATTTACTGTCAAAATACAAGCCGAATTATTCTTCGCAGGAAATCAACACCGCACAGTGCAAGCTTCTGGAATCCATGGCTAGGTCTTTGGGATATGGAAAGAAGATAACTTGGGAGACCATTCAGAATCCATATCTGCCAGAAGGATTAATACAGCGCATGGCAAACGTCGCCAAATATGAAAATGGACAGCTGGCAATGGCTGAGTTTATGATGAACATGGCTGGTAATTCTACGCCGGTTGGAAATGCCATGCTGCAGCAGACTGTAAAGCGGGAGGATAACAACCATGCCGACACTTGACTGGATCGGAAAAGATAAGGTGGTCAATCACCATCTGGACGTGCCGTTCCGCACGCTGGAAAAACAGTATACCTTTGCCTCCGAAGGACAGGATGACGGCGGAAACATGATTATCCACGGCGATAATCTGGATGCGCTGAAGGCGCTGCTGCCCCAATTTGAGGGACGGGTAAAGTGCATCTATATCGATCCTCCGTACAACACCGGCAATGAGGGATGGAAGTATAACGACAACGTGAGCGACCCCAGAATCCGTAAATGGCTGGGCGAAGTGGTTGGCAAAGAGGGCGAAGATCTGAGCCGCCATGACAAGTGGCTGTGCATGATGTATCCGCGGCTGAAACTGCTGCACAAGCTGTTGGCTGAGGATGGGGTTATTTTTATCAGCATTGATGATAACGAGTATGCGAATTTGAAGGTAATCTGCGATGAAATCTTCGGAATAAACTGTTTTATTTCAAACGTCTCATGGCAAAGAACATATTCCTCGCGGAATGATTCTAAAGGAATTGCCAATGAAGTAGAACATATTCTGGTCTATAGTAAGGTTGCGAACTGGAATCCAAAAAAACTAAGTCGCACAGAGTCGATGGATGAGCGATACTCCAGTCCCGATAATGATCCGAGATTGTGGAAAGCTGGAGATGCAAGTGCACCGGGTGCTGCAACACATCCGGGTATGGTCTACGCAATCCAACATCCTATTACCGGAAAATATATTTATCCTCCGAATGGAAGATGTTGGACATACGGCCAAGAGCAGATGCTATATATAATGCAGCAGTGGGCAGATTATAAACTTGTTCCTCTGGATGACTATAGAACTCGTGTGGAAATATGTGGGCAAACTACTACGGTTCCAGAAACAATTCCCGCTATTGTTCTTGTCAATCCGAGTAAAGAAACATTTCATCAAAGCCAAATGCGTTACAATGAAGGCACATGGCCAATTCTATATTTCACCAGCAAGGGGCGCGGTGGAATTGCCTGTAAACGCTATCTGGAAGAAATGGGCGGACGAATCGTAACTAATCTATGGTCTCATGATGAAGTAGGTCATACAGATGAAGCCGCAAAAGAATTGAAAAATATCTTTGACGGAAAAACGCCTTTTGATACTCCTAAACCAGAGCGATTGGTAGCGCGAATTATGCAGATTGCCACAGACCCCGACAGCATCATCCTTGATTCTTTTGCCGGTTCCGGCACTACCGCCCACGCCGTTCTCAACATGAACAAACAGGATGGCGGACACCGCAAGTTCATTCTGGTGGAAAAGATGGATTATGCGGATACTATCACTGCTGAACGCGTCAGGCGCGTGATTTCCGGATACGGCGAGGGCAAGAAGGCCGTCCCCGGCACGGGCGGCGGATTCAGCTACTATGAGCTGGGTGAACCGCTGCTGGTGGATGGATTGCTCAATCCGAATGTGGAAGAATCCAAAATCCGCGAGTATGTGTACTACACAGAAACGCGCCAGCCCATGCCCGAACCGTCTGCCGAAGAAAAGCATCTGCTGGGCGTGCATGATTGTCATGCATACTATTTCTATTATGAGCCGGATCAGCTGACGACGCTGAATAAAGCGTTCCTGCGCACCATCAAGACCCGTGCAGAGAGTTACCTGATCTATGCGGACGTGAATACGCTCAGCACAGAGGAAATGGAGAGATTCCGCATTTCTTTCAAGAAGATTCCGCGCGATATTGCATTGCTGTAAGGAAGGGGGATGCAACGATGGAACTCAAAAACTATCAGAAGCGGGTTCTGCGTCAATTGGACGCATATATGTCTCTCCTGAACAGCACGCAGAGCTTGAATGCTGCTTACAATAAGCATTGGGAGCAGCTGGGTATTGCCGTAGGATTCACCGGGCTTCCGCCGTATAATGACGTGCTTCCCGGTGTGCCGCATGTCTGTTTCAAGGTTCCTACGGGCGGCGGTAAGACGCTGCTGGCCTGTGCGGCTTTGCGCCATATTTTCGGCGGTATGGGCATGATGAAAACCAAGGCTGTTGTGTGGCTGGTTCCATCCAATGCCATTCTGGAACAGACATTGCGAGATTTGCGCAATCCAGAGCATCCCTATCGTCAACAGATCAACTTTGATTTTTCGTCCCGCGTGGAAGTATACGACGGCGCGCAGGCGTTGAATGGTCAGTCTCTTTCTCCTGCGAGCGTACAGGAGAATCTGTCCATTTTCGTGCTGAGCTACGATGCACTGCGTATTAAGAAGAAAGATGGACGCAAGGTCTATCAGGAGAATGGAAATCTGGCGCAGTTCGTGCCGCATTTTGCGGATCGTGCCGCGTTGGTTCCTGATGTAGACGAAACAGCGCTGATTCAGGTGCTCAATCAGATGTCGCCGGTGGTGATTGTGGACGAGAGCCACAATGCACAGAGCGAACTGAGCATTGAAATGCTGAGAAACCTGAATCCGTCCTTTGTGCTGGATTTGACGGCCACGCCGAAGAGGAACAGCAATATTATCTCTATCGTGGATGCGCGCGAACTGAAAAAAGAGAACATGGTCAAGCTGCCGGTGATTATCTACAACCGGCAGACAAAGGATGACGTGCTGATTGACGCGATTCAGCTGCGCAGCAGCATTGAAGCGCAGGCTGGGCTGGAAAAGGAGCAGAACGGAACATATATCCGCCCGATTGTGCTGTTTCAGGCACAGCCCAAGGGAAAAGAGAACGCGGCAACCTTTGAAAAGCTGAGAGCGGAACTGATTGAGATTGGCATTCCGCAGGAGCAGATTGCGATTAAGACCTCGGAGATCAATGAGCTGAAAGGCGTGAATCTGCTGGCGGCGGATTGTCCCATCCGCTATATTATTACTGTGAATGCGCTGAAAGAGGGATGGGACTGTTCTTTTGCCTATATTCTGGCAACGCTGGCGAACCGTACCTCTCGCGTGGACGTGGAACAGATTGTTGGACGAGTGCTGCGGCTTCCGTATGCGCGCAAGCATTCGAAATCGCTTTTGAACATGGCGTACGTGCTGACTTCTTCTGTTGATTTCCGTACGACGGTTGAGAATGTGGTCAAAGGCTTGAACCGAGCCGGTTTTTCCGAAAAGGAATACCGCATTGGTTCTGATTTGCCGGAAGTTGTTCCGCAGCCGGATCCTGTGCAGCAGACGATTGATGATATCAAGCCCGAAGAACCGGAAAAAGATACAGAAGAATTTGTTGGTTTTGATACGGAGCATGTGCGGGAGCGCTTGCAGGCTGGTCAGGTGCAGACCGCCAGCGGCAGCGGAACACCGGATTCTATTGCACAGATGGCGCAGGAAGCGGAACGGCAGGGTGCGGCCTTTGAAGCAGAAACAGAACAGGCAGAAAACATGGGGATTCCGCTGACGGGAGGCAGTGATATGCGTAAGTATTACGAAATGCAAAACGAATATGAAGATGCATTGACGCTGGAATTGCCCATGTTCTTTGAGGATATCGGCGTGTCGCTGCTGTTTGAACATGATCATGCAAAAGTCAGCCGTGAATCTCTTACCGATGGCTTCAGGCTGGCCGATAAAGACACGCAGATTACATTCGGCATGTCGCAGGGCGATATCGTGGCGGTTGACGTCAAGAATGATGCGCGCCCCAAGCAGATTGCTCTTTCTGAGCGTGAGGCACGAGAATTCAAGACCATTGTTCTCACTTATCCGCCGGAACGCCGCAAAGAGCTGTGCATTGATAAGATTTATCAGCTCATGAACCGTATGGATTTCCTGAGTGCAAGCGACCTTCGCAAATACATTCAGCGTATCGTGGATCAGATGTCCAGCGAAGAGCTTTCCCGCATGGAAGGTTCGCTCCCGGCGTATGCTGCGCAGATTCGCCAAAAGATCTTGAGTCTTTTGGAAGAATACCGTGAAAAGCGTTTCTTCCAGCGCATCGAGACGAATGAAATCATCGTTAAGCCGAGCTATAGGTTCCCGAAGGTGGTTTCTCCCACGGTTACGATGCTACCGATCAGTAAGTCGCTCTACACGGATGAAGCTGATGTCAACGACTTTGAGCATAGGGTTATCAGTGCACTTGCAGGGCTCCCCAATGTGCGCTGGTGGCACAGGGTGATTGAACGTAATCCGAACGGCTTTGTGCTGAACGGCTTCATCAACCATTATCCTGATTTCATCGTCGCCACGGAGAAGGGTAACATCATTCTGGTGGAAACCAAGGGCGATGACCGAGATAACAGCGACAGCAAGGCAAAGCTGCGCCTTGGCCGCAAGTGGGCGGAACTGGCTGGCAGCAAGTATCGTTATTACATGGTTTTTGATGAAAACGATACTGGTTTTGAGGGCGCGTATCGGGTGTCGGAGTTTATGGAACTGATGAAGAGGCTATAAAGAATGCAGTGGCATGAGCTGAGAAGCAGAATCAAACAGCAGAATACCATCATCTATTGTTCGTGACCTCTGAAATGCTAAGACGGGAATGTCACGGCCATCCGCGCCCCGCGGCTGCTGGCAACTGCCCGGGCAGGAGTTTGTGAACCGGCGTCGAATGGATTTCATCAATCATATCCGGGTAGGGTATACGCTGGATGCGCTGGGGGATCTGTGTGCGAATGAGTCTGCCGCTCAATAAAGAGGGATCAAGATGAAGATCATGTCGTTCAATACGCAGCACTGCCGCAACTACGTCACCCGCGTGATCGACTACCGGGTGATGGCGGATGCGATCCTTGGCTGCGGCGCGGATATCGTCGGGCTCAATGAGATCCGCGATCAGGGCGAGGCGGAGGGCTACGAGCCGCAGACCGCGGCGCTCTCCGCGCTCACCGGGATGGAGCATACTTATTTCGCCGAGGCGATCCGGGTGAATGGGCCGAACCCCTACGGCAACGCGCTGCTTTCGCGCATACCCATCGTGCACGCGGAGACGATCCCCGTGCCGGATCCCAATCCGAAGACGGGCGGCGAATACTACGAGACGCGCTGCCTGCTGAAAGCCAAACTGGCCAATGGGCTGACTGTGCTGGTCATCCACTTCGGCCTGAACGCGGATGAGCAAGAGAACGCCGTACGCACGGTTGAGGCACATATCGAGGATCAAAACTGCATCCTGATGGGCGATTTCAACGTCCTGCCGGACGATCCTGTGCTTGCGCCGATCCGTGCGCGGATGCGGGATACGGCGGATGTCTTTGCCGCGCCGCTGCTGAGCTTCCCCTCCGATGCGCCGCAGATGAAGATCGACTACATCTTCGTCTCTCCGGATATTGAGGTGATCGCTGCGGATATTCCGGCAATCGTCGCCTCGGATCACAGGCCGCATACGGCGGAGATCGCGCTGCGATGAGCATGCCCGGTTGATCAGGTGAATACAATACGCCGCAGGCTGACGGAAAGCGCGCAGCCTGCGGCGTTTTTCTATGTGGATTACTTCTCGACGTCTGCGATGATGAACGTCGTGATGGAGTTGCCCTTGAGCGCGGCGTTAATGCTGCCGCCCTCGACGGCGACGGGCTCCAGCTCGGCCCAGCTCTCGCCGTCCTGCATGCTGCCGCTGGTGCGGATCATGCGTGCGCTGCTGCCGACCTTGGCAAAGGCCGAGAGGTCGATATGCGCGTCCTTGTCCGCTGCGCGGTCGTTGACGGCGACGATTACCAGCTCGCGC
Organism: Clostridia bacterium; assembly: GCA_017938795.1. Classification (GTDB taxonomy): domain Bacteria; phylum Bacillota; class Clostridia; order Christensenellales; family Aristaeellaceae; genus Ventricola. The sequence goes on from JAGBAV010000085.1 coordinate 16,486, forward strand.
GTGCCGGGGTGATAGGCGGCGATGGCCTCGTCTCCGCAGTGGATGAGCGTGCTGCCCGGGCGGATATAGCGGGAGAACTGGCCCATGCCGTAGTACTTCTGCGTGAGGATGATGGTCTCCCGGTCGTGATCGGCGACGGCGAGCCCCCAGAAGCCGCCGTTCACATCGACCATGCCGGAGTCCTTGTTGCCGGCGAAGCCCTCGGCGCTGATGTGATTGTCAACGACCTGCCAGAGCACCCATGCCGTCGGGGAGAGCGTGTTGAGGTCGGCGATGATCTTCCTGCCCAGCCAGAGCGCTGCGCCCATTTCGCCTGCGTTCTCGCCAGCGACGTCGCCGCCGTCCACCTCGCTCATCCAGAGGTTGAAGCCCTCGTCGATGGCGAGCTGCCGCAGCTCCTCGCGTCCGTATTCGATATAGCTGTGGGTGTTGATGCGGCCCAGCGCCTCGCGCGCTTCCGGCGTATAGGCATTGTATTCCGCGAGCTGCTTTTCCGGGCTGGTCTCGTCGCTCGCGGCGAGGATGACGTTCGTGCTCCGGCTCTGCGCCAGCGCGCGGGCGGCTGCTTTAATCACGCCGGACTGCACGGCGCCCGGGTCCAGATGGCAGCCCTCCTGCTTCCAGCTGTTGGCATGCCAGTAGTCGGTGTCCGGCTCGTTCATCGGCGAGAGGCTCGTGACCTCCACGCCCAGCTCATGCTGGATATAGTCGGTCACATGCACGAGATACTGCGCGAAGTCGTCATAGCATTCCTCGCGCAGGTTGTTGTCCACAGCGTTGTCCGAGCCGGAGGAGCAGCCGCTGACCGTCATGAAATACGGCGGCGAATTGGAGAAGACCTCGACGATCGCGTCGCTGCCGGCGGCCTTCGCGGCGCGCATAAGGACGTTGAGCTGCCTGTGGTCGGCGGTATAGTCATAGACGAAGGCCTGCTGCTGTGCATCCCAGACCAGCCAGCCGGGGACAGCGGAGTCCGTGCGGGTGATGTGGGTATGCGTCGGGTCGTCGCCGCCGCCGATGTTGTAGCGCATGATGTTCAGCCCGAGACCATTGGGGCTGAAGAAGAGATCCGCGGACTGCTGAGCCAGCGGGTCGGAGTAGCCCAGCCTGTTGGCCCACCAGCACAGGCTGGTGCCCCAGCCCTCAAAGGGGCGCGCATCGCTGCCGGTATGCGGGTTGACCGTGATGGCGCTGGCGGAGGCGTCCTTGACGAGCGCGCCGCCTGCGACAGACGCCGCGCCGAAGCAGAGGATGCCGGCGAGGAGTCGTTTGTATCGCTGCTTCATGGAGATCGTCCTTTCTGTATGGAGTGCGGGGGCTTGCCCCTCTGTTTGCCGTGTGCCTGCCGATCATCCGGCAGGATATACTGCCTATATCATACACCATCACGCGGCGAATGTACATAAACGGAATGAAATGAATTTGTTCGAAAATAATTCTCAAAATTATAAAAATACCTATTGACAAATGAGAATGATTATCATATACTATAGTCACAGAAACGAAAGAACAACATCGACATAAAACAAAGACAGAACAGGGAGGAAACAGATTATGAAGAAGTGGGTATGTCCGGTTTGCGGTTATGTGCATGAGGGTGAGCAGGCGCCTGAGCGCTGCCCGCTGTGCAAGGTTCCGGGTGAGAAGTTCACGCTGCAGGCGGGC
>JAGBAV010000086.1 GCA_017938795.1 Clostridia bacterium
CAGGGCGTGTTCATGGAGATCGCCAACGCTGATGAGCGCGTGTTCCCGTATGCGTACCTGAATCCGGACCGCAGCATGCAGAACCACGACGTCGAGTGGCGTCAGTACGTCCGTACTGCGGACGAGCTGGGCGAGCTCTTCGCCAAGCTGGGCTTCGCCTGCGATGCTGAGACCGTCATTGAGACCATCAAGGCGTACGATATGGCGTACATGACCGACGGCGAGTATCCGGACGTCGAGAAGACCGGCGCCAGCCGCCTCATCGGCACTGCGAACCTGATCGACGGCAAGTATGACGTTGACAGCTACACCCTCGACGGCGTGGAGCTGCGTGTGCGCATCATGGCTCCGTCCACCCACCACACCATGGGCGGCCTGAAGGTTGACATCGACCGTCACGTACTGGACACCGAGGGCAATGTGATCCCGGGTCTGTACGCGGCTGGCGAGGTCACCGGCGGCTTCCACGGCGGCAACCGTCTGGGCGGCAACGCGATCATCGAGATCTACGTCTCCGGTCGTACCGCTGCGCAGTCTGCTACTGCTGACGCTCAGTAATCCGGCGTACAGTATCATAGCGTAAAAGAGAGGCACAGCTGAAAGGCTGTGCCTCTTTTCTTACGGTTTCCGTATGCTTTTCGCGGGTGCCGGATGCAGGAAAAGAGCGACCGCGGACGAATAATATATAGGCATGCCGTCGCTGAGTTGTGACGGCTTCATCAATGAAGATGGAGAACGAAGGATAAGATGAAAAGGGATTTGCTGGAGAATCTGCGCGCAGGCGACCCACTGACCACGCGCGAGCAGATCAGGCTGGTGGCGCAGCTGAGCATACCGTCGATCATGGCGCAGCTGTCTCACATCGTGATGCAGTATATCGACGCCTCAATGGTGGGGCGGCTCGGCGCTGCGCAGTCTGCCTCTATTGGCCTGATGGCTTCGAGCATGTGGCTCTTCAACGGTGTTTGCAATGCGGCGGTTACGGGCTTTACGGTGCAGGCGGCGCAGCGCATAGGCGCGGGGGAGGAGAAGAATGCGCGCAGCATCATGATGCAGGCCTTTGTCTATGCGGTCGGATTTGCGATGCTGATCGCGGCAGCAGGCGCTTCGATCAGCGGGATCCTGCCCGGCTGGCTTGGCGGTGACAGAACAATCATCGCGGACGCCTCAGCTTATTTTCTTGTGTATGCGCTCAGTCTGCCGTTTGTGCAGCTGAATAACCTCGCAGGCGGTATGCTGCAGGCGAGCGGCAATATGCGCATTCCCAGCATCCTGCATGTTCTGATGTGTTTTCTGGATGTGGTGTTCAATGCGCTGCTGATCTTCCCGGAGACCGTGCTCTTTGGCGTGCATATCCCCGGCGCGGGATTGGGCGTTGTCGGTGCTGCGCTGGGTACGGCGCTGGCGCAGGCGGTAACGGCGCTGTTGATGCTCTTCTTCCTGCTGGCTCGCTCGCCGATGCTGCATCTGCGCAGGGGCGAGCGCCTCACCTTTGACCGCAGGTACCTGTTCAGAGGGCTGCGCATTGCGCTGCCGATCGGTGCGGAGCGCGTGATCATGAGCGGCGCACAGGTGATGGCGACGCGCATCGTTGCTCCGCTGGGGACGGTGGCAATCGCTGCGAACTCCTTCGGCGTAACGGCGGAGAGCCTTTGCTATATGCCGGGATACGGCATTGCAGCTGCGGCTGCGACGCTGATCGGGCAGAGCATTGGCGCGGACAGGAAGGATCTGACCAAGCGGCTTGGCGTGCTGACGACAGCGCTGGGCATTGCAGTGATGACGGTAAGCGGCGCGCTGATGTTTGTCTTTGCGCCGGTGATGATCGGCATCATGAGCCCGGATCCGGCTGTTGTTGAGCTGGGCGCGCGGGTGCTGAGGATCGAGGCTTTCGCCGAGCCGATGTTTGCGGCGTCGATCGTCTGTTCCGGCGTGTTCCGCGGCGCGGGCGATACGCTTGTGCCGAGCATCTTCAATTTCGTGAGCATGTGGGGCGTACGTCTGCCGATGGCTGCGCTGCTCGCGCCGAGGCTTGGCCTTGTCGGCGTATGGATCGCCATGGCAGCGGACCTCACAGTCGGCGGCATTCTCTTCCTGCTGCGCCTGCGTGGGAAGCGATGGATGGAGGCATCCAAGGCATGAGTTCCCGTACAGCCATCCGATGAATAAACGGAGGGCGGTCCATTTCATCTGCAAACAACTCAATTGCATAGAAACAGCGCGTTTACCCAGTCCATTTGCGGTGGGTAAACGCGCTGTTTCACCTGTCTGACAATGTGCTCAGCGGTGATCTGTGGGATGCCGGCGTCTGTAAGGTTCGATGATCATCTCTGCACCGACAGCTGCCGGTGATTCGGGTATCCATGGAATATGGCCACGGTGCCTGCGGGGCTCGCTTCCCAGCCGAAGGGAAGGAGATTGGTGACCTCGCAATGCCGCTTTTCAAGCTCCTGAATAGGACCGATCGTTGACACAATGCGGCCGTAATACGGGAGATTGATGAAGAGTATTCTCAACTCCTTTTGAAAGATACGCATGTTCATGCTATGCAGCAGAAGAACCAAGGCTGTACGCAGTGTGCGAATGGAGACAGGCTGCCGTCATAGCATATACCGGCAGCCTGTGCGCTGTATATCTGCGTTATTTTACGCCGAAGGACTCAATGCCGCGCAGCAGCTCCAGCTCGCGGATATCGCGGGCATTGGTGAATGCGCTGCGGGAGAGGAGCGCGCCCGTGCGCCAGTACAGGCAGATATAGGGCATATCCTCCTCAAACTGATCCTGAATCAGCTTCATCACGTTCTGATAATCCGCAGCAGTATACGACTTGCGCATCTGGGTGAGCAGGTCGTTCATGTCGTCAGAGCGGTAGCGCGTGTAATTGCAGCTGGCAGTGGAGGTCAGCGTGAAGCCCGGATCCGGGTTGACGTCGAAATTGAAGGCGCACACCGCGAGGGAGTAGTCCGCGACCTTGAGCTTGGAGAGAACCTCGCTCCGCGTCCATGTGGTGACATAGGCGGGGATGCCGACGGCTTCCAGCTGCTCGGCGATCTTGTTGGCGGCGCTGGTACGCACGGTGGAGCCGGGCTCGTCATAGACGAGGATGCGCAGATCCTTCATGGCTTCCTTGCCCTTATAGCGCTTGCCGTCATCCGCCATCTTCCATCCGGCCTGATCCAGCAACGCCATTGCCATCAGAGGGTCGTATTTGTCGTTGATGGTCGATTCGTTGGACACCCATGTGCCTGTCGGAACGGGGGTATAGGCGATGGTCGCCATGCCCTGATAGACGGAGGAAATCAGCTCGCTGCGGTTGATGGCATAGGAGATGGCTTCGCGTACGAGGTTGTCGCCGTTCTCATCGCTCTTGAAGATGGAGTATGCGCGGTTGATCAGCAGTACCTCGAGCTGCCTTGTGCGCGCACTGAGGGAGAAGGAGTTGAGCGAGCCGGAGTAGCGGGATGCGTTAATGGAGCGGGTCAGCGCGGCATCGACGTCCTGTGCATCAAAGGCGGTGAGCGCCTGTTCGGAGTTGCTGAAGATCTGTGCGCGGATCATCTTCACCGCAGGCGTTCGCTGCCACCAGTCGGCGTTGGCTTTCAGCCAGATGGAGCCGCCGGGCTCGTAGCCGTCATATACATACGGCCCGGTACCGCTGGGCATCGCATTGGCAACTTCATAGGCCGGGAGAATCGGGAAGGTGAGCGCATACAGGGAGCCGTAGCTCGCCCGGCGGAGCGTGAAAACGATGGTATAATCGTCAGACGCCTCCCATGAGCGGATCGAATAGAACGTGGAGTAATACAGCCCGCGGTCTGCGAGCTCAACCTCGGAATTGAGATCGTCGTCAAAGCCCGTGAGCGTATACATGTAGTCGAGCGTCGCCACAACGTCACGAGCGGTGAGCGGATTGCCGTTGTGGAAACGGACGTCCTTGCGCAGCTCCACGATCAGCTTCCGTCCTTCATTGGAGAAGCTGTAGGAATACGCAAGCTCGGGCTGCGGCTCGTAGTTATCGTCCATGGTGAACAGACCCTCGTACACCAGATCAAGCACGCTGACTGCGTCGCGCTGATTGAGCTCAAGCGGGCGCAGCTCAAGGTTATTGGTGGCGACGATGGCGCAGGTAAGCGTATTCAGCTCTTCTGCGGCGGCGCAGGGCAGCGCGGCCATCAGCAGAAGCAGGAGGAACGCGGACAGACGGATCAGGATGGTACGCATGGATCAGTCTCCTTTTGAGTACGGGACGCCATATGGCATGGAATTCACGGGGTATCGGTGGGGGCAGGGGTCGGGCCGGGGAAGTAATACTTCTGATAGACGCTGCGCGCCTTGAGGACGCGGCCGGCATAGGCGGCGGTATCCTCTGTCGGGATGACGTCCAGCGTCACGCCGTCGCTGCTGTAGGCAGGGTTCTTCAGCCAGCTGTCCACATTGCCCTGACCGGCATGGTAGGCGCAGACGATCTTTTTCTCATCGCCGTCAAAGCGTCTGGAAAGATAGCCCAGATACCATGTGCCGTAACGGATATTGGTCTCGGGATCGAACAGATTATCAAACGAATAGGAGGCGTCGTCCTCATCGAGCTTATGAGCGACCCACTGGGCGGTATCTTCCATCAGCTGCATCAGGCCGCGCGCGCCGGCATAGCTGACCGCCTCGGGATTGTAGCTGGACTCCCGCAGGATAACGGCCGCGACAAGCGCGGGATCGAGCCCCTGCTGCAGGCTGTTTGCGACGATGAGGTCGGCATAGATCAGCGGATGCTGCGCCTTCTCTGCGGCCTCAGCCTCCAGCCTGCGCCGCTCCTCCTGCCGGGCGAGATAGTCCTTGGTGATATGGAGCGCGCAGAAGAAGAACACTGCCAGACAGAGGAAAATGAGGATGCAGCGGATCACAGCGGCAATCCGGCCTTTGTGGATGGCGGCCCTTCGCGCGCTGGCGCTGCCGGTATGGGCAGGGCGGCGCGTCATCTGAAGGACATCCTGCCGGGCGTCTGGCGCGGCCTGCGGTGTACGCCTCATTGCTTCGCGGCGGGCAGGCTGTATGCTCTCCTGCTGCGTATCGGGATCCGACTGGATGCGCCGCCTGCGATGCGGCGCGGGGGTGGGTGTGTTCATGCCTGTCTCCTTCCGGCGGGGCGGGCAAGGAGCGCCCGGACCTGCCGCTGTGTGTTGGGGATCGGCCCATCGGTATCGATGACAGCATCCGCCCTGCGGCGCTTTTCTTCAAGCGGCATCTGCGAGCAGATTCTGCGGACGGCTTCCTCCTCGGAGAGGCCATCCCGCGCAGAAAGGCGCGCGATCTGCGTCTCCAGCGGGGCGCTGACCACCCATATGCGATCAAACAGCGATTCCATACCACATTCATACAGCAGCGGAATATCGCCGAAGACGAGACGTCCCTCCCGATCCAGCGTCGTCAGCTCGGCGGTGACCTGAGAGATGATCATCGGATGAAGCAGCGCATTGAGCGTCTGCCTCTTTTGCTCGTCGCCGAAGACAAGCGCGCCGAGCGCACGCCGGTTGAGCGCATCACCGTCAAACACCGTGTCGCCAAATGCCCCACGGATGGCGGGGAGCGCAGGGCCGCCGGGCTCCGTCAGGGAGCGGGAGATGGCGTCAGCATCGACGACGTCATAGCCGAGCTGGCGAAGATAGCTGCTCACCGTGCTTTTGCCGCAGGCGATGGAGCCTGTCAGTCCGATTTTCATAGATGGTTGATCTCCTTGATATGTAGACGAAGGATGGGGCAGAAATCCTGCATCGGCAGGTTACTTGGTGTCGTACCACGAGTGACCGGCATGGACGTCGGCAACCAGCGGCACGCGAAGAGAGGCGGCGCTCTCCATGCATTCGCGCAGCAGCGCACAGACGCGCTCCTCCTCATGCGCGGGCGTCTCGACGATCAGCTCGTCATGCACCTGAAGGATAAGCCGGGCCTCAAAGCCCTCGCTGGCGAGGCGTTCGCGGACGGTATTCATGGCGATCTTGATGATGTCGGCGGCTGCGCCCTGAACAGGGGTATTCATGGCGGCGCGCTCGCCGAACTGGCGCCTGTTGTAATTGGGCGAGGTCAGCTCCGGCAGCGGACGGCGGCGGCCGTACATCGTGACGGAATACCCCTCCGCCTTGCCCTGAGCGACACAGGCGTCCATGAAGCCGCGTACGGCTGGGTAACGCGCGAAGTAACGGCTGATGAACTCCGCCGCTTCCTTGCGTGAGGTATGCAGATTGGAGGCGAGACCGAAGTCGCTGATGCCGTAGACGATGCCGAAGTTGACGGCCTTCGCGCTGGAACGCATCTGCGGCGTGACCTCCTCAATCGGGACGCCGTAGACCTCGGCGGCTGTGCGGGTGTGGATATCCTGCCCGCGGATGAAGGCGTCACACATGGCCTCATCCCCGGACAGATGCGCCAGCAGGCGCAGCTCGATCTGGGAATAGTCGGCGTCCACGAGCACGCAGCCCGGGCGCGCGATGAAGGCGCGGCGGATCTCCCGGCCCATGGCGGTGCGCACGGGAATGTTCTGCAGATTCGGCTCGCTGGAGGAGATGCGGCCCGTTGCCGCGATCGTCTGATCAAACCAGGAATGGATGCGTCCATCGCGCCCGGTCAGCTTGAGCAGGCCGTCGATGTAGGTGCTGTTCAGCTTGGTGACCTGACGATAGGCGAGGATCTTGTCGATTACGGGATGCAGGGGGGCAAGCTCGGTGAGCGTGTCGGCGTCGGTGGAGTAGCCGCGCTGTGTCTTCTTCTTCGCCGGGAGGCCGAGCTTGCCGAAGAGCACATCGCCCAGCTGCTGGGTACTGTTGAGGTTAAAGGGATCGCAGCCGCAGAGAGAGAAGATCTCCTCGCGCAGCTGCGCGATCTGCTCATTGTACTGCGCGCCAAGACGCTCCAGCTCCTGCTTATCCACGAGGAAGCCGGCGCACTCCATATCATAGAGCGTGAAGAGCAGAGGCAGCTCAATCTCGTGATAGAGCGTCGTCATGCCCTGCTGCTCAAGGGCCGCCCTGCTGGAGAGGAAGGATTCGTAGAGCGCCTGCGCATGCTCCGGCGCCTCGTATTTGCCGCTCTGCGGGGCGAGAAGGTAGGCCATCAGCTGCACGTCATCAAACGGCGCGCTGAGCGTGAACCCCCATGCGGCAAGCTGCGTCATCAGGCGCTTGGCGGAGAAGAGGATCAGCCTGCGATCCCCGGTCAGCAGGGGAGAGAGCGCGGTCATCGCCTGCAGCGGATCCATGCCGCCGCCGAGCAGACCCTGCGCATAGGGAAGGGCGGCTCGATGGCCGCTGCCGCAGGCGAGGGTAACACCGGTATCGCCCGTCATGACGGCGACGGGGGCATCGGCCGGAAGCGAGGCGAGGAAGGCAGCTGCCGCCTGCTCCGTCTCCAGTACGGACTCATCCTGCCATGCGATAGACGGCGCAGCGGGCGCATCCTCCTGCGCGGGCGAGGAGAGCGCGGCAAGGCGCGGGATGAGCGTCTTGAGCTGAAGCCTTGTGAAGATATCCAGCGCGCCGGACATATCGCCGAGGCGGCAGTCATGAAGAGAGACGTCATCCAGCGGGACGTGACGCGTGATCGTGGCGATCTTCTTGCTCATCAGGCCGGAGAGGCGGCCGTCCACCATCTTCTCACGCTGCTTGCCTTTCAGGTCGGTTTCGGCATGCTCAAAGGCATTCTCGAGTGTGCCGTAGGCGGCGAGCAGCTTGACGGCGGTCTTCTCGCCGATGCCGGGCACGCCGGGGATATTGTCGCTGGAGTCGCCCATCAGGCCCTTCAGGTCTGGAATCTGAGCGGGCGTCACGCCGAAATCCTCCAGCACCTTCTCGGGTGTATAACGGACGACCTCGCTCACGCCGCGCTTGGTGTACAGGACGCTGCTCGTCCCGCTGACCAGCTGCATGGAATCGCGGTCGCCCGTGACCAGCAGCGCGCGGATGCCGGCCTCCTCACAGCGGCGCGCCATTGTGCCGAGGATATCGTCTGCCTCAAAGGAGGGGCAGGTGAGCTGGCGAATACCCATTGCCGTCAGGCATTCGCGCACAAGGTCAAACTGCGGGCGCAGCTCCGGCGCGGTGGGCTTGCGGCCTGCCTTGTATTCGCTGTAATCCTTGTGGCGGAAGGTGGGACCGTGAAGATCAAATGCAACGGCGGCATAGTCCGGCCGCTCGTCAGCGATGACCTTGAGCAGCATGGAAAGAAAGCCGAATACGGCATTGGTATAGACGCCGTCGTCGTTGGTCAGCGCGGGCAGCGCGTGGAAGGCGCGGTGCATCAGGCTGTTGCCGTCGACAATGACGAAAGTTTCGTACTGAGGCATGGTGTTCTCCTTCATTCTGCGTCAGGATTTGACATGTACAGATAATAATATCATACCACAAAGCGCGCAGAATTACAAATGCTGTGCGCTTTGCAGCGATGGATGATGATAGAAAGGAAAGGATTTTTCTGCATCAGGCAGGAAACACGCGGGTGGAAGGCGAATGAAGAATTTGTTGTTTTATGCCCTTTTGTCGAAAGGCGGATACCGCCGGAAGGATGATGAAATATGAAGAAATGGCTTTCGCTGCTGACGGCGCTTGTGCTGTGCGCTGCGTGCTGCTGCGGCTGTGCTGCGCAGGGCGGGGATGCGTTTACGGTTGTGACGAGTTTCTATCCGATGTATGTGCTGACGCTCAATGTGACGGCGGGAATTGATGGCGTTGAGGTTGTCAACATGGCGGATCAGAATGTCGGCTGCCTGCATGACTATCAACTGCAGACGCGCGATATGGTCACGCTGGAGGATGCGTCTGCAATGGTGATCAACGGCGGCGGGATGGAGCAGTTCATGGAGAAGGTATTCTCCCTCCGTGAGGATCTGCCGGTGATCGAAGCAAGCGTGGGGATTGAGATGCTCTGCAGCGGTCATGAGCATGAGCACGAAGACGAGCACCACGAGCATGAGGTGATGAATGCGCATGTCTGGCTGAATCCGCAGCTGGCGATCGCACAGGTTAACAATATCGCGCAGGGGCTCGCCGCCGCCGACCCGGTGAACGCGCAGGCGTACCTTGACAACGCCGCCGCCTATACGCAGCGGCTGACGGCGCTGGACGATGAGATCCGCGCGCTGCTCGCGCCCTTTGAGGGCAGGGAGATCATCACCTTCCACGAGGCGTTTGCGTATTTTGCGCAGGCATACGGCCTGAAGGTCGCTGGCTATATCGAGCATGAATCCGGGCAGGAGCCCGGCACGCGCGAGATCGCGCAGACCTGCGATCTGGTGAAGGAAAAGGGAATCGGCGCGCTCTTTGTCGAGCCGCAGTACCCTGTGCGCACGGCGGAGACGATCGCCCGGGAGACAGGCGCGTCCGTCTATACGCTGGATCCTGTCGTTTCCGGCGACGGAGCGGCGGACGGCTATGAGCGCGCGATGCGCGCGAACGCAGAGACTTTTGCGGAGGCATTGGGCAAATGACACAGAATCACAAGCATTGTCCGCATCCCGGCATGCATGGGGAGATGGCGTCCTGCCGTCTGTGCCGCATCGAGGTGGATAAGCTCAGCGTCATCCTTGGGAAGCAGACGCTGCTCAAGGACGTCAGCCTGCATATCCATTGCGGCGAGCTCACGGCGCTCATCGGCACGAACGGCGCGGGCAAGACGACCCTGCTGCGCGCGCTGCTGGGGCAGGTGGAGCACAAGGGCAGCATCCGTCATCTGACCAGCGACGGCAGGCCTGCTGCGGATCTTCGCACGGGCTATGTCCCGCAGCAGCTGGAGTTTGACCGCTCCTCCCCGGTGACGGTGATGGATTTTCTGGCGGGCTCGCTGTCCCGCCGCGCGGTGTTCCTCGGCGTGAGCCGGAAAATGCGGGAGAAGGTCATGGCAGCGCTCACGCGCACGCACTGCGAGGCGCTGGCGGACAGGCCGCTTGGCGCGCTCTCCGGCGGCGAGCTGCAGCGCGTGCTGCTGGCGCTTGCGCTGACACCGCAGCCGGATCTGCTGATCCTTGATGAGCCGGTATCCGGCGTCGACCAGAACGGCCTTGAGTCCTTTTACCAGACGGTGGACGAGCTCAAGCACAAGAACCACATGGCGATTCTGCTGGTCTCGCACGACCTTGGCGTGGTGGAGCGGTATGCGGATCGCGTTGTGCTGATGCAGGGCACGGTCATCAAGCAGGGCTCGCCGGAGGTCGTTTTCGATTCGCCGGAGTTTGAGCAGGTGTTCTATACGAAGGGAGTGCGCGTATGAATACGATCTATGCTGTGATGGATACGCTGCTGCCCTTTGAATGGCTTGGCTATGGGTTCATGAAAAACGCTCTGCTGGCGATGCTGCTCATTGCGCCGCTCTTTGGCATGCTGGGCACGATGGCTGTGGATAATAAGATGGCGTTCTTCTCCGATGCGCTGGGGCACAGTGCGCTGACGGGCATTGCCATCGGCGTGGTGCTGGGCTGGGAGAATCAGATGGCGGCGATGCTGATCTTCGGCATTCTCTGGGCGATCATGATCACCTTTGTCAAGCATAACTCCAAAATGAGCGCGGATACGATCATCAGCGTGTTCTCCTCGATGTCTGTGGCGCTGGGTCTTGTGGTGCTCTCGCGCGGCGGCGCATTTGCAAAGTACTCGGGGATGTTGGTGGGCGACGTGCTCTCCGTCACGCAGGGGGATCTGCTTGCGCTGCTGGTGACACTGCTGGCGGCAGCGGTCATCTGGGCGCTGCTGTTCAATCCGCTGCTGGTGACGAGCATCAACGCCCCTCTGGCGCTCAGCCGCGGCGTGCGCGCGAAGCTGACGGAGTATGTCTTCACCGTGCTGGTAGCGGTTGCCGTCATGGTATCCATCCGCTGGGTGGGCGTGATGCTGATCAACTCGCTGCTGATCCTGCCGGCTGCCGCCTCGCGCAATGTGGCGCGCAGCGCCGCAAGCTATCTGCGCCTGTCCGTACTGATTTCGCTGCTGTGCGGCGTGGTCGGGCTCGTGCTCTCGTATTATCTGAATACATCTGCCGGCGCAGCGGTTGTGCTGACAGCGGCGTGCGTATACTTTGTGACGCTGCCGCTGCGCAGGAAGTGAGCAGCTTTCAGTCGCGCGAAGTGACATTTCAGCCGGTATGCCTTGGCGGCGTCTTCCCGGCTATGGTATAATGCTTACTGGAAAGCTGCAGGAACAAGGGGGTGCCGGCGTGCTTGGCGTGATGATGGTGCGCAAGGATGAACTCAGAATCCGTGAGTTCGACCGGTATCGCGGATACTACTGCGGGCTTTGCCGCGCAATCGGAAAGCGATGCGGCAGCGTATGCCGGCTGGCGCTGAGCTTTGAGATGACGTTTGCAGCGATGCTGCTGACCTCCCTGCATGAGACGCAGACGGAGGGAAGCATGCGCCGCTGTGTGTTCCATCCTGTCCACAAGCGGCTGATGCTCAGCAGCGATGTGATCGACTACTGCGCCGATCTGAGCGCGCTTGTGTCGTATTACGACCTGCGTGACGGATGGGAGGACGAGCGCCGTGTGGATCGCCTTGCGGAGAGCGCGCTGCTGCAGCGCGCGGCAAAGCGGGCAGGCGAGGCCCATCTGCGGCAGAGAGCGGCTGTGGAGGCCTACATCTGCGGGCTGCATGAGATAGAAAAGAGAAACGACCAGAACCTTGACGCGGCGGCGAACCTGACGGGCGAGCTGATGGCGGAGCTGCTGGTGATGCAGCCGGGTTATTTCGAGAGCGATCTGCGGGAGCTGGGCTTCTATCTGGGGAAGTTCATTTACCTGTGCGATTGTTATGAGGATATCGAGCGGGATACCAAAAAGAGGAGTTATAATCCGCTCATCGGGCGCAGCAGCCAGCCCGGCTTTGAGGGTGACTGCCGCATGATGCTGGAGGATATGATGGCGCGTGCATCGCGTGCATTCGAGCGGCTGCCGCTGCTGGAGGATGCAGAGATCATGCGCAACATCCTGTATTCCGGCATATGGCAGCGATTTGAACAGGCGAGCGAGCAGAGAAGAAAGGCGAAGCAAGAGCAATGACAGATCCGTATCAGGTGCTTGGCGTCGCGCCGACAGCGTCGGACGACGAAGTGAAAAAAGCATACAGGACCCTGTGCAAGCGGTATCATCCGGACGCAAACGTGGGCAAGCAGGACGCCGCTCAGGCGGAGAAGAAATTCATGGAGGTCCAGCAGGCATACGAAGAGATTATGCACAGGCGGCAGGGCGGCGGCGCACGCGCGGGCAGCGGATACAACGGCGGCTCGCAGAGCGCGCAGCAGAGCTATCAGGATCCGTTTGATATGTTCTTCGGCGGCTATGGCCGGCAGGGTTATAGTCAGCAGGGCTATGGTCAGCAGGGCTACGGCGGCTACTACCAGCAGGAGCAGGATACCGTGCTGGAGATGCGCGCTGCTGTGAATTACATCAACACGGGTCATTATGCCGAGGCGCTCAATGCGCTTGGCAGCGTGCCTGCGGAGAAGCGCAATGCCCGCTGGTATTATCTCAATGCGCTCGCGCAGAGCGGCCTGCACAACAATGCGCAGGCGATGGAATATGCTCGGCAGGCGGTCTCGATGGAGCCGGGCAATATGCTCTATCAGCAGCTGCTGTCCCAGCTGCAGTCGGGCGGATCGGCATACGGTCAGCGCGGCGCGCAGTACGGCAGGCAGACCTATACCAGCGGCTCGCCCTGCTCCAATCCGTGCTGCTCCTTTCTGGCGTTTTATGCCTGCTGCAACTGCTGCGGCGGCGGTCATATGATGTTCTATCCGCTGTTCTGCTGCCTGTAATCTGTGTGACGACAGCGTACGCTCTGGAGCGGCGCTGCCGTACGGCAGGAAAATATCAATCAGAATGCTTTCTGTCAGAATGAATAAACGAATCCCCGGCTGATTTGTCAGCCGGGGATTCGCTGTATATGTGGGATTAAAGCTTCGCGATGGCGGCGTCAAGGCGCTTCATGGCCTCGTCCTTGCCAAGGAGATAGAGCATCTCGAATGCTCCGCCCGGGGTAGCGGCGCGGCCGGTGACGGCGATACGCAGCGGCCAGAGGACGGTGGCGTTCTTCATGCCGGTCTGCGGGATAGCCTCCATGATGACGTCGTGCAGGGTCGTCTCAGTCCAGTCGGTGATGCCCTCCAGGATCGGGCGGACGAACTCGAGCGCGGTCTTGCTCGTCTCGGGGGTGGACTTGCTCTTCTTGTTGGTGAAGAGCGCCATATCCAGCTCCGGCATCTTGGCGAGGAAGTCGACCATATCCGGCAGCTGGGACAGGATCTCCGTACGGGCCTGCAGCAGCTCACAGATGCGCTTGAAGTCAAACTTAGCAGGATCCAGGGCCTTGGCCAGCCACGGGGTGGCCTTCTCCTCGAACTGCTCGGGGGTCAGCCTGCGGATATACTCGGCGTTGAACCAGTTCATCTTGCCGAAATCGAAGAAGGACGGGCTCTTGGAGAGACCCTCGAGGTCAAAGACCTCTTCGAGCTCCGCAAGCGTGTAGAACTCGCGCTCGCCGCGGGGGCTCCAGCCAAGCAGGACGAGGTAGTTGATGATCGCCTCAACGAGATAGCCCTGCGCCATCAGATCCTCGAAGGACGGGTCGCCCTGGCTCTTGGACATCTTGCGCTTGACGATGGCCTTCTTCGGCTCTCCGTTCTCATCCAGCACGACGTTGCCCTTCTCGTCCGTTTCGTAGGTGTAGACGCCGGTCTTCTTGTCGCGCAGCGTGCCCTCGACCATAACCGGGGTCAGATGCACATAGGTCGGCGGCGTCCAGCCGAAGGCCTGATAGAGCAGGTTGTACTTGGGCGCGGAGGAGAGGTATTCGTTGCCGCGCATGACATGGGTGATGCCCATGGTGTGGTCGTCGATGACGTTGGCGAAATTGTAGGTCGGCAGGCCGTCGGCCTTGATGAGCACGTTGTCGTCCAGCGTGTCGCAGTCGACCTCGACATGACCGTAGATCACGTCGTCGAAGCCGGCCTTGCCGGAGGTCGGCACATTCTGACGGATGACGTAGGGCTCGCCGGCGGCGATCTTTGCCTCGACTTCCTCGCGCGTCAGGTGCAGGCAGTGCTTGTCATACTTGAAGGTTTCGCCGCGGGCTTCGGCCTTGGCGCGCTCTTCGTCAAGGCGCTCCTTGGAGCAGAAGCAATAGTAGGCGCCGCCCTTCTCGACGAGCTCGCGGGCATAGGGCAGATACATGCTCTTGCGCTCGGACTGGATATACGGGCCGCACGGGCCGCCGACGTCCGGGCCTTCATCGTGGATGAGACCGGCGGTCTTCATCGAACTGTAGATGACGTCCACAGCGCCTTTGACCTCGCGCTCCTGATCGGTATCCTCGATGCGCAGGATGAACTTACCGCCGTTGCGGCGGGCCCAGAGATAGGTGTAGAGCGCGGTGCGCAGGTTGCCCAGATGCATGTATCCGGTCGGGCTCGGCGCAAAACGCGTACGGACATTGTTAGACATAATCGTCTCTCTCTTTCTTGGTGTATGGTCGCTGCGCGCGATGGCGCAGATGCTTAGTCGAGCTTGAAGCTGTCCTTCAGGGTGACGACGCGGTTGAAGACCGCCTGCTCATCGGTGGAATCCTTGTCCTTGCAGAAGTAGGCCATGCGCATGAACTGGAAGCTCTGACCGACCTGCGCGGAGGCGAGCCACGGCTCAGCATAGCCATGGACGACCTTCAGGGAATCCGGATTGACGAGCTTGAGGAAGTCGCTGCCGGAGGAGGTTTCTTCCTCGTCCTGCTCATCCTCGACCTCTTCGGCGGGGGCGGAGGCGTCCTCGTCGAGGATCAGCACGTCGTACAGACGCCCCTCGAACGGAACATTCTCCTTCGCGCTGACCCAGTGGATCGTACCCTTGACCTTGCGGTCCGCGCCCGGCATGCCGGACTTGGAGTCAAAGTCCACCGTGCAGTAGATGCAGGTCACATTGCCGTTCTCATCAAGATCGTAGCTCTCGCACTTGATGATGTACGCGCCCTTGAGGCGAACCTCGCCCTCGGGCTTGAGGCGGAAATACTTCTTCGGCGCGTCAACCATGAAGTCCTCGCGCTCGATATAGAGTTCGCGGGTGAAGGGAACCTCGTGCGTGCCCATCTCCGGATTCTTGGGATGATTCTCAATGGTGCAGGTTTCGGTCCTGTCCTCCGGATAGTTGGTCAGAACGACCTTCACCGGATCGAGCACGGCCATCGCGCGGGGGGCGACGGCGTCCAGATCCTTGCGCACGCAGGCCTCAAGGTACTGATGCTGCACGGTAGAGTCCGTCTTTGCCACGCCGATGCGGTCGATGAAGTCGCGCACGGCGGCGGAGGTGTAGCCCCTGCGGCGCATGCCGGCGAGCGTGGGCATACGCGGATCGTCCCAGCCGGCGACGTGATGATCCTCCACCAGCAGGCGCAGCTTGCGCTTGCTCATGACGGTGCCAGTCAGGTTGAGGCGGGCAAACTCGATCTGGCGCGGCTTCTGTTCAAAGCCGCAGACCTCGACCACCCAGTCATACAGCGGGCGATGGATCTCATACTCCAGCGAGCAGAGGCTGTGGGTCACGCCTTCCAGCGCGTCGCCGATGGGATGCGCGAAGTCATACATCGGGTAGATGCACCATTCATCGCCGGTGCGGTGATGCGTGGCGTACTTGATGCGGTAGATCGCCGGATCACGCAGATTGAGGTTGGGGGAGGACATGTCGATCTTCGCGCGCAGGGTGCGGCTTCCCTCGGGGAATTCGCCGTTCCTCATGCGCAGGAAGAGATCCATATTCTCCTCCGGCGTGCGGTCGCGGTAGGGAGAATTCTTGCCCGGCTTGGTGAGGGTACCGCGATAGGCGCGCATCTCCTCCTTGGTCAGGTCGTCGACATAGGCGAGGCCGCGGCGGATCAGATCGCACGCGTACTCGAAGATCTGCTCGTACTGCTCGGAGGCGTAATACACGCCGCCGTACTCAAAGCCCAGCCAGTGGATATCGTCCTTGATGGCCTCGACGAACTCGACCTTTTCCTTGGTCGGGTTGGTGTCGTCAAAGCGCAGGTTGCACACGCCGCCAAAGCGCTCGGCGGTGGCGAAGTCAACGGTCAGCGCCTTCACGTGGCCGATGTGCAGGTAGCCGTTGGGCTCCGGCGGGAAACGCGTCTGCACGCGGCCGCCGTTCTTGCCCTGGGCCAGATCAGCCTTGATCGCTTCCCAGATAAAATTGCTTCTCTCTTTGATTTCTTCTGCCATGGGAAATCCCTCCTCAGAATACCTGATGGAATACCTATAAGGGAATGAACATCCTCAGTATCCATAATGAGACAGTATACTATACTCAGCGGTTTTTTTCAATCGCTGTTTGCAATTTTCGGCATAAGCTCGCCATGAAATGCAGCGGATCCGGACGCATGCGCAGGGCGCGGCGGCATGGGGGAAGTATATGCGGATACAGAAAAACGAGGATCAGATCGATGGGCTCCGGGCAGCTTTCATGCGACAGGAATGAAAACCCGCCGCCGAATTTCAGTATATTGTGAAAAAAACCGTGAAAGGTGTTCCATTTTGCCGGAGGATTGTGCTATAATAAATCGGTTGCATATACACAACATAATCCATTCTATTCATTAGGATAAGGAGGACACACAATATGCAGTATTCCCGCGAAGTGGAAGAAATGATCTGCGTTGCCAAGGGCCCGAACCATGGCCCGGCGCCCATCCCGGAAGAGGGTAAGTGGGTTCAGGCGAAGAAGATCGAAGACATCTCCGGCTACACCCACGGCATCGGCTGGTGCGCCCCGCAGCAGGGCACCTGCAAGCTCTCCCTGAATGTCAAGAACGGCATCATCGAGGAAGCTCTGGTTGAGACCATCGGCTGCTCCGGCATGACTCACTCCGCCGCCATGGCGTCTGAGATTCTCCCGGGCAAGACTATTCTTGAGGCGCTGAACACCGACCTCGTGTGCGACGCGATCAACACCGCCATGCGCGAGCTGTTCCTGCAGATCGTCTATGGCCGCACCCAGTCCGCGTTCTCCGACGACGGCCTGCGCATCGGCGCTGGTCTGGAGGATCTGGGCAAGGGCCTGCGCTCCATGGTCGGCACCATGTACGGCACCAAGGCCAAGGGCACCCGTTACCTCGAGATGACCGAGGGCTACGTGCTCAAGATGGCCCTTGACAAGGACGACCAGGTCTGCGGCTACCAGTTCCTGTCCCTTGGCAAGATGATGGACGCGATCAAGAAGGGCATGGCCCCGAACGAGGCGTACGAGAAGAACATCGGCACCTATGGCCGCTTCAAGGCCGAGGACGGCGCCGTGAAGTGGATCGATCCGCGTAACGAGTAATAAAGGAGGCGTACGGATTATGGCTCTGTTTGAAAACTATGAAGGTCGTATGCCCCAGCTCCAGCCGGTGCTGGAGAAGTACGGCTTCGCGAACTTTGACGAGGTCAAGGCGTATACCAATTCCATGGGCGTTGACGCCTATTCTATCGTTGAGAGCACTCAGCCGATCTGCTTCGAGAACGTGAAGTGGGCCTATGAGCTGGGCGCCGCCATCGCGATGAAGAAGAATGCTGAGACCGCCGCGAAGGCCGCCGAGTACATCGGCGAGGCCCTGCAGGCGTTCTGCATCCCGGGCTCCGTCGCTGACCAGCGTCAGGTCGGCTACGGCCACGGCAACCTCGGCGCCATGCTGCTGGACGAGAAGACCGAGTGCTTCGCGTTCCTGGCTGGCCACGAGTCCTTCGCCGCTGCTGAGGGCGCGATCAAGATCGCGCTGAACGCGAACAAGGTCCGCAAGAACCCGCTGCGCGTTATCCTCTGCGGCCTGGGCAAGGATGCGGCGATGATCATCTCCCGTATCAACGGCTTCACCTATGTGGAGACCAAGTATGATTACCTCTCCGCCGACGTCAAGGAAGACCATGCGCTCACCATCGTGAACCGCACTCCGTATTCCACCGGCGACCGCGCGAAGGTTAACTGCTACGGCGCTGACGACGTCCGCGAGGGCGTTGCCATCATGTGGCACGAGAATGCCGACGTCTCCATCACCGGCAACTCCACCAACCCGACCCGCTTCCAGCATCCGGTTGCCGGCACCTACAAGAAGGAGCGCATCGAGGCTGGCAAGAAGTACTTCTCCGTCGCTTCCGGCGGCGGCACCGGCCGTACCCTGCACCCGGACAACATGGCTGCCGGCCCGGCTTCCTATGGCCTGAC
>JAGBAV010000087.1 GCA_017938795.1 Clostridia bacterium
CCCTCTCAGTCACCTCCGGTGACAGCTCCCCCAGCGGGGAGACAATCTCTCAGTCACGGCTAACGCCGTGACAGCTCCCCTTACACAAGGGAGCCTTTTGGGGCTACCGATCTCCGGTCATCCCCGCTCCCCCTTGCCTCCCCTGTGTAAGGGGAGGTGCCCCGGAAGGGGCGGAGGGGTTGCCAGTCCCCCGCACAGCAAACTGCCTCATGAACCATATAAATCGGGCGTCCGGCCTATCACCGGACGCCCGTTTTTTGTCTCTTCCAGCCCTTCAGGACTCATTCCCTCACGGCCTTTATTCTCTTATCCCAGATACTTCGCGATGCCCTCGATGACCTTCCCGTCCTCCGCGGTCACATCGTCCGCGCAGCAGAGGGAATTGAGCACGGCCTCCTGCGTGGCCTCCGCGACAGCGCGGAACGCCATCTCCAGCGAATGCTCCGTCACCACGCTGTGGGTGAGGACGCGGTGCATGCCACCGTGGGGCATCCTGTTAGCGGTGGAGAAGCCGAGCATGATATCGCCGCTGCCGTGGCCAAAGTAGCTGCCGCAGCGCGCCAGACCGACGGCGCAGCGCTTGAGGATGCGGCGCAGCTGCCTGTCGGATACCGGCAGATCCGTCGCGACGACCATCATGATGGAGCCGCGGTCGTTGGGCTGCTCCAGCGGCTTCTCATTGCGCCGGGCGATGATCTCCTCGCCCAGCCGCCGCCCGCAGACGGTCAGCTCCTGCAGGGAGCCGTGGTTGCTCTGCACGAGCACGCCGAGGGTGTAGTCCTTCCCCGCGATGCTGACCACGCGCGAGGCCGAGCCGATGCCGCCCTTGAGCCCGTGGCATACCGTGCCCGCACCCGCGCCGACGTCGCCCTCGTCAAAGTCCGCACAGGCCGCGTCGATCGCCGCAAAGACATGCTCCTGCCGCACGGGCCTGTCCACGATGGCGTTGAGCTGCGCGTCGTTGCACTCGCCGACGACCGGGTTGATCGAGCGCATCGCGACGTGATCCTGCTCGCAGCGCGCCGCCATGTAGCTGACCAGCGCATCGTGCACCACGCCGACGTTCAGCGTGTTGGTCAGCGCGATGGGCGTCTCCAGCGTGCCCAGCTCGTCGATCTGCACCAGCCCCTGCGACTTGCCGAAGCCATTGAGCACATAGCTTGCCGCCGTGAGCTTCTTAGCGAACATGTTGTCCTCACAGGGCATGATCACCGTCACGCCGGTGTGATGCCGCGCGTCGCGGATCGTCGCATGCCCGACGCGCACGCCCGGCACATCCGTGATCTTATTGAGCGGGCCGCACGGCATGCTGCCCGCCTGCAGGCCGTAATCCCGCAGTCTCTTCTGGTTCATCCCTGTCCTTCCTCCTCGCGCGCTGCCTGTCCTGTGATGCTGCGCACCAGCTCCGCCGCCTCCGCGGCTGCCTGCCGCTCGCCCTCGCTGAGCGCGGCGACGGCCTGCGCGTTGTCCGTGTCCACGATGCGGTATGCGTTCCCGCCGTCCGTGCGCTGCTGGGCGATGTATACCGGCGTGCAGGCGAGGGGACCCAGCGACGTCCTGCGCGACACGGGGTCGTAAGTCACGCTCAGGTGCGCGACCATGCCCGCGGTGTTCTCCTTCGCGCGCGCGTCCGTCAGCAGGCTGCCCAGCGAATAGCAGACCACCGCCTCATAGGTCAGCCCGTCCGCCCGCGTGACGCTCAGACGCTCCGTGTCCAGCACGACGTTCGGGTGCGTGCCGAGGATCACATCCGCGCCGGCCTGCGCCATCTGCCGCGCCTGCTCGCGCAGGACGTCCGGCGTGGCCTGCTTGTTCTTCGTGCCCCAGTGCGGGAGCACGATCACCACGTT
The DNA here is from genome assembly GCA_017938795.1 of Clostridia bacterium. Taxonomy (GTDB): domain Bacteria; phylum Bacillota; class Clostridia; order Christensenellales; family Aristaeellaceae; genus Ventricola. The sequence continues at coordinate 1,851 of JAGBAV010000087.1, forward strand.
CGCGCCATTCACGCGCGCGCGGGTGATGTCCTGCGTCACGCGCTCCATGTCAAGCAGATTCACGGCGGCGAGATCCGCCGCGCGCGTCTTCTCCCGCCCCTCGTCGCTGACGCCGTAGGTGTAGGCCAGCACGGCGACCTTCACCCCGCCGATGCCGATGAGGCCGGCGTCGCCTGCGTCCGTCTGCGCGCCGGCGCAGGCCAGAGAGCGCGCGGAGAGCTCGCTCTGCGTGATGCGCAGCCCCTCCACGCCCTTGTCAAGCGCGCGCTCCGTCGCCACGGACAGCATGTCCACCCCGCAGGAGCGCAGCGCATCCAGCAGCTGGGTCGGCGTGTTGTAGTTGCCGTAGCCCTTTTCGCTGCCGGCGGTCGTCGTCTCCAGCGTGGCGATGGCCAGATCCGCGCCGCTCAGCGTATCGCCCAGCCCGGCGAAGACCGGCTCAAAGTCGAACTGATCCGTCCCCTCCTGCACGCTCTGGCGGATCGCCTTGGGCGCGTAGACCGTGCCCGCCGCCGCGAGCGTGAAGGTCGCCGCCTGCGGCACAGGCGTGGGCGTCGCCACCGCCGTAAACGCCGGAATCGGCGTCGCCTGCTCCTGCGGCAGGTTCCGTTCCTGCGCTGTGCGGGGCGCAGCCGTCTCCTGCGGGCTCATGTCAAAGAGCCCCTGCTCGGAGAATGTGCGCAGCAGATCGCCCGTCTTTTCATACAGGCCCTCGCCCGCAATCGCGAAGATGAACAGCGCGGTCGCCGCGATCACCGCGGCCGTCAGCAGCAGCATGAAGATCGTCCCGAAGGACACGCCGCGCCTTTTTCCCTTTCCCATGCGATTCCTCCCGGCGGGCCATGCCCGCTGATTGTCGTGTCATTTCCCATGCCGCAGCAGATGGCGCTGCGGCGTCTCATATCGGAACAGACGGCAGACGCCTCCGGTCTGCTCTGCAGAATCATTGATAAAGAAAAAGGATGCACCCGGAATATCCGAATGCATCCACTTTTCCTGAAATCAGGCCTGGACCGGAGCGGCCACCGGGCAATTCTCGGCGCACGCGCCGCAGTCGATGCAGGAGTCCGCATCGATCACGTACTTGCCATCACCCTCGCTGATCGCGCTCACCGGGCAGTTGCCGGCGCAGACGCCGCAAGAGATGCAATCGTCAGTAATCTTATAAGCCATTCTTTTCACCTCCTGGCCAGTTTTCGGTATCAACCTGTTTCATTTTATCACGCTGTGTGGCGAATTGCAAGTTGAATTCACAAATTCGCACTCAGAGCAGATCCTCCGGCGCGGCGTCCTCGCGGATCTCGAACAGGTCGTCCGCGGCGGCCTCCGCCTTGGGCGCAGCCTCCGTCGCGGGCGCGGTCTCCGTCGCGGGCGCGGTCTCCGTCACGGGCGCGGCCTCTGTCACGGGCGCGGCCTCCGTCATGGGCGCGGCCTCCGTCGCGGGCGCGGCCTGCGCGCCGGCGTTCCTCTGCTTCTCGCCCTTCTGGCGGGGCTCCTTCGTCTCGCGCTTCTGCTTGGGCGGCTTCTCGCCCTTCTGGCGCTCGGGCTTGTCGCCCTTTTCGCCCTTCTCCGCCCTGTCGCCCTTTTCCGGCTTCTCGCGCTTCTCCGGCTTCTCGCGCTTGGGCTTCTCGCGGCGTTCGGGCTTCTCGCCCTTCTCCGGCTTCTCGCCCTTCTCCGTGCGCTCGCCCTTCTCCGGCCACTCGCCCCGCTCCGCGCGCTCGGCTCTCTCGGGCTTCTCGCCCCGCTCCGCGCGCTCTGTCTGGCGCGGCGGCTCCTGATTCGGGCGCTGGCAGTCGTCGATCGGATACTGGCGCAGCTCGAACGTATCGCCCACGGCGATGCGCACGCGCACGGTCTCCTCCAGCACGTTGATCGCATTGATCGTGCCGGGGCCGTCGGGGGTGATGATCTCCCTGCCCACGCGCGGCATGCGCTTGCGCGTCGCCTCGTACTGATCCTGCTCATACTTGAGGCAGCACATCAGCCTGTCGCACAGGCCGGAGATCTTCGTCGGGTTGAGGGAGAGATTCTGCTCCTTGGCCATCTTGATGGATACCGGCGTGAAGTCGCCGAGGAATGTGCGGCAGCAGATCGGCCGCCCGCAGGGGCCGATGCCGCCGAGCATCTTCGCCTCGTCGCGCACGCCGATCTGGCGCAGCTCGATGCGGGTCTTGAAGATGCCGGCCAGGTTCTTGACCAGCATGCGGAAATCCACGCGGCCGTTCGCGGTGAAGTAGAAGATGATCTTGGAATGGTCGAACGTGTACTCCACGTCCACCAGCTTCATCTCCAGGTTATGCTCGGCGATGCGCTCGATCGCGATGTCGAACGCCTCTTTTTCGTATGCTTCGTTGTCCTTCTGCGTCTGCAGATCCTGCTCGGTCGCCACGCGGATAATCGGCTTGAGCGGCATGACCACGCGGTCGTCCGGCAGCTTCATCACCCCGGACATGCACTCGCCCAGCTCCACGCCGCGCGCCGTCTCCGTCACGACCATCATGCCCGTATGCAGTTCAAGCCCGTTCGGGTCAAAATCATACAGCTTGCTGGCGCGCTTGAAGCGCACCCTGACTACCATGACCATCTGGTATATTCCTCCGAAACTTTCAGCAATATCGATTCAAACGCGGAGGCAAAGGCCACATTGCTGCCCAGCATCATGCGCGCGCGCATCACGGCGCGCTGCAGGGCAAGTCCGCTTTCCAGCGGGGCCTTCTTCGCGTAGGCCTCCGCCTGCGGGGCATAGCCCGCCTCCTCGATGGGCGCGCCGCCCGCCTGCGCGGCGAGGATATCGCGCACGATGCCCTCCACGGCGTCCATCACCTGCGCCTGCCGCTCCTTGTCGTCCTTATAGGCGTTCACCACGGCGAGCACGCCGCCCGGCGAGCGCACGGAAAAGACCGCCTCCGAGAGCGCGAGGCGCAGCTCCATCTGCCCCTCGTCAATGTCGAGCGCCTGCCCGACGCAGCCGCCGGCCAGCCTCGCGCGGCGCTGCGCATCCTGCGCCCCGAGCCCAAGCGCACAAAGACGCGCGGCAGCCTCCTCCGTCGAGAGCGGATGGAAGCGCACCACGCGGCAGCGGGAGATGATCGTCGGCAGCAGCGCGCCGGGCTGATCGGTGATCAGGAAAAACACCGTGCCCTGCGGCGGCTCCTCCAGCGTCTTGAGCAGGCAGTTCTGCGCCTGCGGGGTCATGCGCTCCGCATCGGGGATGAGCATCGCCTTGCCGCCCGCCTCAAACGCGCTCACGCCGACCTCGGCGATCGCCTCGCGGATGACATCCACGCCGATGCTCTTCTTCCCCTTTTCGGGCAGCACAAAATGGACGTCCGGGTGCGCGCCGCCCAGCACGCGGCGGCAGGGGCCGCACACGCCGCAGGGCTTCTCCTGCCCGCGGCAGAGCGCGGTCATCACGCACAGCTGCGCGACGGAGCGCTTGCCCGTCCCCTTCGGCCCGGCGAAGAGGTAGGCATGCACATTCGTCCCCCGCGCAAAATCCTCATGCAGCTGCCCGATATGCGCAGACTGCCCCCTGAAATCATCAAACGAGCGCATTGCAGGCTTATACCTTGAGGAACTGGCTGACCTCCAGCACGAAGACCGTCGCGCCGCCCACGGTCACATGGATCGGGTAGGGCACGTACACACCGCCCGCGCCGCCGTGCATGGGCGTGGTGGAGGCGGTGATCTGCTCGCGGCTGCGGCAGGTCTTCTCGATGATCGCAATCGCCTCGTCGAGCTTCTCATCCGCCACGCCGCTGATCAGCGTGGTGTTGCCGGCGCGCAGGAAGCCGCCGGTCGTCGCCAGCTTCGTCACGCCGAAGCCGTTATCCATCAGTTCGGAGACCAGACGGCCCGCGTCCTCGTCCTGAACAATCGCAATAATCAGTTTCATAAATCTATTTCCTCCATTCATTCTAGCGCGCTGCGCCATGGAAGTACCGCTGCGCCGCACAGGCACAGATGGGTCTGACCATATTATACAGGATCAAAGGCCAAAAATCCAGTATTTCTGTGCATCGCCCACAAGCATTTCGCTGGATACCGTTTGCCTCATCCCCGCGGCCTCGTCCGCAAAAGAGCCAAGCTCAGCTAACTTGGTCGGATGTGGACGCGGGCACGGCCCGCCGCGAACGCAGCATAGAAACGGCCTCGTCCGCAAGAGAAACAATCCCCAACCAACTTGGGCGGATGTGGGTGCGGGCACCGCCCGCCATAGCCCCTTCGCCCGCGCAGCGGAGCGCCCTCCGCGCGAACGCAGCATGGCGGCGGCCTCGTCCGCCAAAGAACCTATACCCAACCAACACGGTCGGAACCGGGTGCGGGCACGGCCCGCCGGGCACTGCCCGCCGCCTGCTTGACAAGCAAGGGGATATGCAGTATGATTGGTATGATCAATCATACTTGTTGACGGAGGGATCGCATATGGAGCTGCCGCAGGGCAAATACGCATGGATGGTCAGGATCGGGGAGCGGGGTCAGTTCGTCATCCCCAAGGAGGCGAGGGAGATGTTCGGCCTGCAGCCGGGCCAGACGATCCTCGTGCTGGGGGATGCACAGCGCGGGCTGGCGATCCTCCCGCGCGAGCAGCAGAGCGGGATGATCGCCAGGGTCTTTGCCGATGCGCAGGAGGGCTGGGTATGAGCAGGATCGTCTTTTTCTGTATCCCGGCGCACGGGCATACCAATCCGACGCTCGGCGTGGTGCGCGAGCTGACCGCGCGCGGGCATGAGGTCGTCTATTATTCCTATGAGATGATGCGGGGGAAGATCGAGGCCGCGGGCGCGCGCTTCGTCTCCTGCGACGCCTATGATACCGAGCAGCGCCTCACGCCGAAGGACGCGGCGCGCATCGGCAAGGATCTGGCGTTCTCGACGAAGGTGCTGGTGGATACCACGCTCGCGCTTGACGATATCGTCTGCGCGCAGATGCAGGAGCTGAAGCCGGACTGCATCGTCGCGGACTCGATGGCCGTCTGGGGCAAGGCGGTCGCGCTCAAGCTGGGGATCCCGTTCGTCTCCTCCACGACGACCTTCGCCTTCAACCAGCACTCGGCGAAGATCATGCCCCAGAGCGTCGGCACCATCCTCTCTGCGATCTTCTCCATGGGCAGGGCGCAGCGCGAGATCCGCCGCCTGCAGGCGCACGGCTACCCCGTAAAGAGCGCGCTGGATATCATCCAGAACGACGAGCATACGCATACCATCGTCTATACCTCGCCGCAGTTCCAGCCCTGCGCCGATACATTCACGGAGAAGTACGCCTTCGTCGGGCCGTCCGTGCGCCCGGCGGGCAGCGCGTTTGAAAAGACGCATGACAAGCTCCTCTATATCTCCATGGGCACGGTCAATAACGATATGCTCCCGCTGTACAGGGCATGCATCGCCGCCTTCGCCGACGCGCCGTATCAGGTCGTGATCTCCGCCGGGGAGCATACCGATATCGCCGCGCTCGGCCCGCTGCCGCCGCATATCAGCGTCTATCCGAAGGTCGACCAGATCGCCGTGCTGCAGCAGGCGGACGCCTTCATCACCCACTGCGGGATGAACAGCGCGAGCGAGGCGCTGTATTTCGGCGTGCCGCTGGTGACCGTCCCCGTCACGGACGAGCAGAAGGGCGTCGCCGCGCGGGCGCTGCAGCTGGGCGCGGCGGTGAAGCCCGCCTCCCGCAGAGCGAAGGCCCTTCGTCAGGCGGCGGATACCGCCCTTGGCGACCCATCCTATCGCCGCGCGGCGCAGGCTGTCGCGCAGGGCCTGCGCGCATGCCCCGGCGCATCGGGCGCGGCGGATAAGATCCTCGCCGTGATCGCGGAGGCAAAGGGCTGACCACTCATATGATCTGCTGCCGCGGCTGCCAGCCGCGGCTTTTTCTGTGTCCCGCGCAGTTCCGTCTCCTTCACACCCCCTTGACAAAGAAAAGGTAATGTGTTACCATTTCCGCAGAAAGGTAATCTATTACCCATCGGAGGACGGTATGACCATCAGAGACGTGATGCAGAGCGGGCGGATGGATTTCGCGGACACGGAGTCCCCCTTCTTCCTGATCGGCCTGCTCAGCGCATTTGACAACAGGTTTCAGGCGATCGCCGACAGCACAATGAAGGACATCAGCTGGAAGCAGTTCTTCGCCGTGATCTGCATCAGCATGTGCCGCGAGGCGCCGACCGTGCGGGAGCTGGCGCAGATCATGGGCTGCTCCCATCAGAATACCAAGCAGATCCTGCTGAAGCTGGAGAGGAAGGGCTTTGTCCGCATTGCGCCGGACGAGCAGGACCGGCGCAAGCAGCGCATCGCGCTGACGGAAGAATGCCTCGCATTCTGCGCGCAGAACGATCAGGCGGCGATGAGCGTCATGACGCGGCTGTTTGACGGCGTCAGCCGGGAGCAGCTGCAGACCACCATCAAGACCATCATCCAGATCGGAGACAACCTGAAGGAGGTTCATCCATGAGCAAGGGCATCATCCTGGTTCAGTCCAGATACGGCACAGCGAAGATCTATGCGGACTGGCTCGCAGAGGCGACGGGCTATGACATGATGGAGGCGAAGAAGGCGGCCGCCGCCTCGCTGCAGGCGTATGACGTGATCCTCCTCGGCGGGGGCGTATACGCCTCGTCCATCTCCGGGATGGGCGTGCTGAAGAAGCATATCGCCGCCCTGCAGGGGAAGAAGATCGCAGTGTTCGCCGTCGGCGCGGCGCCGCACGACGAGCCGACGATCGCGAAGCTGCGCGGGGCAAATCTCAGGGGGGCGCTCAGCGGCATTCCCCTGTTCTACTGCCGCGGTGCGTGGGACATGGAGAAGCTGCGCTTCCTTGACAGGACGCTCTGCCGGATGCTCAGCAAAGCCGCCGGGCAGGACGGGCGTTTATGCGAGCCGTGGATGCGGGATCTGCTGTCCGCCCCCGGGCAGAAGCATGACTGGACGGACAGGGCGTATCTGAAGCCGCTGCTGCGGTATATCGGGGAGGCGTGAGCCCCTGTTTGCTTCGGCTCTCCGGCACAGTCCATCCGAATCAGTGAGGTGTATATGAAGAATCAGCTGTTCATCGTTGAGGGCCTGCCCTGCTCCGGCAAGAGCAGCACCTCCGCCTTCGCAGCGTCGCTCCTTGAGGGCAGGGGCGACGTCCGCTTTGTCGACGAGGGGACGGGGGATCATCCGGCAGACTATGAATTCCACGCCCTTGCCCCGGCAGGTCTCGTGTCGGACAGGGCGGAGATCGTCCCCCTGTCCCGTTTCACGGGCAGGCTGCTGGAGCAGCTGCTGCCGTATAAGATCTATGACGGCCTGCCGTGGGAGGCGGAGAGGCCGGTCATGCTTGACAAGTGGCGGCAGTTTGTCCGCGCCTGCCCCGGCAGCGCCGTCTATGTATTCAACTGCGTGCTGCTGCAGAATCCCATGTGCGAGACCATGATGCGCTTCGGCTTCCCGGAGGAGACCTCCATGCGCTATATCCGCGAGATTGCGCAGATCATCAGACCCCTGCATCCCGTTGTGATCTACCTGAAGAACACGGAGATCGCCGCCTCCGTGCATCGCGCGGCGCAGGATCGCCCCGGCTGGCTCGACGCCGTCATCCCCTATCATGTGAACGGCGGCTACGGCAGGCAGACCGGCGCCGCAGGCTTTGAGGGGTATATCCGCTGCCTTGAGGAGCGGCAGGCGCGCGAGCTGCGGATTCTCTCCGCGCTGCCTGTGCAGACGCTCATCCTCGACAATCCCCAGCGGGACTGGGCCTGCGCCCATGAAACCATCCGGCAGTTCCTCTCCGCCCTGTAAGGCAGCCGGATCACCCTGACAATCCCCGGCAATCACAAAGCCCCATCCGCACGACGCATCATGCGGATGGGGCTTTCTTGTTTTTTTGGGAATCAGACGGCGCGCGTCGCGTGGGCGAGCCATGCGCGCTCCGCCTCGTCCTGCATCAGCGGCGTCAGCGTCTCGCGCACGAAGGCGTGATAGCTGTTGAGCCATCCGCGCTGGCGGGCGGTCATCTCCTGCGGGAGCACGGCGTCAAGGTCGATGGGCGCGCAGGTGATCGTCTCAAAGCCGAGGAACTGGCCGTACTCGTTGCTCTCCAGCTCGCGGCAGACCAGCTCGTTCTCCGTGCGGATGCCGTGGCTGCCCTCGATGTACACGCCCGGCTCGTCGGTGGTGACCATGCCCGGCAGCAGGACGGTGTCCTCATTGCGGGTGGCGGACTTGTACCAGCGGAAGCTGTTGGGCCCCTCGTGGACGCTGAGCAGGTAGCCGATGCCGTGACCCGTGCCGCAGCGGTAGTCGATGCCCATATCCCACATCGGGCCGCGCGCGAGGATATCCAGCGCGATACCGGAGCAGCCGCGCAGGAACTTCGCATTCGCCAGATTCAGCATGCCGCAGAGCACGGCGGTGAAGTGATGCTTCTGCTCATCCGTGACCTCGCCCATGGCAAAGGTGCGGGTGATGTCGGTGGTGCCCTCCAGATACTGCCCGCCGGAGTCGATGAGCAGCAGGTCGCGCGGCTCGATCACGGCGCATGCGCCCGGCGCGGCCTTGTAGTGCATCATCGCGGCGTTCTCGCGGTAGGCGCAGATGGTGTCAAAGCTCGGAGAGATGAAATGCTCCTGCTCGCGGCGCAGGTCAAGCAGCTTCTCCGCGACGCTGATCTCGTCCATCGGGATGACGCCGGCGTTCTGCTTGAGCCAGTACATCAGCCGCGTGACGGCGAGGCCGTCCTTCACATGGGCAAGGCGCAGGTTCGCCAGCTCCACGTCGTTCTTGATCGCCTTCAGGCGGAAGGCCGGGTTCTCCCCGGGGATGATCTGCGCATGCGCAAGCGCGCCGGCCAGCGCGGCGGTCAGCCTGCTCATATCGGCGAGCACAGGCGTGCCCGGGGCGACGGCGCGCAGCGCGGCCTCAATCTCCTCATACGGGCGCAGCGCGACGCCGTCCTTCTCAAGGCGCGCGCGCACGTCGTCGCCGACCTTGCGCCCGTCCACGAACAGCTCCGCCCCGTCCATCGTGACCGTCAGGTAGCTCATCACGACCGGCGTGTTGTGCACGTCGCCGCCGCGGATATTGAGCGTCCACGCGATATCATCCAGCACATTGCATACATGCAGCTGTGCGCCGGCCTCGCGCATCTTCGCGCGGATCTGCTCGAGCTTCTTCGCCGCCGGGCAGCCGGAGCAGCTGTCCTCCAGCGCGAAGACGGGCGCATCCGGCATGGCGGGCCTGTCCTGCCAGAGCTGAGCGAACCAGTCGCTCGTCATGACGAGCCCCGCCCCGGCGGCGTCAAGCTGCGCCTCGAGCGCCTTCGCCGCCTGTGCGCCGAAGACCGCGCCGTCGATACCCACAGCCTCTCCCGCCTCAACGAGCGAAAGGACATAGGCCTCTACGGACGGCACGCCCTCCACGCCCATGCGCATCAGCGTCACGCCGCTGCCCTCCAGCTGGCGCTCCGCCTGAATGAAGTAGCGCCCGTCGGTGAAGAGCGCGGCCTCCTCCCGCCCCACGACCAGCGTGCCGGCGGAGCCGGTGAAGCCGCAGAGCCACTGGCGGGTCTTGAAGTAATCCGCCAGATACTCGGAGGCATGGCTGTCCGCTGTGGGCACGATCGCCGCAGCAATCCCCTTGTCTTTCATCATCGCGCGGAACGCGCTCAGTCTCTCCCTGATGGTCATATCGTTCTCTCCCTTGTCTATGGAATGGGGATGATCCCCTGTCATTTCCTCCCCATTATACACCTCATCGCCGCCCGACTCAATCCCCGCGCCGCGCGGAAAAAGTTATCATGGACAAACCCGCGCGCTTCCTTTACAATGAATATAGATAAAAACCTATGGATCAGCCGGTCAGGAGGCGCTCAGATGAATACACGCCATGCACAGATCATCCTCACCACGCTCAGGGAGGGCAGCTTCACCGCCGCCGCCCGCGCGCTGTACATCACCCAGCCCACGCTCTCGCAGACCGTCCGCCAGATCGAGATGCAGCTGGGCGAGCCGATCTTCGTGCGCGGCCGCCAGCCGCTGACGCTCACGCCCGCGGGCGAACTGTACGTGCAGACGGCGCGGCGGATGATCCATCTGGAGACGCAGCTGACCGAGGCGCTGAGCATCATGCGCGGCAATGCGCAGGGCGTCGTGCGCATTGGCGTGATGCTGCACAGGTCGTGCGAGCTGCTGCCGCAGGTGATCCACGACTTCTACCGCACCTACCCGGATGTGCGCATCGAATGCACCGAGGGCACGCCGCAGGAGCTGGCGCAGCGCGTGGAGCAGGGCACGCTGGATATCGCGCTGTTCTCCGATGCGGCGCGCTATGCGAAGCTGGATTACCGGCAGATCGCCGCAGACGAGATCGTCCTGCTCATCAGCCGCGAGTCCGCCTTCGGCAAGCGATTCCCCTCCGGCTCGACCATCAGCCTCACGCAGGCGCGGGAGGAGCGGTTCGTCCATCCGCGCGACGGCGGCCCGTCCCGCCCCTACTTTGACAAGCTCTTTGAGACGGCGGGCTTCTCCCCGCAGATCGCCGTCACCTGCGAGAATATCGAGACTGCCAAGCGCCTCGCCGTCTCCGGCTCGATGGCGATGCTCTGCCCGTTCATCTCGCTCCTTTGCGACAGCGCGAGCATGCGCAGGCTCGCGCATTATCACCTCGGGCCGGATGCGTTCATGCCCGCGATGTGCATGGTGCATCAGAAGGATCAGCCGCTCTCGCCGTACTGCGAGCTGCTCTATACCCTCATCGCCAACCGCTACCGCGCGATGACGGCCTACCGCGAGTGAGCGGGAATCATCCGGGAAGACAAGCGGCGCATTGCCATTTAATATATGTCACGCCCTCTCAGTCACCTCCGGTGACAGCTCCCCCACAGGGGGAGCCAAGGATTTGCAGCCGCTTTTCGGCTGAGAGGGGAACGCCGCGCCAACAGATCAAAACCGAATTCCAAGGAGGATGGATAGTATGAAGCGAGCATTGATCGGCGGGTTTTTTTCGCTGCTGGGCAGCATCTGGGCGTTAGCGATTGTGTTTATTGCCGGGAATCACCTCGTTTCCTCATGGGACAGCAGGCTTGGAAGACTATGGTCAACCGTGATCGAGATGGATCTGATGCCGCTGTTTGTCCTCTCTGCCGCGTTTATCGTGCTGGGCATCCTCCTCATGGCGGCTGAATTATTCCGCAGGGAGAGCTGACGGCGCCCGGGCAGGCAGACGGCCTGAGCCGCATGGCGCTGTCCCCGGTTCATTGACAGCCAGAGCAGAATACGATATAATGACCGAAAACCACAAAAGGGAACCAGCTGACTGCAGAGGCCGAGGGTTCCCTTTCGCCTTTCGGGGCAGAATCAACAGGATCTGCCGGACCCGGAGTCTCATGATTCCAACAAGGATGCTGCTTATGGTGAAAAAGAAATCTTTCTTCTCCACAACCCAAATGATCATGCTCAGCTTTCTGGTGCTGATTCTCGCAGGAAGCCTGCTGCTGTCCCTGCCGGTCAGTTCTGCGAGCGGCAGCGCAGTGCCCTATTGGGACGCCCTGTTCACATCCACAACAGCCGCATGCGTAACCGGTCTGGTAACGCTTCCCACAGCCACGACATGGAGCGCGTTCGGGCAGGTCGTTATTCTGGTGCTGATTCAGGTGGGCGGTCTGGGCGTCATCACGATGATGTCTGCGCTGATGATTCTGCTGCAGAAGCGGATAGGGATCAGCGACCGGCTTCTGCTGCAGGACGCATGCAACCTGAACAGCCTTTCCGGCATCGTGCGCTTCGTCAAACGGATGCTTCTGGGAACCCTCCTTGTGGAAGGAACCGGCGCGCTGCTTTACATGATCGTATTTATCCCGGAGTTTGGCCTGCGGGGGATCTGGATATCCGTATTCACATCCATCTCTGCCTTCTGCAATGCCGGTATTGACATCATCGGCGAGAACAGCCTGTGCGGCTACGCGACAGATCCCCTCGTCAATACCGTTACCAGCCTGCTGATCATTCTGGGCGGTATCGGATATATTGTGTGGTGGGATGTGCTGGGGCTTGGCAAAGAAAGCGCCGGGAAGAAGCGCAGAGCCTTCCGGAATCTCTCTCTGCACAGCAAAATCGCCATTTCCACGTCTCTGATCCTGATCTTTGGCGGCGGCATACTGATCTGTATATTTGAATATGATAACCCGCTGACCATCGGCAATCTGTCTCTTTGGGACAAGCTCCAGATTTCGCTGTTCCAGTCTATCACCACGAGGACAGCCGGCTTTGCGACCGTTCCCCAGCAGGATCTGACCAGCGCGTCCTCCATCCTCTGCCTGCTGCTCATGTTTATCGGCGGTTCCCCCGTCGGAACGGCGGGCGGCATCAAGACGGTGACGCTTGCCGTTCTGGCGGCGTCGGCGATTGCAACGATTCAGAACAAGCACGATGTTTCCATGTTTCAGCGCAGCATATCCAAGCAGGCGGTCAACAAGGCCGTGGCCGTGACGCTGATGTCCTTTTCGATTATGTTTACATCCACGCTTCTGCTTTCTGCCGTTTCCGATGCCGACGCCCTGGATATCCTTTTTGAAACCATCAGCGCCACCGCGACGGTGGGGCTCACCCGGGATATGACGCCGTATCTGAATACCGCAGGAAAACTGATTATCATCGGCACCATGTACCTTGGCAGAGTAGGGCCGATCTCTCTGGCGCTTGCGCTGAATTCCGGAAAGAAGCATCCGAACATCATCAGGAATCCCACGGAAGAGATCAGTATCGGATAAAGGAGGTTGATCTGACGATGAAAAAAACATATGCTGTATTTGGTCTGGGACGGTACGGTATTGCCGTAGCCCGCGAACTCGTCAGCAACGGCATGGAAGTCATTGCTGTGGATTCCGATGAAAGGATTGTGAATGCCGCCGCAGACGAACTGCCGATCTGCAAATGCGCTGACATCACGGATCACGAAGTCATCCGGCAGCTCGGCATTTCCAATGTGGATGTGGTGATTGTCGCAATGGCCAACAACCTGGAAGCCAGCGTGATGGCGATAACCCTCTGCAAGGAGATCGGCGTGAAGACCGTGATTGCGAAATGCGCCAATGAAATGCACCAGAGGATCCTCATCCGTGTCGGCGCAGACAAGGTTGTCTTCCCCGAGAATGAATCCGGCATCCGCTTAGCGAGGAATCTGCTCAGCTCCGGCTTTGTGGACATGATTTCCCTTGCGAAGAATGTCTCGATGATCGAACTGGAAGTCAGACCGGAGTGGGTCAACAAGAACCTGATTGAGCTGAATCTGCGCAAAGCGTACTCCATCAACGTCGTGGCAATCCTCAAAGGAGAATCCGTCAGCGTGGACATTGATCCCCATGCGCCGCTGCAGGCGGATGATAAGCTGATTGTGATTGCGAACACCAATAAACTCGCCGAATTGAGATAATGGCTCAAACGCCCCGGTCCGCCATTCCCCCTCCGGCAGAGTTGCCCCGCGTCCCCTCCCCCGCATGCAAAGCGGGCATCCGGCTCTCCGGATGCCCGCTTTTTCTTTTCCCTGCCGGACCGCATGATCCGCAGGCATATCGCTGTCTCCCTGCACTTTACTTCTTCAGGTACCGGTCAAACCAGTCCGTGATCTCCGTCAGGCGGCGCAGGCGGTGATCCGGCCTGCCCGAGCGGGAGAGCTCGTGGTTCTCCCCGTGGAACAGGCACAGCCGCGCCTGACAGCCGTGCACCTTCAGCGCGGTGAACATCTGCAGGCCCTCCGCCATCCAGCAGCGGTAGTCCTCGTCGGAATGGATGAACAGCGTCGGCGTGACGCACTTGTCCGCGTACTTGAGCGGGGAATGGAACCAGAGCTTGTCCACGTCGCTCCACGCGTCGCAGAGCATCTGGTCGGCGTTGAAGCTGTAGCCGATGTCCGTCGTGTTGCTCTTGGAGATCCAGTTGGCGATGGACCGCTGGGACGCCGCCGCAGCAAAGCGATCCGTATGACCGATGATCCAGTTGGTCATGAAGCCGCCATAGCTGCCGCCCGTCACGCCCACGCGCGACGCGTCGATCTGCGGGTACGCCGCCAGCACCGCGTCGGTATAGCGCATCAGGTCGTCATAGTCGATCGTGCCGTATTTGCCGCGGATATCGGCGAAGTCGTCGCCGCGCCCGTCGCCGCCGCGCGGGTTGCAGTAGAAGACGAAGTAGCCAAGGTTCGCCCATGCCTGCATCTCATGGAAGAAGACGTGGCCGAACGCCGTCTTCGGCCCGCCGTGGATATCGAGGATCGCAGGGTAGGTCTTCGCCGGGTCATAGCCGACCGGCTTCATCACATAGCCCTCGACCGCCACGCCGTCGGAGACGATATCAAGCGGCTCCGGCCAGCTGAGCGTCTTTCCCTCATAGATCGCCTCGTTGAACTGCGTCAGCTGCTTCATCTCCCCGCCCTCCAGCGCGTAGAGCTCCTGCAGGCGCAGGCCGCGCATCGCCACGGCGAGGATCTTCCCCTCGTGCACGTCAAAGCAGTCCACAGAGCCCCAGCCCTCGATAAGCGCCGCCGCCGTGCCGTCCTTCTCAACGCGCAGGAGCTTCGTGTCCTGCCGGCAGGCGACGGTATAATACAGCCCGTCGTCGGCGAAGATCACGCTCTTTCCCCCGCCGAGGCGGCAGTCCGAGCCGACGTTGCTCCCCGGGGACTCGTCGCGCAGGAAGAGCTGCACGACCTCCCCGCCGCGGACCGCATAGAGCGCGGGGTTCTGGTTGGCGCCGTGCCTGTCCATCGGGCTGCCGAAGAACACCGGCTCCCCGCGCCACCAGCCGATCTGCCCCACGCGCAGCAGGTCGCCCGGGATCAGCATCGCGTCCTCGCCCGTCGCCGCGTCATACTGGCACAGCATACTCGTGCGCGGGGACTTGCCCTCGAAGACCTTACCGCTGTAGAGCACGCGGCTGCCGTCCACGGCGATCTGCTCCACCTGCATGCGCGGCCCGCTCACGGGCGTGATCTCCCCGTCCATGGAGACGATCATCAGCCGCCCGCGCTTGCCGTCGATGAAGCCCTTGCCGTTGAACCAGAAGGGGATCTCCTCCAGCACCTTGTAGTCCTTCTCCGCCTGCACGCGCTCCATGGCGGCCTTGCGCTCCGCCTCGTCCATCGCGTGGTAGTCGCCCATGCGCAGGTCGGTGTTCGCGATCACGGCCAGCCGCCCGTCGCCCAGCAGCTGCATGGCGGTGACCTTCAGAGGCAGGCGCAGCGCCTCCTCCGCCTCGCCGCCGTCCACGGCGATGCGCTGGAGCACGGTCAGCGGCTCGCCGCCGGCGATGCGCTCCTTGTCCTTCTTCTCCCTCGCGGAGGGGAAGAGGATCTCCCGCTCATTGAGCCAGATGAAGCTCCTGCAGTCGCCCGCAGAGGTCAGGCGGCGCACGGCGCGGCTGCCCGTCTCCATCACATACAGGTCGGCGAGGTAGCCCTCCCCGTCCTCCTTCGCGCGCTGCACGACAAAGGTGGCGTGCCGCCCGTCCGGCGCATACGCGATCTGGGAGAGGTAGGCATAGCGCATGAAGTCCCGCAGTTCCAGTCTCGTCTTTTCCATGGTGCCCTCCGTCTCTTTCGTTCGTCATCACGCCAGCGCGACGTCCAGCGCCATCATCAGCGCAAAGCCGAGCGCAAAGGCGATCGTGCCGATATTGGAATGCCCGCCCGCCGCGGACTCGGGGATCAGCTCCTCGACGACGACGTAGATCATCGCGCCCGCCGCGAAGGCCAGCGTGAAGGGCAGCACCGGCGTCAGATACGCCGCGAGCGCCATGGTGATCAGCGCCGCCGCCGGCTCCACAATGCCCGAGAGCGCGCCATAGGCAAACGCGCGCCGCGCACTCATCCCCTCGCTGCGCAGGGGCATGGAGATGATCGCGCCCTCAGGGAAGTTCTGGATCGCGATGCCCGCGGAGAGCGTCATCGCCCCGGCGAGGGTCATCGCCTCCCCGCCCGAGAGCAGCCCTGCGAACATCACGCCCACCGCCATGCCCTCCGGGATATTATGCAGCGTGACCGCCAGCACCATCATCGCCGAGCGCCCCAGCGCGCAGCGCGGGCCCTCCGGCTCCTCGCTGCAGGCATGCAGGTGCGGGACGAACCGATCCAACAGCAGCAGGAAGAACACGCCCGCAAGGAAGCCGCCCGCCGCCGGGAGGAACGCCAGCTTCCCCATATCCGCGCACTGGTCCATCGCCGGGATCAGCAGCGACCACACGGACGCCGCCACCATCACCCCGGAGGCAAAGCCCAGCAGCGACCGGCGCAGCCTGTCGCCCAGCCCACCCCGCAGAACAAACACGCCAGCCGCGCCCAGCGCCGTGCCGAAGAACGGCGCGAACACACCGATCAGCATCCAGATATTCATACCCTTCACCTCGCTGTATATTTGATCATGCACCCCGCCTTGCGCGCAAAAGTGATAATCATTCTCATTTGCATTATACTCCGGATCGCCTTCCGCGTCAAGAGCCCGCGCGCAATTCCTATCCATCGCCCCGATCGTCTTGCGGCATGGAAAAGGTTATGTTATAATCATATCAATAGGAAGCAAAGGTTCGCGGCGCGCATGCTGCGGCCCCACCCTCACCGCGAAAGGAGCATCCGTATGAATACCCGGAAGAAATGCCTCTGCCTCGCGCTGCTTGTGCTGATGGCCCTGTGCCTGAGCGGCTGCGCGCTCATCGGGACCGGCAAGAGCTACCGCGAGGCGCAGAAGCTCATGGTCGACGGCAGCTACGCCGAGGCCGCAGACGCCTTCGCCGCGCTGGGCGGATACGAGGAGGCCTCCCGCCTGTCCGTATACTGCCGCGCCCATGTCCTCGCCGGCGAGGGGAACTACGCGCTGGCCGCCGCCTCGATGGCGGCGCTGGGCGATTTCCGCGACGCGCCGATGCAGGCGCAGTACTATCTGGCGCAGGACACCCTGAACGCCGCCCCGGAATCCCCGGACAACTATGACGTCGCGGAGGCGCTGTTTGCCTCGCTGGGCGTCTTCCGCGAGAGCCACACGGTCAGCGTCAGCGCCGCCGCCCACGAGGACGGCCTGCGCCTGCTGGAGGAGGGGCGCTTCTCCGCCTCCGCAGACATCTTCGCCTACCTGAAGGGCCGCGCCTACAAGGACAGCGGCAAGCTGCGCGGCTATGCCCTCGCCCGCGACGACGAAGCCGCGGGGAACCTGATCGACGCGGCGGAGGGCTATGCGGATCTGGGCGATTTCCGCGACAGCGCGCAGCGCAGGACGGCCTGCGTCGAGGCGGCCTATCAGGCGCTGCAGGCAAGCATGGACGCGGATACGCTCCTCGTCGCCCGCGCGCAGCTCAGCCGCATACAGGACAGCAGCCTCTTCTCCGGCTATGACGATCTGGCGCAGCTGGGCGTCTACCTCGACGCACGGAAGCTGGAGGAGAAGGGCGGCGCGGACATCGCCAACTACACCCGCGCGGCGGCGATGTATGCGAAGCTGGGCGACTTCCGCGACAGCGCGCAGCGCGCCCAGTCCATCCCCGAGAGCATCTATACCAACGCCGTGACCGCCCTTGAGCAGGGCGATTACGCCGCCGCGGCGACGCTCTTCGGCCATCAGCCGGACTACCGCGACAGCCTCGCGATGGTCAGCTACACCGAGGCCTGCCGCCTTTACAGCGAGGCCGAGGGCAAGCGCGCCGCCTTTGATAAAAAGCTCTGGGACGATACCGCCGAATGGGAGGATCTGGAGCGCTTCTGGGAGGCCTCCCTGCTCGCCCGCGACGCCTTCACGGCGCTGGGCGATTTCCGCGACGCCGCGGACCGCGCCCATGCCGCGCAGTACCTCGTGCATGACTACGCCGTCTCGCTGGCCGATCAGCAGGAATACGGCTACGCCGGCACCATCCTCACCATCGCGGAGGATCAGCCGGAGTGGGCGCAGCTGTCCGAATACTACTATGGTATGGACGACATGCAGGGCGCAATGAAGGCAGGGCACGCCTACCGGCTGGTGCTCGCACGCAATATCTTCCTCGAGCTGGGCGAATACCGCGACGCCGCCGCCAAGGCGCAGGAATGCGTGGATGAGCTGCGCGCCATGGGCGACGCGGCGCTCGCCGCGGGCGACTTTGACGGCGCGGCGGATGCGTACATGTACCTCCCCGACGAGGCCGAGGTCGCCGCGCTGCATCAGTACCTCGACGCCCGCAGGGATGAGGCCAGCGCCGCAGGCGACGTCACGTTCTATGTGGCAGCCGCCGGGGCCTATGAGGCGCTGGGCGATTTCCGCGACAGCGCAGAGCGCGCCGCCTCCTGCCGCGAGGCGCTCTTCGCCCTTGCGGAGGCTGCCTTCGCCGAGGCGCGCTATGAGGACGCCGCCACGCTGTATTCCTATCAGCCGGAATACAAGAACGGCATGACGCTCACCACATATTCCTATGCCATGATGCTGGAAACCGAGGCGAAGGAGAACCCCGCCGAATACGCCGCCGCAGCCGACCACTACGAGCTGCTGGGCGATTTCAGCGACGCGGCAGACCGCGCCGCCGCCTGCCGCGAGGCGCTCTTCGCCCTTGCGGAGGCCGCGCTCGCCGAGGCGCGCTATGAGGACGCCGCCAAGCTCTACGGCTATCAGGGCGAATACAAGGACGGCGGGAAGCTCGCAGCCTATGCCCTTGCCATGAAGCAGGAGGCCGCCGCGAAGGAGGATCCCGTCCAGTATGCCGCCGCAGCCGACCGCTATGAGACGCTGGGCGATTTCCGCGACAGCGCAGACCGCGCCGCCGCCTGCCGCGAGACCCTCTTCGCCCTCGCGGAGGCCGCGCTCGCCGAGGCGCGCTATGAGGACGCCGCCGCCTACTACAGCAGCCAGCCCGGCTACAACACCGCCGACAAGCAGGTCGAGTACGTCTCCGCGCTGGCCCTTCAGGCGAAGAGCGAAGCGAACGCCGCACTCTATCTGGACGCCGCCGCCGCCTTTGACGCGATGGACGGCTTCCGCGACAGCGCAGAGCGCGCCGACGCCTGCCGCTCGGCCTACTATGACGCCGCCGCCGCGATGGTGGACGCCGGCGAGTACGCCGCCGCATCGACCCGCCTTGCCCTGCTGGGCGATTACGGCGACGCGCCCAAGCTGATCGAATACTGCAATGCGCGCCAGATGCTCAACTCGACCGCCCTCTCGCAGGCGCTGCCCGTCCTGACGGCGCTGGGTGATTTCCGCGATGCGCCCGCGCTGCTGGCCGATGCCAAGGCGGATCTGTATGAGAAGGGCAAAGAGATCTTTGAGGACGGCGATTACGCCGCCGCCGCCGCGACCCTCCGCCTTGTGGACGGCTATGAGGACGCGTCTGCCTTCGCCTCCTACGCCGAGGGTCTCGTCGCCGAGGCCGCATGGCTGGCCGGCGACGCAGCGGGCCTTGATACCGCGAAGGCCGCCTATGCCGCCGCCGCGGACTTCCGCGATGCGCCCGCGCACCTCGCCAGCATCACGGCCTGCGCCGAGGGTCTTTCCAAGCTGGAGGCCGGCGACTTTGACGCAGCAGAGACCGCGTTCGCCCGGATGGGCGGATACCCGGAGGCGGAGGAGCTGGCGGCGCATCTGCGCGCCCTTCCGGTTCCCGGTCAGGCGGACGCCGGCACGCTGGCCGCCTACGGAAGCGCAATGGCCAACGAAGCCCGCGGCATCGCCGGCGACGTCAACGGCTACATCCTCGCGGCGGATCAGTATGAGGCCATGGGTCCGGTGCTCGACGCGCCCGAGCGCACCGTGCGCCTGCGCAACAAGCTGAACATCCTCTTCGCCGACGAGGTGAGGGAGGCATCCGAGGGGCTGCGCGCCGTGAAGCGCAACGGCAAATGGGGCTTCGCCAACGCGAACGACGAGCTGATCTCCGACTTCCAGTGGGACAGCTGTCTTGACTTCTGCGAGGGCTATGCCGGCGTAAAGAAGGACGGCAAATGGGGCTTCATCCGCAAGGACGGCTCCGTGCACAGCGAGCCCAAGTATGAAACCGTTCACGACTTCTCCGACGAGCGCGCTCTCGTGAAGACCGGTAAGCATTACAACTATCTGACGACAACGGGCGAGCACCTGCTGAAAGGTGAATACAGTCAGGCGACCGACTTCAGCCAGGAACGCGCGATGGTCTATGAGGATTATTGGAACACAGACGGCTGGACCCTCATCGACCTGAACGGTGTGAAGATTCTGAACGAGACGGTCAAGGTCGATGGGGATAGCCGCTATATCAAGAAGCCTGGTTCGTTCAAAAACGGCTTCGCCAGGATCGGCATCAGCGATTACTCCTACGGCAGCAGTGCAGACGATTACATTTACATCAACCTCAACGGCAAATATATCAGCGACACGGAGCCGACTGCGGTAGGGAATTACTGGAAGATCAAGCATAATAAGAAGGACGCCTACATGAACCAGAAGGGCGTGATCGTCACCTATGCCTCCTCCCTGTCCTTCAACGAGGAGGGCTACTGCCTCACCACTGTGGACGGCAAGAAGGGCATGATCCACAGGGACGGCCGCACCATCACGGGCAACCAGTGGGATGAGATCCATCACTTCAGCGGCGAGCGCGCGCTGGTGAGGAACGGCAACTACTACGGCTACATCAGCCGCGACGGCAAGCAGGTCATCTCCTGCAAGTACAACGCCGCCAACGACTTCCATGACGGCCTCGCGCTGGTGAAGCTCAACGGCATGTGCGGCTTCATCAACGAGGCCGGTGAGGAGGTCGTGCCCCTCATCTACGACGACGCGACGGACTTCGCCGACGGCAAGGCCACCGTCCAGCGCTACGGGCAGTGGACCACCATCGGCACGGACGGCAAGCCCGTGAAGTGATCCCCGCAGGCATACGCTGCTCCCCCGGCCCGGAGCCCCGACGCTCCGGGCCGGGCTTTTTGCCTCCAAGCCCCTGTCCCGCATAAAAAGGGCTTGCATTCCCCGCAGGTTTGTGCTATAATATGCTCCGTTCCTGACAAGTCCATATGGGGCATTAGCACAGTTGGTAGCGCGCTACATTCGCATTGTAGAGGTCACCGGTTCGAATCCGGTATGCTCCACCACAAAGTCCTTCTCGAAAGAGAAGGACTTTTGCATTATGTATGGATTTCAGCGACAAAAGCAGATGATTTGTTGTGTGAAATACCCGCAATTATCTTTTTTCTATCACAATGGCAAGCGTATCACAATCTTCTGTATATGCAGCGCCGGCAACATCGCCATACATACCGCACACCTCGAAACCGGCTGCCTGCGTTTCTTCTTGCAGCTTCTGCGGTGTATAGCAGGTATTCCATAGATTATACACACTTTCTTCTTCAGGGGTGACGACTGCAATACGTCTGCCGATGACATGCTCCGGACACAAAAAACCCTCTTCCAGCACCAGATGCGCACCTTCGCGCCAGAACCCTCCATCTGGACAATGTTTCCAGACTTGATATGCGCTGAAGCGCTCTGCGTGCGCACGAGAAAACACATCCAAAATCATCCGTCCTCCCGGACGCAAACTGGCATACGCGCGCCGCAGTACCTCACGGCGATCCGATGGACACAGCGCTCCATAATCGCAATAGATCAATGTGACCAAATCAAACATCTCTTTGGAATCCAACTGGCAGTAGTTGCCGCATACATAACAGATATCCATTCCCTCCTTGTGAGCATGATCCTTTGCATACCGGATAGAGCGGCGCGAGAGATCGATCCCAGTTACCGTATACCCCATGCGGTAAAAGCGCTGCGCATATAAACCGGGGCCGCAGCCCAGATCCAGCAATCGCTTGAATTGAGCCGGAGGGGCGATCTGTGCAATCCATCGGGCAGATCGATCCATAAATTCCGCGGTACGGCTGGCCGCTTC
Organism: Clostridia bacterium; assembly: GCA_017938795.1. Classification (GTDB taxonomy): domain Bacteria; phylum Bacillota; class Clostridia; order Christensenellales; family Aristaeellaceae; genus Ventricola. Next base: position 23,695 of record JAGBAV010000087.1, read on the forward strand.
CAGAGTTGGATTCAAGTGAGCCTGCAGCATCATCTTGGATATATGCTTATCGTCCCAAAACGGCTGTTCGTTACCCTCATAGATCTCCGGCTTGTTTAGCAGTGCAAGCAGTTTAGAATACATATTCATTCTTCCTTTCTTCAATCGACGCAAACAAAAAGCGCAAAGCTTTATTTGCTCTGCGCTGAATAATATATCCAATGACGTACAGAGCAAATAAAACCACAACAAATAGAGGCAATTCGATTGCCCTATCTGAAGTTGATTCTATCCGCTCTTTTCCAGTGACACTTGCAGCTGCGTCTATGCTGCCAAATGCCTCCGGACGTCATCCCTCATTTCATACTTATTTTTCCTAATTATAGCTTATTGAATTGGGGGGTGTCAAGTTTTCTGTTACCAGCTGTCTTTTTTGCAATGCATTGTTGGGGTTGAGTTAGGTATGCTTTGGTAGCGCGCTACATTCGCATTGCAGAGGTCTTAGGTATCGAATCCGGTATGCTCCACCACAAAGACCTTCTCACAAGAGAAGGTCTTTTGCATTATGTATGAATATCAGTTCTATAACCAACCAAGCTGCACAAGGAAATAATCCGAACAAGAAAATGAACCGATTCACTTGGGGTAGCAGCACAGTTGGCAGCGGCGCATTCGCAGTGCTCAATGCATAGTTTGCCAGAGACAGAGAATTCTACAAGGATTCTCTGTTTTTATTTCGACTTAATTGAAGCACGGTCTATTTTATGTTATCATATGTATGAGGTGTTGCAAATGAAATTTGTATTGAATGATTATCATCGGAATTTGACAGATGACGAATTATTAGAGGATATAAAACGCGTTCATTCTATCGTAGGAAACAACTCGTTAAGTCAGGTTCAATACAAACAATATGGAAAATATGGCTTAAATACCTTTCGCCGTCGCTTTGGTGGATGGAATAACGCATTAATGCTATGTGGAATTGCTCCTAATGTTTATCAGAGTGCTGCAGCAAAGAGCAGTCATTTTCATCGCGAAGTAACAGATGAAGAATTGCTATTAGATATTGTGAGAGTATCGACAATACTAAATAAAAGAACATACAGTAGTCATGAGTATAATGAATTTGGAGAATACTCAAGTTCTACATGTTTCAAGCATTTTGGATCTTGGAATAACGCATTAGAACTAGCCGGTCTAGAACCATATAAGCAAGTTTCTGGAAAGCGAATTGACACTAATAAACTATTTGAAGAGATTGAGAGGATGTGGATAGCTTTAGGAAGACAGCCTACGTCTACTGATGTCAAGAATGGTTTGTCGTGCTATACGCTAAATACATTTACAAGACGTTTCGGTGGTTGGCGTCAAGCGCTCGAAGAATTCATACAATGGATAGAAAGAGACGCAAGTGAAGAGAATGATAATCTTAACGAGAATAATGTACAAGCAGACATCAAAGTCAAAAAGCCCACTATTGTAGAAAACAAGACTTTTCCTTTGTGTAAGCACAGGACTCTCCGTGATATTAATCTTCGTTTGCGTTTCAGAGTGATGCAGCGCGATAATTTCAAATGCTGCTTATGCGGTGCCTCTCCTGCCTCAGATCCCTCAGTTCAATTACACATTGACCATATTATTCCGTGGTCAAGAGGAGGAGATACCGTTATAGATAATCTACAAACACTTTGCTCCAAATGCAATCTTGGGAAAAGCAACCTGCCAATGGACGACTGACACTTTGGGGCTGAGACAGGCATGCTTCGGCAGCGCGCTGCATTCGCATTGCAGAGGTCTTAGGTATCGAATCCGGTATGCTCCACCAACCCTCAGTCGCAAGACTGAGGGTTTTCTTTTGCTTCGACATCCATTACCGGCTGCATGCGCTATTCACGAGGTCAGCCGGATTCTGATTCTTATATGCTCCGGACAAAGGGGGCCGGCGAACTCCGGCAGGCATATTGGGCATGCAGTATATCGCAAGGAGCTCCCTGATCAGGCAGTGTATCGGCATCTCACGCCTTGGCCCCGCAGATAGCCCGCCGCTGTCTGCGGGCAGCGGATCCCGGCCAATAAGCCCCTCCCGGAGCGAAGGGGAGCTTTGCTGTATACGCGGTTGATCCCCGGCGGCATTCATGCTATCATATAGCAAATCCATCACAAAGGAGAAACGGTATGTGGCTGATCCTCGCATTCCTCTCCGCCGTGTTCGCCGCGCTGACCTCCATTCTGGCGAAGGTCGGCGTGGAGGGCGTCAACTCCAATCTGGCGACCGCGATCCGGACTGTTGTGGTGGTCGCCATGGCATGGGGGATGGTCTTTGTGACCCATGCCCAGAGCGGCCTTGCCGCCATCAGCCGGAAGAGCTGGCTGTTTCTGATCCTGTCGGGGCTGGCGACCGGCGCTTCATGGCTCTGCTATTACAAGGCGCTGCAGCTGGGCGACGCGTCGAAGGTTGTCCCCATCGATAAGCTGAGCGTCGTCATCACATTGATTCTGGCGTTCGTGTTCCTGCATGAGCAGTTCACCGTAAGGTCGCTGATCGGCTGCATCCTGATCGGCGCCGGCACGCTGATCATGGTGCTGTGACGCCGGATGACCGGCAAGATCAGGGAGGTTTGTATGGCAGAACAATTTCTGACGCTGATGGCGGATCTGGACGAGCATTCGCAGCAGCGCATTTCCTCATGGTATGCCGCGCTCCGCGGGGCGGGCTTCACCGGCACGCAGACCGCCGGGCTTCCCTATCACATCAGTCTGGCCACGTTCCCGCTGGAGCGGGAGCAGGAGGCCGCAGAGCTGACACGGCGCGTCGCTGCAGAGACTGCGCCCTTCCCGGTTCATTTCAGCCATATCGGCCTGTTTGCCGGCGGGAAGGTACTCTTCTGCGCGCCGGAGCGGAATCCCCGGCTGGATGCGCTGCACGGCGCGTGCGATATCATGCCCCGCCCCGGCGTCCCATGGACGCCCCACACCACCCTGCTGATCGACGAGCCGGACGCCGTCTGCGCGGCGCTGCCCGTGCTGGTGGCGTCCTTCACCCCGTTTGTCGGGCAGATCACCCGGCTGCACCTGTGCGCCTTCTGGCCCGCGCGGGAGATCGTCTCCGCCGCGCTGAGCGGCAGGGCATGACGAGGGCAGCCCCCAACAGAATAAACCGCGCCCCGCATCCTTTCACCGGATGCGGGGCGCGTGTGCGTTTTTGGCAGATAGACGGCTCAGCGTTCGCTCCGCCTCAGACCCCTGATGGCCGTCATATGGCTGACTGCGCCTCTGTTCATCGTGCCCATACCTGCTGAGCGCACAGAAACAAAGAATCCCCCGGACGCAGGCAGTGCGCTTACCTCGCCCGGGGGACCGGACAGGCCGCACATGCGTGCACATGCACGGTCCATCCGTGCTGAATTATAGGCAAAAAGCGCAGAATAGTCACGCAAGGATTTTTTTACATTTTGGAAAAATCAAGCAATAGCTCAAAAAAAAGCATCCCCCAATGGAATGGGCTGTATCCCGTTAAACGGACAATGAAATAAGAGGCCTCCTGTTGTAGAATAAAGAGAATCTACAATAGGAGGTTTTGTCATGCCAAGATCATATACGAAGATGGAGAATCTAGCGGAAGAAGTATTCAGAAGAAAA
>JAGBAV010000088.1 GCA_017938795.1 Clostridia bacterium
AAGCGGTCGACGTCGTTGCAGTCGCCCTTGGTGCCGAGGTAGTAGACATGCAGCGGGCCGGAGAACAGGCTCTGGAAGTACGGGATGTAGCCATACTCGTCGTTCGGGTCGCCGTTGCCGTTCACGTCCTGCGTCTTGACGCCCTCGAAGTAGGCCTCAAGCTCGGCGAGGGTGGTGGGCATCTCCATGCCAAGCGCTTCCAGCCAGTCCGTACGGATGGACGGGATGCCGCCGGCGGTGAAGGTCTCGTGGCGCGGCAGAGCCCAGATGTTGCCCTGCGCGTCAAGGCACGGCTCCCACGCCTCTTCCGGAATCATGGCCATGACGTCCGGCAGATAGGTGTTGAGCATCTCCTCAGTGTAGGGCTGAATCGCGCCGTTGGAGGCGTAGTTCGCCCACACGCCGCCGCCGGCGGTGAGGTTGATGGTATCAAAGGGCTCGGAGCCGGCGATCATGACGTTCACCTTCTCGTGCCAAGTGTTCTCCGCCACGACGATGACTTCGAAGTCGATGCCGGACTTCTCTTCGATGAGCGCCTTGATCTTGTCGTTTTCGGTCTTGTTTTCCTTGTTGGAGTTGGAGCGGATCACGAAGCGGGCGGGCTCAGTCTGCTCGGCAAAAGCCACAGCAGTCAGGCTCAGCAGCATCGCGACAGCGAGGACCAGAGCGACCAGTTTCTTCATAGATATAACCTCCTTGATATTTTTCAGGGCACCTGCCCCGGGTGACGAAGGAAAGGGATCAGCCCTTGACGGAGCCGACCAGCATGCCCTTGACGAAGTACTTCTGCAGGAACGGATACACGCAGAGGATGGGCACGGTGGCGATGACGATGGTCGCCATGCGCACGGTCTCCGCCGGCGGGATGAAGTCCATCGCGGAGCCGACGACGGTGATATCGGTGACGGTCGCCGAGTCGATCAGCTGGCGCAGGGTGTACTGCATGGTCCACATTTCTTTCTTGTTCATGTAGAGCATGGAGTCAAACCACATATTCCAGTGATAGACAGCGTAGAACAGCGTGATCGTCGCCAGAGAGGCCATGGACAGCGGCAAATAGATGCTGAAGAAGATGCGCAGGTCGTTCGCGCCGTCCAGCTTCGCGGATTCCTCGAGCGAATCAGGGATCTGATTGAAGAAATTGCGCAGGACGATCATGTTGAACGGATTGACCAGACCCGGCAGGATATAGACCCAGAAGTTATTGAGCAGACCCAGCGACTTATTGAGCAGGAAGCTGGGAATGAGACCGCCGGAGAACCACATGGTGAACACGATCATCGCGGTCAGCGGCTTGCGCAGCGGGTAATATCCCTTCGAGAGCGGATACGCCAGCAGCGTGGTGAAGACGAGGTTGAGCGTCGTGCCGATCAGCGTGCGCATGACGGTGGTGATATAGGAGTTGACGATATTGGATCCGGAGGATAAAATGAAGCTGTAGCCCGACCAGTCGAACGTGGAGGGAATCAGGCGCAGCGGATGCAGCGCACGCTCGATCTCCGGCGTGACGGAGCGGCCGACGACAAACAGAACGGGGTAGATCATCGCCGCGCACAGGAGCGTCATGATGATGTTGTTGATGATACCAAAGAGCTTCTCGCCCTTTGTCAGTGTGCCGTGCATATGTCTCCCCCTTTCTCAGAACAGGCCCTGCGCGCCAAGCTTGCGGCTTGCCCTGTTGGTGAGCAGGATCATCGCCAGCGCAAGCACGGACTTGACCAGACCCACAGCCGCAGAATAGGAGAACTTGGACTGCTGGATGCCGTTGCGGTAGACATAGGTCTCAAACACATCCGCCACCTCGTACACCGACGGGCTGTAGAGGTTGAAGATCTGATCGAAATTGTCGTCGAACATCTTGCCGATCTGCAGGATGAGCATGATAGCGATGATCTCCGAGAGCGCCGGGATGGTGATGTGGATGATCTGCTGGAAGCGGTTGGCGCCGTCCACGCGGGCGGCCTCGTACTGCTCCTGATCGATGCCGGTAATGGCTGCCAGATAGACGATGGAGCCGTAGCCGATGTTCTTCCAGATTTCGGAGATGATCAGGATCGGCCGGAACCATTGCTTGGACGTCAGGAAGTAGATCGGCTGACCGCCGGAGAGCTTGATCAGCGTGTTGATTGCGCCGTTATCCGGGGAGAGCATGGTGTTGAGCAGGCCCGCCACGACAACCCAGCTGAGGAAGTAGGGCATGTAGGTGATGGTCTGCACGGTACGCTTGAACCAGTTCTGGCGGATTTCGTTGATCATCAGCGCCAGCAGGATCGGCGCGGGGAAGCTGAAGAGCAGACGAAGCAGGCTCAGGTAGATGGTGTTTTTGAAGACTCTTTCACAATACAGCGATTTGAAGAAGATTTCGAAATTCTTGAAGCCGATCCACGGCGCGCTCATGATCGCGCTGAATCCGCCTGCGGCGCCCTTATAATTCTTGAAGGCGATGATGATGCCGTACATCGGCACATACTTGAATACGAGGAAAAACAGCATGCCCGGCAGCACCATCAGATGCAGATATCGGTATTCCACCAACAGGCGCACAAGGGGATTCCTGCGCGGCTGTCTGAGTGACGGCCGGGCCGTTTCAGAAGGTTTTTTCATCTATTTCGCCTCACTTCCATCAATTGGTATGCGTGAATCTTAACAAATTCATCTTACATGAGGCTTATTGTGCAAAAAAGATGAAATAACGCAAAAAAGACGCAGAAACGATCATCTTGCCGGACTGCATCTGCGCAGGAAAAACAGCTGCATACAGGCGGTATCTGATTTGATCGGTTTTGCGTCATGTATAGCCGAATCGGCCTTTCGCCGTCGATCGTTGTTCGATATGATACATTCAAAGGTACAGTCTGCGGCATGCAGCTGGACGATCAATTCACAATGGAGGGATCCGGATGAACAAGCGCGAACGTGTGGAGCATACCCTGGCGGGGCTCCCGACAGACCGCCCGCCCGTATGCTTCTGGCGTCACTATGGCCCGGTGTCGCCCGAGGAAACCGTACGGCGTCATATCCAGTTCTTTGAGGAGTCCGGCATGGATATTCTCAAGATGATGTGCGACGAATTCTTCACCTATCCTATGGACGTCAAGAGCACGCCGAAGGAGATTCTCGCCATGCGTCCGCTCGGCCCGAAGCATTATTACGTGCGCGGGCAGGTTGAGCGCGCCGCGCAGATCAATGAGAAGCTCCGCGGCGAGGTCTTCACCCTCTACAATGCCTTCTCCCCCTATGCGACGCTCAAGCATACCATCGGCGACGCGGAGAGCATGGCGCTGCTGGTGGAGCATGAGGAGGCCGCCATGCATCTGCTCGACATCATCTGCGAGGATACCTGCTATATCATTGAGGGCATCCTGAAGGAGAGCGGCACGGACGGCATGATGCTGCCCCTGCAGGGCGCGGAGATCAACCGATTCTCTGAGGAGGCGTATCTGCGCCTCGTCCGCCCGACGGAGAAGCGCGTTATCGAGTGCGCTGACGCCCTCTCCAAGACGAACCTGCTGCATCTGTGCGGATGGGACGGCATCCCGGATCACCTCGAGTGGTGGGATCAGTATCCGGCGAAGATGGTCAACTGGGATGTGGATGTCGAAGAGGTCAGCATGGCGCAGGGCCATGAGCGTTTCCCCGGCAGGGTGATCATGGGCGGCTTCAATAACCGCGAGGGCACGCTGCTGCACAAGGGCACGAAGGAAGAGATTCAGGCGAAGGCTCGTGCCATCGTCCGCGACGCGGGCGGCAAGGGCGTGATCGTCGGCGCGGACTGCTCGCTGCCGATGGATATCGAGCCGCAGCGCATCCGCTGGGTGATCGAGGCGCTGGAAAACCTGTGACACCGGCGGATGAATGCTCAGGATTGAGAGAGGCTGCTGCAGGCCGATGATGCTCCCATCCGGATGCATGCTGGAATCACAATCGACAAAGAAACGCCGTCCCGGATGGCTGGCATCAGCCATTCCGGGACGGCGCCTTTTGGTATGATGAGGAGGGATTGCCGGCTGTGCGTCGGATCCTCCGGAAAAAACAGGTGCGCGCCCTTCTGTGACGGAAGGGCGCGTGTTTATATATTTCCGAATTCCCAGCGGATGAATCTTCTGTATGTCTGGCCGGGCATCAGCCATTCCGGCGTCTGCCCCGGCAGATGGAAGGGATCGGGCACCCCCTGCGCCTCCAGCGCCAGCGCGCAGCCCGGCGACGCGCAGCCCCCGGCAAGGCAGGTCTCCTCACCGAGAAAGCCGCCGGAATAGAATACGATGGCGGGCTGATCGGTGTGCATGGTCATCAGCACCCCGGTCTCATCGGAGGAAAGGCGTGCGGCATACGCTCGGTCTTTGCTCAGCAGGAAAGCGTTGTTATAGCCGCGCCCGATGAGAAGCTGCTCATCCTGCGGATAGAGAGCAAGCATATCCGCAGGCGAAGCCGGGCGGGAGAAGTCAAAGGCGCGCTCCGCCCTGACGATGCGCATGGGCAGATGCTCTGCGTCGTTGACGACGGCGCAGTCGGCAGCGATTTCGAGCCGCTGGCGCATGGCGCTGCCGTCAAACCGCCCGCTCAGATCCCAGTAGACATGGTTCGTCATATCCATGAAGGTGGGGCGGTCGCTCACAGCCGAGTATTCTACCTGAAGCGTATGGCCGGACACGGTGTAATCTGCCGTCAGCATGCGGTTCCCCGGGTAGCCGTCCAGCCCGTCCGGCAGACGCAGCGTAAAGCGCACGCGCTCTGAAGAGAGCTGCTCGCCTGTCCAGTACTGATATGCCGCAGCGCATGCGCCGCCGTGGATATGGTGTGCGCCGTTGTTGTGCGTCAGATGGATGGGCTGATGGCCGATGCGGATCAGCGCGCCGCGGATTCTGCCGCAGCAGGGCGCGATGGTACGCCCTGCGAGGGAGGGATCCTTCCCGCCGGAGGCAAAGCTGAGCGGCGAGAGCGCCGCATCGAACCATTGATGATCCCGGTTCCTGAGCTGCACGGCGGAGATGGATGCGCCAAGCGAATGAAGCATACAGCGCAATGCCGGCGTATGCAGACTGAAAGAGACAGCAGCCAAGCGAATACCTCCCGATGATACCCAAAGCATCCTGATCAATTATTGTCTGATTTCGGTCTTTCGCCCTGAATATCCTGCTTTCTTTGCTGTTTATGCCTGCCTGTATCCATGGTACATGAGGATACATCGGAATCGCCCGAATGGCATGCCGCCGTCTGCCCGGTTTGACAGCCCGTATGCCTGCCTGAACGCCATGCCCATCGATGGGAACGGACATACGGCGGTGAGCTGCTTCCATGTGGCGGACAGCATCCCGTTTACGGAGAAGTTTGAAGCTTTTATCGAAAAATACAAGGGGAATGTCTGGGGTGAGGAGAATACCTGTCTGTACGGTGCAACGCCTTATTGGTATCAGCAGGCGGACACGGACGATGCATATCCGTCCGTCCGATGTGAGGATCTGCTGACGGAGGATTGAGGCGCTGCTATATAGTATGGAGGTATGCTGATGAAAAAGCTCGTTCTGAACGGCGCGTGGCGTCTTGAGATTCCCGGAAGCGAATACGGATGCGTTCCTGCTGCGGTGCCCGGCTCAGTATATCATGATCTGCTGAGCGCGGGGCTGATCCCCGATCCCTTCTACAGGGACAATGAAATGGATGCGCTTCAGCTGATGGAGAACGACTTCCATTACAGCCGCAGCTTTGAGGTTGGCCGGGATCTGCTTGAATGCGGCGCTGTGCTTCTGCGCTGCGAGGGTCTGGATACCATCGCGACGGTTCTGATCAACGGCGAGGCTGTGGGTCAAGCCAATAACATGCACAGAATCTGGGAATTTGACGTAAAGCATGCGCTCCGCGCAGGTCATAACGACATCGAGGTGCGCTTCGCATCACCCACAAAGTATATCCGGGCAGCGTATCAGCAGTCCCGGGCAGACGGCTCGTCGGACGCCATGGAAGGATTCCCCCATATCCGCAAGGCGCACTGCATGTTCGGCTGGGACTGGGGCCCGCGCCTGCCTGATGCGGGCATCTGGCGGGATATAGCGCTTATCGGCATTGAATCCGCGCGCATCCGGGACGTCCATGTGCTGCAGCATCATGAGGCGGGCAGGGTCACGCTTGAGGTGAACACGCATATTGACATGCTGTGCGGCCCGAAGCCTGAGGCGGAGGTGCTGCTCACTGCGCCGGACGGCAGCATCTATAGGGCGCGCGGCGAGAAGGCCGTGATCCATGTGGAGAATCCGGAGCTGTGGTGGCCTGCGGGTTTTGGCGCGCAGCCGCTGTATACGGTAACCGTTGTGCTGGGCGGCGGGCTGGACAGCTGGGAGCGGCGCATCGGCCTGAGGACGATGACGGTCAGCAGGCGCAAAGACGAGTGGGGCGAGAGCTTCAGCCACTGCGTCAACGGCGTGAATGTGTTCGCCATGGGCGCGGACTATATCCCGGAGGATAACCTCCTCCCGCGCGTGAATCCCGAACGCACACGCCGCCTGCTGGAGGACGCAAGAGCCGCCAACATGAACTGCATCCGTATCTGGGGCGGCGGATACTATCCGGATGATTTCTTCTACGATATCTGTGACGAGCTGGGCCTTCTGGTCTGGCAGGATTTCATGTTTGCCTGTGCGGTGTATAACCTCACGGAGGACTTCGAGGAGAATATCACGGCTGAATTCGTCGATAATGTGCGCCGTCTGCGCCATCATGCGTCGCTTGCGCTGTGGTGCGGCAACAACGAGATGGAGGAATTCGTTAACCAGAACACGTGGGTTTCCTGCCCGAGGCAGAAGGCCGACTACATCAAGATGTACGAATACATCCTCCCGCGCGTGATCAGAGCCGAGGATCCGCAGGCCTTCTACTGGCCGGCCAGCCCGTCCAGCGGCGGCAGCTTCGATTACCCGCAGGATCCCAACCGCGGCGACGTGCATTACTGGACGGTATGGCACGGCAGGGTGCCCTTCACCGATTATCGGAATCATCATTTCCGCTATGTTTCGGAGTTTGGCTTCCAGGCCTTCCCCTGCATGGAGACCATCGAGAGCTTCACCGAGCCGCAGGACCGCAATATCTTCTCCTATGTCATGGAGAAGCATCAGAGGAATGCCTCTGCCAACGGCCTGATTGTCAGCTATCTGTCGCATATGTACCTGTATCCGCGCGATCTTGATCATCTGGTGTATGCCTCTCAGCTGCTTCAGGCGCAGGCCATCCAGTACGGAGTGGAGCATTGGCGCCGCCATCGCGGGCGCTGCATGGGCGCGGTGATCTGGCAGCTCAACGACTGCTGGCCGGTGGCCAGCTGGTCGAGCATTGACTACTATGGCCGCTGGAAGGCGCTGCACTATTATGCCCGGCGGTTCTTTGCGCCTATATTGATCTCCTGCCATGAGGAGGGCATTCTTTCCCAGAATACGAACGTCAATGCCGAGCCCTTCAGCCTGAAAAAGAGCGCGAGGCTGAACATCTCCAACGAGATGCTGCAGGCATTCAGGGGCACGGCGCGCTGGTCGCTTCGCCGCCCGGACGCCTCTGTGATTGAGGAGGGAGTCTTTGATGTGTCCGTGCCCGCGCTGTCCGCCGTCTGGCTTGACGAGCAGGACTTCTCTGATCAGGCGACCTATGACTGCTACTATGCCTATGAGCTGGTCGATGAAGCCGGCTGCACGATCGGGGAGGGCAGCGTGCTGTTCTGTGCGCCCAAGCATTTCCGCTTCGAGGATCCGCAGCTTACCGCGCGCATTGAGGGCGATGAGATCGTGGTCACGGCGAAGGCGTATGCCCGCAGCGTGGAGATTCAGGCGGGCGCAGACACGGTGCTTGAAGACAACTACTTTGACATGAACGCCGGCGAGCGCCGCGTGCGGATTGTCAGGGGCTGCCCTGAGACGGTGACGGCGCGCAGTGTGTACGATATCCGGTGACGTTCACTGTGCGCTTCCGCTATGACGGAATCCCCCTGCTTTGAAAACATATAAAACGCCCGGAAATCGAGCGATTGCTTGATTTCCGGGCGTTATGTTTGTCGATGAGCAGGGAAACCTGATGGAGATCCTGCCTGACTGGATGATGCTTCAGGGATCAGGCGCATGAAGACGATTGCATGATGATTGTGCAGCAAGGCCTGATCAATCTGTCCGCCCCCATGCCAGGCCATTCCAGCCGCGCGCGCATTCCCAGAGCGCGCCGCTGATCCTCAGCGCAGCACGGTTTTCCTTGATGCTCACAATCATCTCCATCCCGCAGACGAAGTCATCGCACAATTCACAGTGCAGGATGAATCGTCCGTCAGCAACAAAGCCGCCGCTGGTGATGCAGTTCTGGTTTGTTGTGGGGAAAACACCCTTGCTCCATATTCCCGGAACGCAGGGGAGACTGTATTGCAGGGCACCGATGCCAAAGACGATGCTGTCCGGCAGCAGCTCGAGCGTATCAAAGGGCAGCCCGCCTTGCTCAAGTCTGACAAAGATCCGCTCACGCACAGCTGCTCCCGTAACCGCAGGAACATGAAGCGAGGCGATGCGTCTGTCAAGCAATACGGCGTCCTCCGCACAGGCCGGCAGGCTCCCGATCCCCGCAAGATGACGGAAGAAGGCGTCGAAAATCGGCTGCACACCCACCGAGGAGAGCATCATATCCGCCGTGGTACACAGGCAGAGCCCCTCCTCCGGCAGGCACAGCGCCATCTGACCGCCGAGACCGTACATGTAAAAGCCCCGGCGCATACGCCAGAACTGGTAGCCGTAGCCATACCGTTCCTCGGGCGCGCTGCGCTCCTCGGTTGCGATCTGCCAGCCTGTCGCCGCGCGCAGGTATTCTTCGCTCACAATGCCCATGCCGTCGCTCATGCAGAAGTTGGCCAGCTTTGAAAAGTCGCGCAGCGTCAGGGAAAGCCCCGTGCCTCCCTGGCTGGTGCCTGCCCGGTCGCAAAGCCACTGCTTATCCCCGTCCATGCCGATGCGGTCAAAGAGCCGCCGCTGCATCAGGGAGAGGATGCTTTCCCCTGTCAGCTTCTCGGCCAGCGCGCACATGACCTGTGAGGCGGAGGTGTCGTAGTGGAAGAGCGTGCCCGCGGGGTGCGTGGGCATGCCGTAAAAGAAGGGCTTCGTCCAGTCCTCATCCTCAAGAGGCACGTACATCGCCCGGTCATAGCAGGTGCTCATCATCAGCATATTGCGGATGGTCACCTCGCGAAGCAGCGCGGGCGTGTTTTCATTCACGTACTCCGGGAAGTGATCCACGATGCGGTCGTCAAGAGACAGCCGTCCCTCGTCTGCGAGCATGCCGATGGCCAGGGAAACCACGGACTTGCTCACCGAGTACATGCGGTGCATCTGCTCCGGGGCAAAGGGTGCGCAGTATCCCTCGCTGATGATCTCCCCATTCAGGGTCAGAATAAATCCATGCAGGCCGCGCCCTTCCATCTCATCGAGGAAGCCAAGGATAGCCCGTTCTCTTGTCATGTGCAAGCTCCTTTATGCTGTGAATAAAAGGCAAAACGGGCTGCCGTCCCGTTTGGAGACGGCAGCCCTTGTGCGGGATGAATGATTTATTACGGTATAGCCGTTGATTAATTCATCGCAGCGGCGTAGCGGTCATACTGCGCCTGCTTGACCTTGATGAGTTCCTCAACCTGCATGCCCTGGAGGGTCGCGATGTAGGAGTCGAACTCGTCCTCGATGGAGGCGTAGCCGCAGATGAAAGCAACCGCGCGCTCGTCGACGTAGGTGGTCAGGTCGGTGAGGTACATGGAGATGATGGACACCTCATCCTCGGTAGAGTAGATGTTCGGGAACGGCTCGCGGGCATACGGCGCTTCCATGTCGGCGATGGCCTGGACGTGCCAGTCAGCCAGCAGGACGGCGGTCGCCTCGGCGGACTGCTGAGACGGCATGTTCGGCGCATTGATGCCGAGGCCCTGATACCAGATGGTATCCTCGGTGCAGCGCGGCAGGTACTCGCGCTCGCCATTGACGACTTCGTAGGTCAGGCCTTCCATGCCCCAGACGTACAGGTCCTGAGCTTCCTCGGACATGATGTAGTCGAGCATCTTGACAGCCAGTTCGATGTTGCCGGACTTGGAGTTCACGCCGAAGACGCCGGAAACCGGAGTACGGCCGATGTAAGCGCCCGGATACTCGCCGGAGAGCGGAGCCGCGCCGACGATGATGCCCTTGGTGCCGTCATACTCCGGATACTGCGCGGAGTAGAGGGTGGACATCTGCCAGGAGAAGTCATAGGTGACGCCGGTCAGATCGTTCGCAAAGCGCTCGGTGATCTGGTCGCGGTTGAGGGAGGTGAATTCAACCTCGAGCAGGCCCTCGTTGTACAGGCCGTTGAGGAAGGTCAGGTACTTCTTGTAGTTCTCGGACTCGTAGGCGGCGTAGTGCACGACGCCAGCCTCATCCGCATAGAAGCCGGAGACGAGGTCAAGGCCGAAGGCCGGGCCGAACATGTACGGCAGGAAGGAAGCCTGAATGGACATCGGGATCTCATCGGAGGCGTCGCCGTTGCCGTTCATGTCCTGATCGCGGAACATACGCAGCATCTCTACAAACGCGTCGAGGGTCGTCGGGGCTTCGATGCCCAGCTTCTCGATCCACGGCATGTTGTACATCATGACCGGCTGATAGGTGGAGGTGACGACGGTCTGCGGCACGTAGTAGATGTGGCCGTCAACCGCGGTCAGGGAAGCCTTGATGATCGGGTTCTCATCCAGGAACTTCTTGTAGTTGGGCATGATGTCCATATACTCGTCGAGCTTGACGAACATGCCGGTGGACAGGTAGGTCATGTTGTTGTCGGTATCCGGCAGCTGGATGATGTCCGGCAGATCCTGGCCGGAGGCGAGCATCGGGCTGACAGTATCGGCATAGATGGTCGGGTCGATCAGGTTCCAGTCGATCTTGACATTGGCGCGGGTCTGCAGCTCGTTCAGCAGGGTTGCGTCGGACAGGTCGACGGTGGAGTACCAGGAGTTCATGGCCAGCATGCTGACGGAGGCGCCTTCCTCGGTCGTGAGGGGCAGCTCGCCGACGGACTCGGCATAGGCGGTGCAGGACAGCGCCATGACAAGAGCCAGAACCAGCGCAAGGATAGAGGTCTTCTTCATGATGGGGTTCTCCTTTCTAATTTTGCTTTTAAGCGCCTTCAGAGCGCATAGAGCCTTAGCCTTTGACCGCGCCGAGCATGGTGCCCGCGACCAGATATTTCTGGACAAACGGCGTGATGCAGAAGATCGGTACCGCCGCCAGCACGATACATACATAGCGGATCTTGAGCGTATTCTGCGCCGCGGCGGCTGCGCCGGCGGTGCCCGCCTGCTGCAGGATTTCCGCAGAGGAGAGGATCAGGATGCGCCGCAGGAACATCTGCAGCGGCTGGAGCTCCGCCTTGCCCAGATAGAGCATGGCGTTGAAGAAGTCGTTGTAGCGCGCGACGGCGTAGTAGAGCGTGAGCACCGCAAGCGTTGGCTTGATCAGCGGAATGGCGATGTTCACCAGCATGTAGAAGTCATTCGCGCCCTCAAGCGATGCGCACTCGAACAGATCCTCCGGCACTGCTTCCATTGCCGAGCGGCAGATCATCATGTTGTATGTGCTCAGAAGCACCGGAAGAACCATCGCCAGACGGTTGTTGTACAGGCCCATGCCCGTGACCACCATATAGGTAGGAATCAGGCCGCCGGAAAAGTACATGGTGAAGGCGACGAAGAAGTTGAGCTTGCGGCGCAGGAAGAACTGCTTGCGGGAGAGCGGATAGGCTGCCAGGCAGGTGAACACCACGTTGCAGATCGTACCCACGATGGTGTAGAAAATCGTATTGCCGTAAGCGACCCAGAGCTGGTCATACTCCATGACCATCTTGAATGTCTCAAGCGACAGCCCCACGGGGAACAGGAACACGTCGCCCCGGGCGACGGCCGCGCCGTCAGAGAATGCGACAGAGACCACATAGAGGAACGGGTATGCCGTGACGACCATCGCAAAGAGCACCAGCGTCCAGATGATCACGTCCAGCAGCTTGTCGCTCAGCGTCTGTGTGCGGAAGGAATCCAGTTTTTTCATTGTGCTTCCCTCCTTACCACAGCGAAGAGCCGGTCATCCTGCGCGAGAGCGCATTGCTCGCCACGACGAAGACGAAGCCCACGGCAGAGTAGAACAGGCCGACAGCAGAGGCGTAGGAGAAGTTCTTGCTCTCAATGCCCTGCCTGTACACATAGGTCGCGATGACGTCGCCCGTCTCATAGACGGCCGGGCTGTACATCAGATAGACCTTTTCAAAGCCGACGTTCAGGAGGTTGCCCAGCGTCATGATCAGCAGGAGGATGATCGTATTGGAGATCATCGGCAGGATCAGGTGAATGATCTGCTGCCAGCGGGTCGCGCCGTCCACCTTCATGGACTCGTAAAGCGAGGGGTCGATGCCCATGATCGCCGCCACGAAGATGATGGAGTTAAAGCCGAAGGACTGCCAGGAGCCGGAGATCACGTACAGCCTGCGGAACCACTTGGGATTACCCATGAAGTTGATGGGCTTGCCGCCGCATGCCTTGATGATCTGGTTGATGATGCCGGAGGAGGGGGACAGGAAGTTGGTCATCATGCCCACGACCACGACGGTGGAGATAAAGTAGGGCAGATAGGTCGTTACCTGCGCGACCTTGGCCACGCCCTTCTGGCGCATCTGGGTGATGCAGATGGCGAAGAGAATCGGAATCGGGAAACCGAAGATCAGCGAATAGAAGTTCAGCAGGAACGTATTGCGGATGAGGCGCTTGGCGAATACCGAGCTGAAGAACTGCGTGAACCAGCGAAGGCCCACCCATTCACCCGTGAATACGCCGGCAAAGCCGCTGCCCATCCTGAAGTTCTGGAAGGCCATGGTCAGGCCCGCCATCGGCAGATAGCAGAAGACGATGTAGTACACAAACACGGGGAGGAACATCAGCAGTAGATATTTGTCCCTGGCGATCAGCTGGCCGAGGGTTTTCTTCTTCCCCGTCATCGGGGAATCTGTCCGTTTGAGAGACAAATTCATCCCTTCTTTCTTGTGCGGATTTTTACGTCTGAGGCGTTTGCGTTATGTCACTTTCGATCAAACATCAACGCTTTTGATGGTGCAAGTATACAAAAAAGAAGCAAAAACAGGCAAGCATCAATTTACGCAAGGCCTGTTTTTGCTCCCATTTTGATGCATCAGAATCCGCCGATCACCGGCTGTTCCTGATTTTTTTGAACGGGAAACCGCTTATTTTCTGTAATCGCTCGGGTTCATGCCCATGACCGCCTTGAAATTGCGGCGGAAGGTCAGAAGGTTTGCAAAGCCGCACTGCTGGGCGATCTCCTCAAGCGTTGCGTCCGTGGTCTGCAGCAAGGATGCAGCGCGCTGGATCTGCAGGTCGCGCACATATTGCAGATACGTCTTCCCGAATGTATCCTTGCAGATGAGCCCCACCATCTTGGTGGATACGCCGAAGTGATCCGCCACGCTGTTGAGCGAAAGATCCGGGTCGCAGCAATGCATCAGAATGTACGCGCAGATTTCCTGACCGAGTTTTCTTTCCTCGCCCGCACCTGCGAGATTCTCCCGTTGATTCAGCGACGCCGCAAACACCGTACGGTAATAGGTAAAGATCTCCTCGATGGTCGCCGCCTCGCGGATACGCTCGATCTGAATATGCGTGGTGCTCATGTCGGAGACCTCGCGCAGGGCGTTGCGGATGGTGAAGTGCAGTTCGTCAACCATCATGCGGATCTCCGCCATCGGCAGCTCCGCCTCCTTGACGTTGCGCGTATAGATCTCCTCGAGCATGGCCTCCAGGTCCGAAAGATTTCCCTCCTTCAGCCCCTTTGCAATGCGCCGCTGCGCATCCTTGGGGAAGAAGTAAGGTCTGGCTTCCTTGATCTGCGCCGTCTCGTAGAAGTAGACGCTGCTGCGCCCGCCGGTGAGCATCTGCTCAAGCGCCTGCTCCGCATCGGCACAGGCGTCGCGCAGGGCCTCCAGATCATTCTCAAGACGGCTGACGCCGATGGTCACCGCGTATCGCTTGTCATCCAGCGCCTCGATGCAGCGCTGGTGGAGCTTATAGAACTGCTCCTCCATGTTCACATCGTCGTCGCTGCCGACGATGACAAACAGGTTCTGCGGATTCTTGGCGAAGCAGGTGATGGAGTACTCGTCTGCGGACATCTCGCGGCAGGCATGGACGATCAATTCCTGCGCATCCAGGTATTGCTGCATGGTGACGTCGCTGCCCGCCACGTTGACGACCGCCAGCATATAATACGCCTTGCGCAGGCCGATGAATTGCTCGTTGGTCAGCACCTCAAGGTGCTTCAAGTCGCCGCTCAGAAGCGAATGCAGCATGCCGCGCCGCGCGTAGGGGGATATGGTGATCATGCGCTCACGATAGCCGTTGCGCTCGCCGATGAGGCTGCGCACGCCCTCAAGGATTTCATCCATCTCGTCGCTGCTGCCGTTCCGCTCGATCATCTGGCCGATGTTGTCAATCGGCTTGTAGTAGCGCTTGGAGAGATGGTAGGTCACTGTAAGGAACGCAAAGCCAAGCAGCGCCATAAGCAATACCGGCGTGAGCAGCGACGCATTCACCGGCAGCGCAAAGGCATTGTCCTTCGCGTATACCTGATAGGTGAGACCGGGGATGACCATACTCTCCGCGGCAAAGGCCTGCCCCTGTATCTCGCCGAAGCGGAAGAACTGTTCGCCGCTGCGGGAAAGACACGCTCCGGCGGCGTCCCCCAGCGCATCTTCCGTCAGGCTGCGCAGGCCGCTCTGCTCCAGGAGCACAAGCACAGAGCCCTTGGCCGTGCTGCCGTTGGGGGTGTAGTCGTCCGCATAGATGAGGAACGGCTTGTTGACCATCATGCTGGCATTGCTCTTGACGCCGAGCAGCACGCTTGCCGTTGTCACGCCGATATACGGATACTGATCAAGCAGCTTGCCCGTGCCCTCCACCGAAATAACGGAGCCGCCGGTGTAGAGCTTGTCGTCGCCGTTCAGGCTGAGCATGAGGTTGTACACGTGCATGTTCGCGCTGGAGCCTTTGATGCGCTTGAGCTCGTTGAGCATTTTATACAGCTGCATGGAGTCGATCGTCTTGCCCTGTGCGTATGCGGTGTAGAGCACCTCGCGGCTGCTCTCTGATGTGTTGACCGCCGAGCATGCGCTCTGCGCCGCCAGCAGCTGCTGATCCATCGCCGTAGCCCAGGCCGCCGTCTTCTGCTGCATCTCGCGCTCCACAATGCTGCGGTGATGCGAAGAATAGGAAAACAGAAACGTCCCGGTATACAGCGTCAGAAACACGATGATGATCAGCGCATATGACAAAAACAGCCGGATAAACACCTTGCTGTGGAAATAGCTCTTTTCTTTCTTCTGCACGTGCGGTTTCCCTCTTTTCATCAGTTTGATTCGGATGATCCGGCCCAGAGGAATCTTGTTTTCTCACCATTGAAACCAATAATTCATTATACCAGAAACACCGCATTGCAGACAATGCCCGTGGATGATCATTCGCAGCAGATCGTTGTAGGACTACAATACATCTTGGACAATCGAAAAATAAATAGAAGGATCTGGCTCTTTCGGTTATATCTCGAAGCGGATACTACGCGTGGAGAAAGAGACTGCAGCAAACGTCGAAAGATCAGTGGCTGATTGACCTGGTTATGGAATGCCAGCAAAAATGCAACTATATCTATGGCTGCAGACGCGTTAAACGATGGCTGGCTCGAACCAAAAACAAGAAGGCGAATCTTAAAGCGGTACTTCGGATTGTGCGAAAGTTGGATGCTCTTGCGCAGATCCGGCGCAGGAGACCATATACTCATTACAAGCAGAACGCATTTAAGTATAAGAATCTGCTTAACAGGCAGTTCCGTCAGGAGAAGCCTAATCAATTCTGGGTGACAGATATCACATACATTCCTCTTCAAAGTCGAATGCTTTATATGTGCGCAGTATTGGATTTGTGTGGACGTACGGTGTTGGCATGGCGCATTGGCGACGATATGACGTCTTCGCTTGTGACAGATACTGTCAGAGATGCTTTGATACAAGAAAAGGTCGCTGGTGGACTCGCACTCCACAGCGACCAGGGGTCTCAATACACATCCAAAGCATACTTTGACCTGAGTCAAGAATACCACTTCTCGCCATCCATGTCTAGCCCTGGTTGTCCTTATGACAACG
>JAGBAV010000089.1 GCA_017938795.1 Clostridia bacterium
GGTCGTACCCGTGCGCTCCGTGCTGCCGATGACCTTGAGGTCATAGAGCACCTTACCGCGGGCATACTCCTGCTGATAGATCTTGCCGTCCTGATAGACGTTGACCTGCAGATGGCGGGACAGCGCATTGACAACGGACGCGCCGACGCCGTGCAGACCGCCGGAGACCTTGTATCCCCCGCCGCCGAACTTGCCGCCTGCATGCAGGATCGTCAGGCAGACCTCGACCGCCGGGCGGCCGATCTTCGGATGGATGCCGACCGGGAAGCCGCGGCCATTGTCCGCAACCGTGCAGGAACCATCCTTCTCCAGCGTGATCATTATCTCCGTACAGAAGCCGGCCAGCGCCTCGTCAACGGCATTATCGACGATCTCATAGACCAGATGATGCAGACCGCGCTCATCGGTGGAGCCGATGTACATGCCCGGACGCTTGCGGACGGCCTCAAGACCCTCCAGCACCTGTATCTGACTCTCGTCGTACGTGCCGACAGACTTCTCCAGATTATCAAGATTTTCCATATTGATCTCCTCATCCCTGATTCTGTGTCAGTTCATATGGGACTCTTGCTTGGTTATGTCTCCTCCTATGCGCCGTCCGTGCAGACAAAGCCGTCGCCGGATGGCACATATGCGCCGCTGTATGCGCGCTCATGGGCGCGCTGGGCAAGCGTCGTCGTGGAGATCGGGGACAAATATACCCGGGGGTTTTCCGTTGCGCCGCCGGCACGCCTCGCGCCGGCGCAGATCACAGCGCTTTTCGCCGTAATTCCCTGCTTCATCAGGATACGATTCTGCCGCCTGATTTCGGAAAGCATGGCGCCGGTCACGGCGCTGTGGCTGTCTGTCAGATCGATAATGGCAATGATGTCCGCCGTATGAACGGCGACGTCGTCACCCAGATGAAGGATCATATTCCCCTCCGGAACACCGGCCTCCGGAAACGTTTTCATCCCCGGAAAGCCTGCAGTTTGTCACTATGATAGTATACCAAATTTTCCGTTTTTTTTCCAGCGTCGAAGAGCCGTTTTTTCCTTATTCTGCACGAAAAAACCAAACAAAAAAAGGCGCTGGTTTTCAGCGTCTTTTCTATGTTTTTCCTTACAGACTTTACACCGGGAAAAAGGGACGTTTTCTGGCACCGTTCCTGCTCATTCCGGTCTGGCCAGGCATGGTTTTCCCTGTCGTCGGTCACCACTGCGGCGGCTCATACAGCGTCACGCTGCCGGAGGCCAGCGTGGCCGGCATATCAATCAGGCGCTGATTTTTGCTGCCGCGGTAGAGCAGATGGAGCGAGCGCTCCGCCGCAAGATACGGCCCGTCGACCAGCACATCCACCTCGCGCAGCAGCGCCATGCGGTCCTCCCGCCCCTCCTGAAGCAGCTGCTCCAGCGTGAAGCCCGTATAGCACCAGACATTCATCCCCTTCGCCTTCGCCTGCGCGGCGAGCTGCGCCATCGGCAGGGGCTGCATCATCGGCTCCCCGCCGGAGAGCGTGAGGCCGCGGACAAGCGGATTGCCCCCAAGCAGCGCACTGATCTCCTCCATATCGATCATCCGTCCGCCCTCAAAGTCATGCGTTTCCGGATTATGGCATTCCGGGCAATGATGCGGACAGCCCTGCGCAAAGACAGCAAGCCTGTACCCCGGCCCATCCACAATAGATTCCGTCTCAATGCCTGCAATACGCAGCTGCATGCAGATTCCCCCTTTGGCTTTCATTCACACGGCGCCCATGCGCCAAGAAAACAGCCAGCCGCAGCGTTCTTCGCCCCGTCTGGCTGTCCTGTATCCTGTGTATGCGCTGTTACACGCCATGCTTCACGCGGTCATGCTCCTCCGCGCGCTTCGCATTGCCCCAGCGATCCATCGTTCCGACCAGATAGCCGGTGATACGGCGGATACGCTCGAAATGCACCTCTTCCTCCTGACGGCCGCACTGCGGGCAGCAGTCGTCGATGATGCCGCTGTAGCCGCAGACAGGATCGCGGTCAACCGGATGATTGATGGATCCGTAGCCGATGCCGGCGTCATGCATCGCGCGGACGACCGCTTCGAAGGCGTCAAGGTTCTTCGTCGGGTCGCCGTCCATCTCAATGTAGGAGATGTGGCCCGCGTTGGTCAGCGCATGATACGGCGCTTCGCGGCGGATCTTCTCGAACGCAGAGATGCCGTAGTAGACCGGCACATGGAAGCTGTTGGTATAGTATTCGCGGTCGGTCACGCCCGGGATGGAACCAAAGCGCTCGCGGTCGATCTTCACAAAGCGGCCGGAGAGGCCCTCCGCCGGCGTCGCCAGCAGGGTGTAGTTCATCTTGCGCTCCGCAGAGAGATTGTCCAGCTTCGTGCGCATGCGTCCGATGATCTCAAGACCGAGCTTTTGTGCGCGCTCACTCTGGCCGTGATGCTCGCCGATGAGCGCAACCAGCGTCTCCGCCAGGCCGATGAAGCCGACGGACAGCGTGCCGTGGCGCAGCACCTCGCGCACCTCGTCGTCCCAGGAGAGCTTCTCGCTGTCCATCCAGACGCCCTCGCCCATCAGGAAGGGATAATTACGCACCTTCTTGCGCGCCTGAATCTCAAAGCGCTCATCCAGCTGCTCAATAACCAGCGCCATGCGTTCGTCGAGCATACGGTAGAAAGCGTCGATATCGCCCTTCGCCTCGATGGCGATGCGCGGCAGATTGATGGAGGTAAAGGAGAGATTGCCGCGGCGGTTGCAGACCTCGCGCTCCGGATCGGCGACATTGCCGATGACGCGGGTACGGCAGCCCATGTAGGCGATCTCCGTCTCCGGATGACCCGGCTTGTAGTAACGCAGATTGAACGGCGCATCGACAAACGAGAAATTCGGGAACAGGCGCTTCGCGCTGACGCGGATCGCCAGACGGAAGAGATCATAGTTCGGATCGCCCGGGTTGAAGCTGACGCCTTCCTTCACGCGGAAGATCTGGATCGGGAAGATCGGCGTCTCACCCTTGCCAAGGCCCTTCTCCGTCACCAGCAGCAGGTTGCGGATGACCATGCGGCCCTCGGGGGAGGTATCCATGCCGTAGTTGATGGAGGAGAACGGCGTCTGCGCGCCGGCGCGGGAATGCATGGTGTTCAGGTTGTGGATGAACGCCTGCATCGCCTGATTGGTGCGGCGCTCCGTCTCACGGTAGCCGCGGTTTTCCGCGTATTCCATGATGCGCTCGCAGGTCGCCTCGTCGGTCATCTCCAGCAGACGGGCGCGGAGAACATCGTTGAACGCCTTCTGCGGGCGCAGGGTCGGCACGAGATCATGCTCCGCACGGATCTGGCGGATGATGGCACGGGCCTCGTCGTCGCCCGCGCCGCGGGAGAGCAGCAGGTCAAGACCCGCGCCCAGCGCGCGGCGGTATTCCTTGACATAGGTCTTTGCCACGCCGGGCGCCATATCGTAATCAAAGCTCGCGATCGCCTGGCCGCCATGCTGGTCATTCTGGTTGGACTGGATCGCAATGCAGGCCAGCGCAGAGTAGCTGCCGATATCCTGCGGCTCGCTGAGCACGCCGTGGCCGGTGGAGAAACCGCCGCGGAACAGCTCCGTCAGGTCGATCTGGGTGCAGGTGGTCGTCAGCGTCAGGAAGTCGAGATCATGGATATGGATATCGCCCTCGCGATGCGCGCGCGCATGCGCCGGATTCAGGACATACATATCATAGAACTGCTTCGCGCTCTCGGAGCCATACTTGAGCATGGTACCCATGGCGGTATCACCGTCGATGTTCGCATTCTCGCGCTTAACGTCGGAGTCAGCAGCATCCTTGAAGGTGATATCCTGCAGGATATGCATCAGGCGGGTCTTCGCCTCACGGGCGCGGCTGCGCTCGGCGCGATAGAGGATATAGGCCTTCGCCGTCTTCGCATAGCCCTCGTCAATGAGCACCTGCTCAACGCGGTCCTGCACGCCCTCGACGGTCGGCATATCGATGCTCTCGTCGCGGTTGATCTCTCTGGTCACGATCCGCGCAAGCCGGTGCGCCTCCTCGCTCCCCTTCGCGCTGCCGACAGCCGCAAAAGCACGCGCAATAGCGTCAGCAATCTTCTCCTCGTCATAAAGAGCCTTTCGGCCGTCACGTTTCTGGATCTGGTCAGGCATTCCTTATACTCCCCATTCTTTATCTGAAAGTCGTTCGTATACACATAAAGTTGGCGGCACTATATCTTGTGCCGCACGGCTGTATTATCATACAATATATGGATCACAATGTCAATATCCCTCTCAGGTAGTATTTATCCACCCGAGAGGAGGCAGCGGCGAAAAAACGAGACGGCGCCTCGCGCACCGCCTCGCCGTACTTACAGATACAGCTGCGTGGAATTCTGCTGTTCCGCATCCTTGTTTTCACGCATGCGGTCATAGCCCTCAGGCTTCTCCGTACGCATCGTCTCAAGGAGCATATTCAGGGTCTTGATTGCGGTCTCCTCATTGCCGCTGTAGCTCGTCACGCAGAGCACCGCGCCCCACGGATCACAGCTGTAATCCAGCAGACCATAGAGCGTCGCCGCGGGGATGAGATACAGACGCTTCTCGCCGAGATGATCCGGCAGATAGCCGTCCTCAATGTTGAATCCGTCGACGTTGAGCATCCCGTTTTCGATATACGGCGTCAGCTCAACCATCGCATAATCCGCCTCGTTGTTGGCGAGGATCACAGCCTCCTCATACGGCAGGAAGAGGATATCGCCCTGCTGCGCGGCGGTGTACGTCGTGTACTGCATGCGCGTATACGGATCGGAGCCGGTCAGGTCGATATTGGCGACGGTCAGCTCCTCCTGCTCCGGCGCAATCTCCAGCAGCATAGGCCAGAGCGCTTCCTGCATGGCAACAGCATCAGCGTAGCCGGAGCACATGTAGATCTCGATCTTCTTATCCTCCGGCACGCGGTACTTCGTCATCGTGAAGAGGATATTGACGCCGAATATGCCAAGCAGGCAGAGCAGAATGTACTTCCATTTGCTGTAGTGCCAGTGGTTCTTGAGCGTCTGCTTATTGATCGGCTTCACTGCCATGTCCATACCCTCCGAATGATGTAATATGCTATGCTGTCATCATACCAGCATCGCGCGGAATTCGCAACAGCATGACACGCATGATCTGTCACGGGTCATCACGCTCTCCGCGAAATGCCAGAGCCCCTGCAGCAGAGGCTCTGGCGGATGCTGGTTACTTGACAGACTTCATCGTCGGGAAGAGCAGGACGTCGCGGATCGCCTGGCTGTCGGTCAGCAGCATGACCATGCGGTCAATACCAAAGCCGATACCGCCCGTCGGCGGCATGCCCAGCTCCAGCGCATAGAGGAAATCCTCGTCGGTGGTGTTGGCTTCCTCGTCGCCCTTGGCGAGCTGGATCTCCTGCGCCCTGAAGCGCTCACGCTGATCGATCGGATCATTCAGCTCGGAGTAGGCATTGGCCATCTCCCAGCCGTTCATGAAGAACTCGAAGCGCTCGACGTATTCCGGATTCTCCGGCTTCTTCTTGGTCAGCGGGGAGATCTCAATCGGATGATCCATGACAAACGTCGGCTGGATCAGATGTTCCTCGACAAACGCCTCAAAGAACAGGTTCAGGATATCGCCCTTGCCGTGGCGCTCCTCGAACTCGACATGCTTCTCCTTGGCGATCGCGCGGGCCTCCTCGAGGGTATGGATCTCATTGAAGTCCACTCCGGAGTATTTCCTGACCGCATCGACCATGGTGATGCGCTCAAACGGCTTGCCCAGATCCATCTCCACGCCGTTGTAGACGATCGTCGTCGTGCCCAGCACGGTCTGCGCCACATGGCGGTAGAGGTTCTCCGTCAGGTCCATCATACCGTGGTAATCGGTATACGCCTGATACAGCTCCATCAGGGTGAACTCCGGATTATGGCGGGTATCCACGCCCTCATTGCGGAAGACTCGGCCAATCTCGTAGACCTTGTCCAGACCGCCAACGATCAGGCGCTTGAGATAGAGCTCCAGAGAGATGCGCAGCTTCACATCCTCGTCAAGCGCGTTGAAATGCGTCTGGAACGGACGGGCAGCAGCGCCGCCGGCGTTGCTCACGAGCATCGGGGTCTCCACCTCGATGAAGCCCTGACCATCCAGATACTGACGGATGGTGGAGATGATCCTGGAGCGCTTGATGAAGGTATCCTTCGATTCCGGATTGACGATCAGGTCGATGTAGCGCTGACGATAGCGGGTGTCGGTATCCGTCAGGCCGTGGAACTTCTCCGGCAGCGGATGCAGCGACTTCGAAAGCAGGGTGAGCTTAGAGGCATGGATGGAGATTTCGCCGGTCTTGGTGCGGAAAGCCACGCCCACAACGCCGATGATATCGCCGATGTCCATGGTCTTGAAGTCCGCATAGACGTCCTCGCCGACGTCGTCGCGGCGCACATAAGCCTGAATCCTGCCGTCGCCGTCAAGGAGATGCACAAAGGAAGCCTTGCCCATAATACGGCGGCTCATCATGCGGCCGGCAATGGTAACCTCCTGCCCCTCGAGCTCGTCAAACTTCGCGATCACCTGCGCAGAGGTATGCGTGCGGTCAAATCGCGTAATGACAAAGGGATCGCAGCCCTCATCCTGATACTTAGCGAGCTTCGCACGACGGATCTGCTCCTGCTCGCTCAGCTCAGACGCTGTAAGAATCTTTTCCTCAGCCATGTATATTTCCTCTTTCTATCTGGTCGTAATCAGAGCGCGATGTCCACAACGCGTAGGCGGCGCGCGCCGCCCGGAGTCTGCGCCACAACGACGTCATTGACGTGCGCACCGATCAGCGCGGCGCCGACCGGGGACTCGTTGGACAGGCGGCCGTTCAGCGGATCGGACTCAGAGGTGCCGACGATGGTGTAGGTCTCCTCCTCGTCATCCTCCAGATCAACGATGGTCACGCGGGTGCCGAAGCCGACAGCGTCGGTATTGATGGTGCTCTCGTCGACGACAACAGCGTTCTCAATCATCGCGCGCAGCTCATTGATGCGCTGCTCCAGCGCGGCCTGATCGTTCTTCGCCGCGTCGTATTCTGCGTTCTCGCTCAGGTCGCCGTAGGAAATCGCAACCTTCAGCTGCTCCGCAATACGCATTTTTTCTGTAGTCTCTTTGTATTCAAGCTCTTCCTTCAGCTTTTCAAGGCCTTCGCGAGTCATCGTAAGACGCTTAATCTCTGCCATAACCAATCTCTCCTTTAATCTCCAAGCCTTCCCTCCTGCGAGGGATATCAGCCGGCACGGCGGCTGCATGTCTGCGCATGCGCACAATGTGCCATATTGCTAGATTATACTCCGCTGCCCCAGTTTTGTCAATTGAATAAAGGCTTTTCTCAGCCTGCGCCTCAATATCGCCAGACGACGTCGATCTCATCCTCCGAGGGCGTCTCAAAGCGGGACATCAGCTTTTCCAGCAGACCGTCATCCACAAGGTAGGCGTCGCTCCTGCCGGCAAGCACCTGCGCATTGCGGCTGTCGATATTCCGCCGCCACGTTTCGTCTGAGATATCCACATAGTGCATCCGGCACTCGTAGCCCTTGTCCTCAAAGAAGGCGCGGTTCTCTCTGCGGCCGGCTTTCGACCAGAACCCCCAGTCAAGGATCACATTCGCGCCGGCGTCAAGGATCTGGGTCGCCTTCTTCTTCAGGTAAGCCTCCACCTTGGCAGCTATGATATCATGCTGATCCCCGAGATAGGGATCAAAGAAGGACAGCATGATCTCATCTGCAGAGAGAATCACAGCGCGCTCCTTCCTGCTGAGCTCATTTGCATAGGTACTCTTTCCCGAGCAGATCTTCCCGCAGATCAGAATTGCATATGCCATGCCAACGCCTCCTTATTCAAGCCCATCGTACAGGAACGACAGCACCACCTGATTGAAATCCTTTGCTTCCTCGTACAGCGCATGCCCCTGCTGAGGATACATGTGCAGCCTTGCGCCATCGATTGCCGCTGCAATCTCCCTGGAAGCATCGCCGCCCAGCGACAGATCCTTATCCCCGCCGATGACAAGCGTTCTGGCCCGGATCCCGCTCAGGCGGTCATAGGCCTGATGCGCCAGACAGGCATCCGCCTGAATGAAGAACCGATTGTACGACTTCGGCTTGGTCAGCACGCCCATCACCGGGATCAGCCATCGGTTCTTCCGGTAATACGCCTCCGTGTACATCCGTCTGACGTTGCTTTCCATCAGCGCCCTGTGATCGCCGCGCTTCGCGCAGTCCATCCATTCTGTGATGGATTCCACGAGCTGCGGATTCGTGCGGGAGCTGGTTACAACCAGCACAAGACTTCTCACTTTCTGCGGATAATCTGCCGCCAGATGCTGCGCGACCATGCCGCCCATTGAGATGCCGATCACATCCGCACAGGATATTCCCAGCGTATCCATAGCCCTCGCCTGATCCCGCGCCATGTCGCGCGTGGTATAGCCGTCAGGCAGATTGCGGCGGCGGCTGAACACATACACCGTATACCGCCTGGCATACGCCCTGTACATCACTGCCATCGGCAGCGCGGTTCCCTTGACAGTCGTCAGCCCGTCGCCTAAACCGGGCAGCATGATCAGCGTATGGGGGCCATGACCAAACCGGATATAGTCCATCTCTGCATCATCAAATCTCAGAAGCCCATTCTTCATGGCAGTATCTCCTTACCCAGCAGATTCAGTATTCCTGTCACAGCACGCATTACAAAAGGTGACAGCGTCTGCTTTGCCTGTCCGGTTTATTATATGCCCATATGGATACTCTGTCAAACATATATACCGCATCAGCTTTGTCCGGTAGACATGCCCATCTGCATCATGTATAATACCCATACAATACACTACTCATCAGCAGGAGGAGCAGATATGAAAAAGCAGGTATACAATCCCTATTTGCCCAGCTACGAATATATTCCTGACGGCGAGCCCTACGTCTTTGATGACCGACTGTATGTGTACGGGAGCCACGATCGCTTCAACGGCAGCACATACTGCGAGAATGATTATGTTTGCTGGTCGGCTCCTGTCAGCGACCTGTCAGACTGGACATATGAGGGCATCATCTTCAGGAAAGCAGACCATCCGGAGGACGCCGTTCATCAGCGTACATGCCTCTATGCGCCGGACGTCACCAAGGGGCCGGACGGCCGATACTATCTGTATTATTCCATGAGCGGTTCTTCCATCATGTCCGTCGCCGTCTGCGATACACCGGCCGGCCATTATGTCTATTATGGTGATGTATCCTATCCGGACGGCAGACCCGCAGGCTTCGCCCGTGGTGAGTATATGCAGTTCGACCCGTCGATCTTTATCGATGATGATGGGCGCATCTATCTGTATTCCGGCTTTGCTCCGAAGGCTGACGAGGATCCGGCAGGCCGGAAGCAGCCCGGCTGCCACGTCAGCGAGCTCGAGCCCGACATGCTGACCATCAGGCGCGGTCCTGAGCTGATGATCCCGAAAACATGGAAAAAGGACGAAGGCGCCGCCTACTTTGAAGCGCCCTCCATGCGGAAAATCAACGGAAGATACTACTTCGTGTATGGGCTGTATCCCGTTAAACGGACAATGAAATAAGAGGCCTCCTGTTGTAGAATAAAGAGAATCTACAATAGGAGGTTTTGTCATGCCAAGATCATATACGAAGATGGAGAATCTAGCGGAAGAAGTATTCAGAAGAAAA
>JAGBAV010000090.1 GCA_017938795.1 Clostridia bacterium
GCTCGCAGGCCATGATCTCCTGCGCCGTGCCCTGGGCGATCAGCTGTCCGCCGTGCTCGCCTGCGCCGGGGCCGATGTCCACAATCTGATCGGCGGCATACATCGTGTCCTCGTCGTGCTCCACGACGATCAGCGTGTTGCCGATGTCGCGCAGATGCTTGAGCGTATCGATCAGGCGGTTGTTGTCGCGCTGATGCAGGCCGATGGACGGTTCGTCGAGGATATACAATACGCCGACGAGGCTCGAGCCGATCTGCGTGGCGAGGCGGATGCGCTGCGCCTCGCCGCCGGAGAGCGTGCCTGCGGAGCGGGAGAGCGTCAGATAGGTGAGGCCGACGTCGGAGAGGAAGCGCAGGCGCGCGTCGATCTCCTTGAGGATGGGCGCGGCGATCATCGCATTCTTCTGCCCCAGCTGCAGGGAGGAAAAGAACGCACGCGCATTCTCAATGGACAGATCGGACACATCGGCGATGGACTTGCCGCCGACGGTGACGGCGAGGATCTCCGGGCGCAGGCGCTTGCCGCAGCAGTCGGGGCAGGGGGTCTGGCTCATCAGCGCCTCGTAGTAGGCCTTCGCGGATTCGCTCTGCGTCTCTGCGGCGCGGCGCTCCGTCGTCGGGATGACGCCCTCGAACGGCGCGGTGAACTGATGCTTATCGCCGTTGGGGCGGGTGTATTCGATCTTCAGCGTCTCGCCCTTGGTGCCGTAGAGGATGACGTCCAGCGCCTGAGGATCAAGATCGCACAGCGGCGTATCCAGCGAGAAGCCGTACTTCTGCGACAATGCCTCAAAGAACATGCCGGACTGCGTGCCGGGCTCGATGCTGGACCAGCCCATGACGTTGAAGGGATTCTCACGCAGGGACTTGCGCCAGTCCGGGATGACGAGGTTTGGGTCGATCTTCATCTGCACGCCGAGGCCGGCGCAGGTCGGGCATGCGCCGAACGGGCTGTTGAAGGAGAAGGAGCGCGGGGCAAGCTCCTCCATCGACACGCCGCAATCCGGGCAGGCGAGGTTCTGCGAGAAGAGGAGCTCGTACTCGCCGGGGCCGATATCGGCTGTGACGACGCCGCCGGAGAGCGCCAGCGCGGTCTCGATGGAGTCCGTCAGGCGGCCCTGAATATCCTCGCGCAGGATCAGACGGTCGACGACGACCTCGATGGTGTGCTTCTTCGTCTTGGACAGCGGCGGCACGTCGGCGGCGTCATAGATCTCGCCGTCCACGCGCACGCGGACAAAGCCCTGCTTGACCACGGACTCGAGGATTTTGACATGCTCGCCCTTCTTGCCGCGCACCAGCGGTGCAAGCAGCTGCAGGCGCGTGCGCTCGGGCAGGGCGAGGAGCTGGTCGACCATCTGATCCACGCTCTGGCGGCTGATCTCGCGGCCGCACTTGTGGCAGTGCGGCACGCCCGCGCGGGCATAGAGCAGGCGCAGGTAGTCATGGATCTCCGTCACGGTGCCGACGGTGGAGCGGGGGTTCTTGCTGGTGGTCTTCTGGTCGATGGAGATCGCCGGGGACAGGCCGTCGATGGAATCCACGTCCGGCTTCTCCATCTGCCCGAGGAACTGACGGGCATAGGAGGACAGGCTCTCCACATAGCGGCGCTGACCCTCGGCGTAGAGCGTGTCAAACGCGAGGGAGCTCTTGCCGCAGCCGGAGAGGCCTGTGAATACGATGAGCTTGTTGCGCGGGAGCGTCAGGTCGAATCCCTTGAGGTTATTCTGGCGCGCGCCGCGGATGACGATATTTTCCTGCATGGTAACTCCTTGTCAAGAGGGAATGGGTCAGGCTTTGAGGTATTTGCTTCTCTTCCGGCTCTTCCTGCGCTCGGGCAGGGCGACGGTCTCCACGGGGATTTCCTCCGGGGACTTGCCCTGCAGCTCAAAGAGCCTGTCGCGCAGCTTCGCCGCGAGCTCGAAGTCGAGATTCGCCGCGGCCTGCAGCATCTTCTCCTCTGTGGAGCAGATGAGCAGATGCAGCTCGTCCTCGGTCATGGGCTTCCTGCCCGGCGCGGCGGCGCGCTTTGTGCGCGGCACGCCGGAAGCGCCCGGCGCGGAGCCGATCTCCAGCAGATCGCGCACAGACTTCATGACGGTCGTGGGGGTGATGCCGTGCGCCTCGTTGAAGGCCTGCTGTAGCTGGCGGCGGCGCTGGGTCTCGAAGATCGCTTTGTTCATGCTCTCGGTCATGCTGTCGGCATACATGATGACGCGGCCCTGCGCGTTGCGGGCGGCGCGGCCGATGGTCTGGATCATGCTGACCTCGCTGCGCAGGAAGCCCTCCTTGTCTGCGTCGAGGATTGCGACGAGCGCGACCTCCGGCAGGTCAAGACCCTCGCGCAGGAGGTTGATGCCCACCAGTACGTCGAATTCGCCAAGGCGGAGATCGCGGATGATCTCCTGCCGCTCCATGGTCTGCACGTCGGAATGGAGATAGCGCACGCGTACGCGCATCTCCGTCAGATAGGCGGTGAGGCTCTCGGCCATCTTCTTGGTGAGCGTGGTCACCAGCACGCGGAAGCCCTGCTCCGTAACCTTCAGGATCTCGCTGTAGAGGTCGTCGACCTGCCCCGTGGCGGGGCGCACGTCGATCTCCGGATCCAGCAGGCCCGTGGGGCGGATGATCTGCTCCACCACCTGACCGGCGAGCCCCAGCTCATATGGCGCGGGCGTCGCGCTGACGCAGACGACCTGCCCGATGCGCGCGGTGAATTCGTCAAACTTGAGCGGTCTGTTGTCAAATGCGCTGGGCAGGCGGAAGCCGTAATTGACCAGCGCCTCCTTGCGCGCGCGGTCGCCGTTGTACATGGCGCGCACCTGCGGCAGGGTGACGTGGCTCTCGTCGATGAAGACGAGATAGTCGTCGGGAAAATAATCCAGCAGCGTATACGGCGCGTCGCCGGGCTGCCTGCCGTCAAAGTAGCGGGAGTAATTCTCGATGCCCGTGCAGTAGCCCAGCTCGCGCAGCATCTCGATGTCGTAATTGGTGCGCTGCTCGATGCGCTGCGCCTCAAGGAGATTGCCCTCCCGCTTGAACTGCGCGATGCGCTCGGTGAGGTCGCTGTCGATATGCTCAATCGCGCGGTCGATGACCTCGCGCGGCGTGGCGTAATGCGTGGCGGGGTAGACGGCGGCGTGCGCCAGCGTCATGAGCGTATGCCCGCTGACCACATCCACCGCGCTCAGACGGTCGATCTCGTCGCCGAAAAATTCGACGCGGATGGCGCTCTTCTCATACCCGGCGGGGAAGATCTCCACCACATCGCCACGCACGCGGAAGGTACCGCGGTCAAACTCGATGTCGCTGCGGTCATACTGGATCTCGATGAGGCTGCGGATCAGCGCGTCGCGCTCCATGGTCATGCCGGGGCGCAGGGAGATCATCATGCCTTCATACTCGGAGGGATCGCCCATCGAGTAGATGCAGGAGACGGATGCGACGACGATCACGTCCCGCCGCTCGCGAAGAGCCGCCGTCGCGCTGTGGCGCAGGCGCTCGATCTCCTCGTTGACGGAGGAATCCTTTTCAATATAGGTATCCGTGGAGGCGATGTATGCTTCCGGCTGATAATAATCGTAATAGGAGACGAAGTACTCCACCGCGCTGTCCGGGAAGAACTCGCGGAACTCCGAGCATAGCTGCGCGGCGAGCGTCTTGTTATGCGCGATGACGAGCGTGGGGCGCTGCACACGCTCGATGACGGAGGCCATGGTATAGGTCTTGCCGGAGCCTGTGACGCCCAGCAGCACCTGACAGGGCATGCCGCTCTCCACGCCCCGTGCGAGCGCGTCGATGGCCTGCGGCTGATCGCCCTGAGGCTTGAAGGGGGACTTGAGTACGAATCGGCTGTCCTGCATGGCGGCCTCCTTGCTGCATGATCACATGTTGATGATGCTATTATAGCACGAATGAACGATGGGAACAAGTGTTCTTTTCTTATGTAGAGAAGTTGTCGGGAAACAGTGAAAAACCGGGTTGTCAAAGTTGAATTGGATTCATGATCAGGCAAGGTCAGGAAAATTAGTTGGCGGAGATCTTGCAGAAAAATCGTCAATATGAACGGATTCTGCACGAATTTCAAGCGGTCAATTCAAAAATATGAAGAAAATGCAGGGGAAAGAGGGGGATAAACACTGGAAATTGCAGGAAGAATCCGGCGCGGGATTATTTAAAAAAGCGCGGAAAAAAGCGTGAAAAAACGAAGCGCAGATGCTATAATGAAGCCGTAAACGGGAAGGGAAAAACGCCTGCCCGGCAGAAAACAACAACAACTTCTGAGCTTGATAAGGAGTGCTTCATATGACCGCTATCTTTGTTATCGCCGTTCTGGCTTGTGCCGGTACCCTCTACGCCGTGTGCGACAATGGCAGCGCGATGGGCGCCCGCCAGATGCATGATTACTATCGCGTTGAGTTCAAGAAGAGCTACCGCGCCAGCGAGCTGCAGGGCTGGTATTGATCAGTCTCAGAGGATCTGATATAGGTGAAAGAGCCGGAGCTATGCTCCGGCTTTTGCTGTATTCAGGGAATGATGCGCTCTTGTGAATCTGATGGTAAAAAGCCTCTGTGATTGCAATTATTACAAACTGATGCGCCCTGATGGCGTGTGCGGATCGGATGATCGGGGTATCGGTTTGTTGAAAATTCAAAACATCAGGAAAGGTCAGGGAAGTTTCTGCTTGTTTCGATGATGCGGGAATGACACGAAAAGAAGAAAATCTGCACAAATTGTGATAGGGATATGCAGAATGAGCGGCTTATCCGGGCCTGCGCCTGCATGGAGGACAGCCATTCTGCATGTCCGGCGCAGCGCGGCGTTATTCCCTCCGTGCTGGAAAAAACCGTGCAGAAACAGCGCCCCGATGCTATAATATTCTCAGCAAAAGGGAGGCGGCAGCGCTGACCGCCGAATCAGAAAAGGAGTGTTTGACGTGACCGTGATGATGATTCTCGCCGCTGTGGTGATTGCCCACGCCGCGTATTCTCTCTGTGACGGCCGACAGATCGAGGTGGATCGCCAGATTGACGACTTCTACCGGGTCGAGAACAAGCATTGCTCCGCAGGCGAGGTGCCGGGCGGGTTCTGATTCTTTGCGTGTGATACGACGACAGCCGGAGGAAGCTCCGGCTGTTTTTGTATTCTTTTGGGCGATGCTCAGTGCGCAACGCGCAGGAGCGCGGGACGGAGGCGGCGCGCAAGCAGCGCGGCGAGGAGGATCTTGCCAAGATCGCCGGGGAGGAAGGGCAGCACGCATACGGAGAGCGCAGCCTGCAGCGGGGCTGCGGCAGATGCGGCATACCACGCCGTGCCGCAGGCATAGCACGCCGCCGTGCCGACGGCCATGGCCGCGGCATCCGGCATGCGCCCTGAGAGCGCGCCGCACAGATAGGCGCAGGGGATATACCCGACGAGGAAGCCGCCCGTGGGCCCGAGCAGCGCGCCCGGCCCGGCGGAGAAGCCCGCAAAGACCGGAAGCCCGCACAGCCCCATCAGCAGATAGACCGCCATGCACAGCGCGCCCTGCCGCCCGCCCAGCAGCGCGCCGCACAGCAGCACGCCCGCCAGAGAGAGCGAGACGGGCACGGGCGGGATGGGGATGACAACCTGAGCGAGAACGACGGTGAGCGCGCAGAGGAGCGCGCCCAGCGCGAGCGGATAGGAGGGAGAACGTGACTGCATATCATGACCTCGTCATCAGAACGCGGGGGATAAAACGACGACGGAAGCATACCATGGCGGCGCATACGCTGTCAACGCCCGTTTTTTCTGCGGGGGAAAGGCGCGGGGCGTTTTCCGGGATTGTCTTTTCCCGCGCGATCTGATACAATACAAGATAATCTTGTTTCACACAGGAGCTTATAGAGAAGAGAGGGAATACCTGTTATGGATATGAAAATGAGAATTGCGCAGCGCCTTGCCGAGGCTGCGCAGAATAGCTACGAGGGCTGCGCTGTTACCGGCGATGACCTGTACGCGATGCTGGAGATCCCGCCGGAGAAGAAGATGGGCGACTATGCGCTGCCCTGCTTCCGCCTGGCGAAGACGCTGCGCAAGGCTCCGCCGATGATCGCCGCCGCGCTGGCGGAGAAGGTCGCCGGCAGCGAGATCGAGCGCGTCGAGGTCGTGGGCGGCTACCTGAATGTCTTCCTCGCGCGCAGCGGCATGGCGAAGGATATCGTCGAAGCTGTTCTGGCGAAGCCGGGCCGCTGGGGCTCCAGCAATGAGGGCGAGGGCAAGACCGTGTGTCTTGATTATTCCTCCATCAATATCGCCAAGCGCTTCCATATTGGCCATCTGTCCACGACGATGATCGGCCACAGCCTCAAGCGCATCTACGACTTCAGCGGCTATACTACCGTGGGCATCAATCACCTCGGCGACTGGGGCACCCAGTTCGGCAAGATGATCTGTGCCTACAAGAAGTGGGGCAGCCGCGAGATGGTCGAGCAGGGCGGCGTGCAGGCGATGGTCGACCTGTATGTGCGCTTCCATGCCGAGGCGGAGAAGGATCCGTCCCTTGAGGACGAGGGCCGCGCATGGTTCAAGAAGATCGAGGACGGCGACGAGGAAGCCATGGCGATCTTCACCTGGTTCAAGGAAGTCACCCTCAAGGACACCCAGCGCGTGTATGATCTGCTGGGCGTGACGTTCGACTCCTATAACGGCGAGGCCTTCTATAACGACAAGATGGGCCCGATCGTCGACGAGCTGCGCGAGAAGGGCCTGCTGGTCGAGTCTCAGGGCGCGCAGGTCGTCAATCTGGACGAATACAACATGCCCCCGGCGCTGGTGCTGCGCAGCGACGGCGCGACGCTCTATATCACCCGCGATCTTGCCGCCGCCTTCTACCGCATGAAGGAATACAAGTTCGACAAGTGCCTCTACGTCGTCGCCTACCAGCAGAACCTGCACTTCAAGCAGCTCTTCAAGATCATCGAGCTCATGGGCCACGACTGGTACAAGGGCATGGAGCATGTCTCCTTCGGCATGGTCTCCTTCGGCGGTCAGGCGCTGGCGACCCGCAAGGGCACCGTCGTCTACCTCGAGGATCTGCTGGGCAAGGCCATCGACAAGGCGCGCGAGATCATCGAGCAGAAGAGCCCGAACCTCCCCAACAAGGACGAGGTCGCCCGTCAGGTCGGCGTGGGCGCCGTGGTCTACTTCGATCTGCATAACGAGCGCATCAAGGATATCGACTTCCAGTGGGATCGCGCGCTCAGCTTTGAGGGCGAGACCGGCCCGTACGTGCAGTACACGCATGCGCGCTGCTGCTCCGTGCTGCGCAAGGCGCCGGACCTTACCGGCGTGACGCCCAATTACGACGTGCTCTGCGACGACGAGGCGAACGATGTGCTGATGCTGCTCTCCCGCTTCCCGGAGACTGTGCGCAAGGCGATGGAGCTCAACGAGCCGTACCTCATCACCCGCCACACCACCTCTCTGGCGCAGGCCTACAACAAGTATTACTTCGAGCACCGCATCATGGACGAGAGCGACCTTGCCGGCACCGCCGCGCGCGTGGCGCTCACCGACGCCGTGCGCGACGTGATCAAGACCGGCCTGTGGCTCATCGGTGTGGAAGCGCCGGAGCGCATGTAATTCAGAGCGTCCGTCACAAGGGCGGAGGATAGGGATACACGAATGGATATTCACGAGCTTCAGGAATTGATGATGGATCTGGAGTGCATGACGGCGCTGCGCCATGTGATGGACAGGCCGGCGATCGCTGCGCTCTACCGGCTGGCCTGCGCCTGCGCGAAGGATTATGAGGATCCCGGCTACCTGACGGCCTGCTACTGCGACGCATACAATGCGTGGCTGAGCGCGGCGGCGAAGGGCAAGGGCGGCTTCGCGCGCGAGGCGCTGGAGGCTGTGCTCTTTGAGGAGAGCCCGGCAGCGCTGATGTGCGCGCGAACGGAGAGCTGCCGCCTGCCCTACAGCCTGATGAACGCAATGGCGCATGACCTTGAGGCGCTGGGCAGGCTGACGGCGATCGAGCCGGCGATGTTCCTGCTGCTGTGCGAGCGCGCGGGCATGCCCGGCAAGACGGCAGCCCGCCTCCCTGTGTGGGAGCCGGCGATGGGCGCGGGGTGTTTTGATCCGCGCGTGGACAGGAGCATGCTCACCCGCGAGGGGGCGCGCAGCGTGGCGGCCTTCTTCCGCAGGCACGGAAGCGGCCTGTTCGCCAGCTGCCCGGGCAGCACATGGGTCGGCATCAGCGAGCGCTATCCGCTCGGTCTGCGCGGCATCCGCGAGCCTGACCCGATCCGCCTGGAGGATATGGTGCTCTACGAGCGGGAGCGCGGCGTGCTGGTGGAGAATACCGAGCGGCTGCTCGCCGGAAGGCAGGCCTGCAACGTGCTGCTCTACGGCGACAAAGGCACGGGCAAATCCGCGACCGTCAAGGCGCTGCTCTCCAGCCTCTGGCTTGAGGGCCTGCGCATCGTCGAGGTGCCGCTGGCGCACCTGACCAACCTGCCGACGATCTTCTCCATCCTGCGCGAGCAGCCGGGGAAGTTCATCGTCTTCGTGGACGACCTCGCCTTCAACGACTCCTGCCCGGAGTATACTGCGCTCAAGACGGTGCTGGAGGGCGGGCTGGAGGCGCGCCCGGCGAACGTCGTGGTCTACGCCACGAGCAACCGCCGCAACATCGTCCGCCAGCGCTTCTCCGAGCGTCAGGACGACGTCAACGAGCGCGATACGCTGGAGGAGAAGTTCTCCCTCGCGGATCGCTTCGACCTGCGGCTCACCTTCCTCGCGCCGTCGCAGGAGGAGTATTTCACCATCGTGCGCACGCTGCTGGACGCCCGCGGCGTGGAATACGACTGGGATGAGCTCATGCCCCGCGCGCGCCAGTGGACGGTCAGCCACAACGGCTGCTCGCCGCGCATCGCCCGCCAGTTCGCCGATCTCATTCTCGGCGAGAAGGGCGCAGCGGAGCCGCAGCAGGACGCCGTGCAGGACGAATTCCCCGAGGACCAG
Organism: Clostridia bacterium; assembly: GCA_017938795.1. Lineage (GTDB taxonomy): Bacteria > Bacillota > Clostridia > Christensenellales > Aristaeellaceae > Ventricola. The sequence goes on from JAGBAV010000090.1 coordinate 8,991, forward strand.
CTGTAATCACAGAACCGCCGCCCGGTAAGGCGAGGATTCTGAAGAAACGGATTATACAGTAACATACAAACGAGCATCCGGCGTTCGGATGCTCGTTTGTTTATGCAGCTTGGCAGACGCGGCGCACAGGAACAGCGCGTATTATGGAGCTCTCGCCGGAGGGTGGGGAAGCGGGTTTTCATCTGCGCGTCAACTTGGAATTTGTCTATCTCATGCTAAGTTAATTATTACCCCTCAATCACTTTTATACTTGCCCATCGACGCTGAGTTTTTGCGCTATATTGCAGCGTATAAGTTGAAATACCTTGCGAAATAGCCTTGTGGATTTCTTCAA
>JAGBAV010000015.1 GCA_017938795.1 Clostridia bacterium
AGAAGGGCGTCTACGTGAACGCCACCCCGGCCGAAGGCACCACCGAAGGCGAAATGAAGGAAATCATGCAGTGGTCCGGCCCGGTCTATACCAAGGCTGAGTACTACGGCACCGTGTTCTACATGGAAGACCGCGCTCAGGAGCGCCTTGACATCCTCCGCGACTTCTACTTCGCCAAGCACAACCCGGATCCGTCCTACACCTATCCGAACGTCACCTTCACCGCCGAGGAGAACGAGATCATCAACGAGATCTACGCTGATATCAAGAACTTCACCAGCGAGAAGACCGCTCTGTGGCTGAAGAACGGCAACATCGACGCCGAGTGGGATTCCTACGTGAAGCAGCTCGACGCCATGGGTCTGCAGGATCTGCTCAAGGTCTGGCAGGATGCTTACGACCGCTATCAGGCTGCGATGTAATCTCAATCCCCTTTCATAATTGCATAGCAGCAATATAGGTTCACCTGCGGCTGCCTGTCTGTTTATCAGGCGGGCAGCCGCATTCTTTATGGGCGCAGGGCCCATGCACATCCCCCATATGCATTCAGCACACAATAAGGCAAAGGAGCGCATGTTACGTGTTTAAGGAAAAGTATCGCCCGCAGTTTCACTTCACCCCGGCCAAGGGTTGGATGAATGATCCCAACGGTCTGATCTATTTTCAGGGTGAATATCACCTTTTCTATCAGCACAATCCCTATTCCATCAACTGGGACAGCATGCACTGGGGACATGCCGTGAGCCGCGACATGCTTCACTGGAAGCACCTTCCCATTGCCTACACGCCGGAAACCGAGATTGACGATTACTTCTCCGGCTCTTCCATCCTCGATGAACACAATGCCACCGGCTTTTTTAAGCCCGGCGAAACGGGCATGGTGAACATCTTCACCCATCGTGACAACGGCGTGCAGCAGCAGTCCATCGGCTACAGTGCCGACGGCCGCCATTTCACGCGCTATCTGGAGTGCGTGCTGCCCAACCCGGGCCGTGAGGATTTCCGCGATCCGAAGGTCATCTGGCTCAAGGACAAAAAGCGGTTCCTGATGGCGCTGGCTGTGTATGACCACGTCGAATTCTACACCAGCAAGGATCTGAAGAAGTGGACCTTTTACAGCAAGTTCGGCGAGCTGGAGGGCACGCACCACGGCGTGTGGGAATGCCCGGAGCTGTTCGAGCTGCCCGTGCGCGGCACGGATGAAAAGCGCTGGGTGCTGCTGGTCAATGATCAGGGCTCCAGCAAGAATCAGTACTTCATCGGCCGCTTTGAAGGCAAAAAGTTTGTATCCGAAAACCCCCGCAGTCTGCATCTGATGCTGGACGGCGGTACTGATAATTATGCGGCGCAGAGCTTCAGCAATATGCCGGACGGACGCTGTGTGCTCATTGGCCTGATGGTCGCGCCCAATTTGTTCAACTGCGCGCCGACCAATCCGTGGCGCAGCAACATGACCCTCCCGCGCGAGCTCTGGCTGGAAGAAACGCCTGAAGGCATCCGCCTGTTCCAGCGCCCGGTTGAGGAGGTCAGCACCCTCCGCGGCGAGAAGCTCTCCCTGTCCGGCGAGCATGTGGACAGAACGCTGCGCGTCACCGATCACATCGCCCCGCAGTTTGATGCGGAGCTGGTCATCGACGTGGAGAAATCCACCGCGATTCAGGCGGGCATCCAGTTCTGCGTCGGCAAGAGTCAGGAGATCGTGGTCAGCTACGACCTCCAGCGCCAGATGCTCTATGTCAACCGCTCTATGTCCGGCGACATGAGCTATGCCGACGACATCCCGCCGTATCACGAGATGAAGCTGCGCCCGCGCGATGGCAAGATTTCCCTGCGCATCCTGATGGATCACTGCGCGCTCGAGGTCTTTGATCTCAACGGCGAGGCAGCCATCTCCGCGCAGGTCTTCCCGGATGCGGAGCAGGGCGAGATGCACCTGTTCTCCCGCAAGGGCGACACGCTCTTTGAACGGCTTGACGTTTACGCCATGAACTCCATCTGGGAGGACTGAGCGCTTTCACTATCCATCATGCATGACCCGAAGAAGGGATGATGCTTATGAGGAACACATTTGACAGTATGGTCGGCGGCGCGATCGGCCGCTTTGCCCTGCTGGGCTGCCACATTCCGGAATCCGGCCTGATTGCCGGCCCGGAGAAGATCGACCATGTGATGCCCTATCCCTGTCCGCAGGCATGGGACATGGGCGAGGACAACAACCACTATCCGCTCAACTACGCCTTTCTGATCGAAAACGGCATCCCCGCGCTGCTTGAGCGCGCCAGAGTCGGTCTCTCCCGCACCGCGCAGGAGGAAAACCGCCTGCGCCTTGAGGCGATCATCCGCTTTCTTGAGGCGTACCGCAGCTATATCGCCAGCCATGCCGCGCTGGCTGCCGCCCGCGCGCGCCTGTTCCCGCAGGACGCTGACCGCTATACCCGCATCGCGCAGAATTGTCAGGCGCTGACAGAGGGCGCGCCAAAGACGTTTGAGCAGGCCGTTCAGCTGTTCTACTTCACATGGCGGCTGCGCAGCATCAACTATACCTCCTGCATCGGCAGGCTGGATGTGCAGCTCGGCGGCGCATACAGGCGCAGCATCGCTGAAGGCATGCCCCGCAGGCATGCGCACGATCTCCTCTGCGAGCTCATCCGCAAGCTCAATGCGATGGGCTCCGGCGATACGCTGATGAACGTCATGCTCGGCGGCGTCGATGAAAACGGCGACGACGTGAGCAGCGACATGAGCGTGCTGATTATGGAATGCTGCGGCGAGCTTGCGCTCTCCGAGCCGCACATCAACGTGCGCTATCACGCAGGCACGCCGGATTTCTTCAAGCGCGCCACAGAGAAGCTGGTCAGCTACGGTCAGGGGCAGGGCACGCTGTATGTGGATGAGCATATCATCCCGCAGCTTATTCGCATGGGCGTCCCGCTGAATGTCGCCCGGTGCTACGCTAACGACGGCTGCACCGAGGTCACGCTCGAGGGCAAGGCCGGCATCTTCTTCTGGCAGATGGAGAGCATGAAGACGCTGGAACTCGCCCTGCACAACGGCAAGGAGAGCCCCAACGCGCCGCATACCCCCGTGCGCAAATGGAACCGCAACCGCGCGCCCATGCCGTTTATCAGCCAGCTGACGTTCGGGTTTGAAAGCGGCGATATGCGCCTGTGCAGGACCTTTGAGGAGGTCATGGCCTGCTTCTATCGCCAGTTCGATTACCAGATCGCGCTGTATCTGGAGCGCATTTCCAGCGAAATCCGCAGGCATAAGGAGGGCGGCAGCTACCAGACCAGCCTGCTCTCCCAGTGCATGATTCCCGGCGTGCTGGATACGGGTATGGAGCCCGTGCGCGGCGGCTTTGAAAGCGACAACTACCAGCTGCTCAGCGGCTCCATTCCCACCGTGGCGGACAGCCTGTACGCCGTGAAGGAGGCCGTTTTTGAGCGGAAGCTGTGTACCATGGACGAGCTGCTTTGCGCCATCGACGCTGACTTCGCGGGGTATGAGCTCCTGCAGAAGCAGCTGCGCAGCCTGCCCAAGTTCGGCAACGACGAGGATGGGGTCGACCTTCTCGCCGCCGAGATCGCCGCGCATTTCTGCGAGGCTGTCGAAACCTATCCATACCCCTGCGGCATGCGCGTATTCCCCGGCGTTTACAACATCGACTTTGTGATGTTCTCCAGCGTGCTGGGCGCCACGCCCGATGGCCGCAACGCCGGCGACGCCATCTGCTGCCACTATTCGCCCACGCCCTCCCGCGCGACGAAGGGCATTACGGCAGCGCTCCAGTCCGCCGCAAAGGGCAATCTGCCCCGCGGCTGCGCCGCCTCGCCCGTCTATCTGACGCTGCCGCGCCTGATGGATACCGACTATACGCAGGTCATCTCTGCGCTGTTTGAGGGATGCGCCGCCCTGAGGCTCCCGATTGTCAATCTGTCCATTGTCAACGTGGAGGAGCTGGAGGACGCGCGCATTCACCCCGAGAAGCACCGCGATCTGATCGTCCGCGTATGGGGTTACAATGCATACTTTGTGGATCTGGACGACGAACTCCAGCTGCATATCATCAACCGTACCCTGCACACCCAATGACCAACAGAAAGGATTGCCCTATGAAGGATTACAGACCTGGTTATCATTACCGCCCGAGAGAAAACTGGATCAACGACCCCTGCGGCCTCATTCATCATCAGGGCGTGTATCATCTCTATCACCAGTACAACCCGCACGGCGACCTTTGGGGCGATATGCACTGGGGGCACGCCGTCTCCTCCGATATGGTGAACTGGAAGGAGCAGGAGATCGCCATGAAGCCCGACGAGGCCAACGGCGAGGAGCACTGCTTCACCGGCTGCGGCTATCACCTGCCCGACGGCAAGGCCGCCTTCTATTACACCAGCATCGAGCTCAAGCGCGACCCGGAGCAGTGGATCGCCTATCCGCAGGATGATACCCTCTCCTCCATCGTGCAGACCCGCGAGGGCGCGATGACCATCCCCATGCATAAGCCGGAGATGGAGGTCTCCGAGTGGCGCGACCCGAGTATCCTGCCGTATAAGGACGGCTACCTCATGGTGCTGGGCTGCCGCCTGAGCGTCAGCGGCGATGAACACACCGGCGCAGCGCTTCTGTATACCAGCAAGGACGGCATTCATTTCACCTACCATTCTGTACTGGCCCGCGGCGACGGCAGCGACGAGCGCTCCTGGGAATGCCCGAATTTCTTTAAGATCGGGGACAAGCATGTGCTGATGTACTCCCCGTACCGCCAGCCGCTCTACATCGTGGGCACGCTGACGGAGGATCTGCGCTTCATCCCCGAAGGCCGCGGCACCGCGGATGAAAGCGGTCAAGAGGGCTGGTATGCGCCTCAGTCCTTCCGCGATGAGCATGGCCGTCAGCTGATCATCGGCTGGATGACCGAGCGCTCCCGCGGCACTTGGGACGGCATCAAGGGCTGGGCTGGCTGCATGAGCCTGCCGCGCGAGGTCTATCTGGAGAACACCGTGTTCAAGATGCGCGTGATTCCCGAGGTTGAAAAGCTGGTCGCCTCCACCGAGGAGGGCGAGCTGCCGATGAAGGCCTGCACCGCCGGCGAACAGTTCCGCGTCATCATCGACGCCGAACTGGAGGCAGACGGCTGCGTTGCCTGCGAGGTCCTCGCTACGCCGGACGGCGAGGAGAAGACCGTCGTCACCCTGCACGGGGATGGCCGCCTTGTGCTCAACCGCGGCGCCTCCTCCAAGTACCCGACCCACCACAGCATCCTCGAGCGCCGCATCTCCATGCAGGGCGGCAAGGCGCATCTGGAAATCTACGTCGATCACTCTGTCATCGAAATCGCCGGAAACGGCGAGTGGATCTCCTCCCGCGTGTATCCTTCCCGTGAGGATGCGCTGGAAGCTGCCTTCTGTGTGCGCGGCGGTAAGGGCCACTACGCCCTCTCCCAGATGAACAACTGCGAAAAGTGAGGGCCTGACCATGCTTGATTTTACTTACCATATTCCCACCAAGGTCGTCTTTGGCCGCAATTCCCTGAACGCACTCGCCAGCCTCATCCGCGAGGCAGGAGCAACCCACGTGCTCGTGCATTTTGGCGGTCAGAGCGCAGTGAAGAGCGGTCTCATCGACAAGGTGAAGGCGCAGCTTGAAGAAGCCGGTGTGCGCTATACGCTGCTGGGCGGCGTCGCGCCGAACCCGAAGGTTTCTCTTGCGCGCGAGGGCGTTGCCCTGTGCAAGCGCGAAGGCGTGGACTTCATCCTCGCCGTAGGCGGCGGCAGCGTCATCGACTCTGCAAAGTGCATCGCTCTCGGCGCGAAGATGGAGGAAGATGTTTGGAACATCTTTGAGCGCAAGGTCCGTCCGAGCGAGGCGCTCCCCATCGGCAGCGTGCTCACCATCGCCGCAGCCGGCAGCGAAATGGCGGGCGGCCTGGTCATCTCCAACGACGAACTGGGCCTCAAGCGCGACTACGGCACCCCGGCGCTGCGCCCGGTATTCTGCATCGAAAATCCGGAACTGACCTACACCGTCTCCAAGTGGCAGACGGCCTGCGGCACCGTGGATATCCTGATGCACACCTTTGAGCGCTACTTTACGCCGACCGAGGACGTCGATTTCACCGACGAACTATGTGAGGGTCTGTGCCGCAGCGTCATCAAGGCAGGCAGCATCGCCTATGAAAACCCGACTGACTACGAGGCGCGCGCCACGCTGATGTGGGCCAGCAGCCTCTCCCAGAACGACCTGATGGGCATGGGCCGCCGCGCGGACTGGGCCACCCACCAGCTCGAGCACGACCTGAGCGGCATGTACGACAATGTGTCCCACGGCGCGGGCCTTGCGGTCATTTTCCCGGCGTGGTGCCGCTATGTGATGAAGCACAACATCGCCCGCTTCTGCCGCTTCGCCGAGAAGGTATGGGGAATCAGCGGCGAGGGACTGACGCAGCAGCAGCACGCTGAAAAGGGCGTGGAAGCTGCACAGGCGTACTTCGTTTCCCTCGGCATGCCCAAAGACCTCAAGGCTTTCGGCGTTGACCCTGATCGCCTGCCTGAGATGGCGGAGAAGTGTTCCTTCAACGGTCAGCGCACGCTGGGCGGTCTGCACACGCTGAATACCGAAGACATGCTTCATATCTACCGCCTGGCGTACGGCGACTGAGCGTACGCCGGTTCCCAAAGGAGAAGAGGTGCATCTTCGTGCACAAGGACGTCACGGGTACCATCTTTCAGATTCAGCGCTTCTCCGTCCACGACGGCGACGGGCTGCGCACCACGGTATTCTTCAAGGGCTGTCCGCTGCGCTGCCGCTGGTGCCATAACCCGGAGGGGCTGCGCCCCGGCATGCTGCTGGCGGCAAATCGCCAGCTCTGCGTGCGTTGCGGCCGCTGTCAGGCGGTCTGTCCGCAGGGCGTGCACAGCATATCTCCCGGCAGGCACGACGTTCTGCGCGAGCGCTGCCGCACCTGCGGACGCTGCGTCGAGGCGTGCCCAGCGGGCGCGCTGCACCTTGTCGGGCGGCAGATGACCGCCGGAGAGGTCGTTCGCGAGGCGCTCAGGGATGCGCCGTTTTACACAACCGGCGGCGGCGTCACCTGCTCCGGCGGCGAATGCACCATGCAGCCAGAATTCCTGCTGGCCGTGCTCAGGGCTGCTAAAGACGCCGGGCTGAACACCGCGGTGGACACCTGCGGATATGCGCCGCCGGATACGTTTTCCCGGATCGCCCCGTATACGGACGCCTTCCTCTATGATATCAAGGCGTTCTCGCCGGAATTGCACAAGACCTATACGGGCGTTGACAACGCCCTGATTCTTCAAAACTACCGGATGCTGCACACCAGGGGCGCAAGGCTGGACGTGCGCATCCCGCTGATTCCCACCGTCAACGACAGCGAAGAGGAGATCGCGCGCATCGGCCGCTTCCTGCAGGAAGCAGGCAGGCCGCATGCGCTCAAGGTGATTCCCTATCACTCGCCGGGGCATGCCAAGTATGCGCAGGTGGATGAGCCCATCTGGGAACCAGAGGGGCGCTTCACCGTTACGCCTGAGGAGGCGCAGCGCACCCTTGAAGCCATGCTCGCCTGAACCAACAAAGGAGGATTATCCATGGGATATGACGTCGTCGCCCTTGGCGAACTGCTGATCGATTTTACACCGGGCGGCACAAGCAGCCAGGGCAACCCGGTATTTGAAGCCAACCCCGGCGGCGCACCGTGCAATGTGCTGTCCATGCTCGGGCGCTTTGGCCACAAGACTGCCTTTATCGGCAAGGTAGGCGAGGATATGTTCGGTAAGATGCTGGCCGGCGCGATCACCGAGTGCGGCATTTCTGCCGAAGGGCTGCGCTTTGACGCTGATGTAAACACCACCCTTGCCTTCGTGCACAAGCTTCCTAACGGGGACCGGGACTTTTCTTTCTACCGCAAGCCCGGCGCGGACATGATGCTCTCCGAGGACGAAGTCAGCGAGGCGCTGATCGCGGATGCGAAGATCTTCCACTTCGGCACCCTGTCCATGACCCACCCCGGCGTGGAGGCCGCCACAAAGCGCGCCATTGGCTACGCCGAGAAGCACGGCCTGCTGCGCTCCTTTGACCCCAACCTTCGCCCGCCGCTGTGGGGTGATCTGGAGGACGCGAAGAAGGCCGTCCGCTACGGTCTTGCGCACTGCGACGTGCTCAAGATTTCCGACAACGAGATTCAGTGGCTGACGGGCGAAGAGGACTTCACCGCGGGCGTCGCCGCGCTGCGCGCCGAGTTTGACATCCCGCTCATCCTCGTTTCCATGGGACCGGACGGCAGCCGCGCCTACACGAAGGACCTGATGGTCGAGGTGCCTGCGCGCCTGAACCCCAACACCATTGAAACCACCGGCGCGGGCGATACCTTCTGCGCCTGCGTGCTGCACGACGTACTGGAAAACGGCATGGAGGGCTTTACTGCCGCGCGCCTTGAGCGCATGCTGAACGTAGCGAACGCCGCCGCTTCCATCGTCACCACCCGCCGCGGCGCGCTGCGCGTGATGCCCACCCCGGAGGAAATCGAAGCCGTTTTGTAACCCTCTCCCTACCGACATATGAAAGGCGGCAGACCAATGGCGGAGAACCGTGTTTTCTACAGCTCCCCTCAGGGACGTCTGGGCGATATCATCCCCTACTATGAGGACGGAGAGTTTAAGCTCTTCTACCTTGGCAACGGCTGGAGCAACGTTTCCACGAAGGATCATCTGCATTTCTATAACGAGTTTTCAACAGGCATCCGCGGCGGCACGGGCTCCATCGTCAAGGTGGACGGGCTGTATCACATGTTCTACTGCAAGTTCCCCGGCTATCCCTATCCGCGCCAGCAGGCATGGCACGCCACCAGCACGGACTTCGTGAACTGGACGGAGCACCCCGAGCATATGTTCATGCCCGACGGGGACATCTACGAGATGAGCGACTGGCGCGACCCGCACGTCATCTGGAACGAGGAGGAGCAGTGCTGGTGGATGCTGCTCTCCGCGCAGAAGCGCGGCAAAACCATGCGCAAGGGATGCGTGGGCCTGTGCGTCTCCGACGACCTGATCCACTGGGAATACCGCGAGCCGCTCTACGCGCCCGCCACCAACCAGAGCGCGCACGAGTGCCCGGACATCTTCAAATGGGGCGACTGGTGGTACCTGACCTACTCGGTCTACACCGACCGCTTCCAGACGCTCTACCGCATGAGCAAATCGCCATACGGCCCGTGGATCACCCCGAAGGTGGACACGTTTGATACCCGCTGCTTCTACGCCGCCAAGCATGGCACGGACGGCGTCAACCACTACATGTACGGCTGGAACCCCAGCAGGGAAAAGAATATCTGGAGCTTCAACCCGCAGAAGGACTACGGCAAGGACTATGGAACATGGGACTGGGGCGGCACGATGATCGTGCACAAGCTCATCCAGAAGGAGGACGGTACCCTCTGCGTGACGCCGCCCGAGGCGGTGGACAACGCGTTCGCCGTGCCGGTCAAGCCCGAAATCATGCCCGTCAACGGCGACTGGCAGGTAACGGAAAACAGCGCGGCAGTGTCCACGCCGTATGCCTACGCCAGCCTGCTGATGAATAAGGTACCCGAAGGCTGCAAGCTGGAAATGGATGTGCGCTTTACCGAAACCCCGCGCGAGTTCGGCGTCGCCCTGCAGCTGGACAACGATTTTGCCATGGGCTACTACCTGCTCTTTGAGCCGAACCGCGGCCGCGTGCAGTACAAGACCGGCCTGCGCATGTACGAGGATGGCGGCAAGATGTTCCCCTACGATGTGGAGCAGGAACGCCCCTTCACTTGGGAAGCCGGCAGGACCTATCACCTGCGCATCTTCGTGGAGGACAGCATCCTGCTGCTCTACCTCGACGATACCATAGCGCTGGGCACGCGCATGTTCGACAGAAAGCACGGTCGCTTCGGCCTGTTCGTCTCCGAAGGCAGCGCGTCGTTTGAAAACATCAGCCTGAAAACGCTGTAATATCGCCTCGTTAGGCGCATCAAGGAGGGAATCGCCTTGGCTCAGGTACACTGCAATCTCTTTTCCTATTCGCTGGGTTATCCGGTGGATATCGAAGTGATTCTGCCGTCGTTTACGTCCTGCAACATGGACAAGCCGCATACCCATGCGCTGCCCGGTAAGTTCCCGGTGATCTATCTGCTGCACGGGTACGGCAATGACTATCAGGCGTGGCTGCGCTACACCAGCATCGAGCGCTACGCGGAGGAACACCGCATCGCGGTGGTCACGTTCTCCTGCCACAACAAGGCGTACCTCAATGCGCCGCTGGGTGAAAACTTCTATGATTTCCTGAACAGCGAGCTGCCGGAGTTCGTGGAGAATTATTTCCCCATTTCCTCCAGCCCGAAGGAGCGCTATATCGCCGGTCTGTCCATGGGCGGCTACGGCGCGCTGCTGCATGGCCTCAAGAACCCTGAGCGTTACAGCGCCATCGGCGCATTCTCCCCGGGCATCCCGGAGGAAAACCCGAAGGAAGAGCTGAACAGGATCATGCGCATCGACCTGTACGGCGTGACCCGTGAGGCGCTTGCCGCCGGTACGCCGCTGCCCGATCTGTTCATGTGTATCGGCGACAGGGATTTTCTGTACGAGCGCGTGACGCGCTATCATGAAACCTTCATGCCCAAGTGGCATAGCTCCCGCTACCGCTTTGACGATCTGCCCAACTATGAACACGAATTCGCCATCTGGGACAAGGAAGTTCAGGCTTTCCTCGACTGGATCAAGCGCGAGGACGTGTATAAGCAGATGGGCAAAAACAAGGTGTAACGCCTTCGCGCCGCACACCGCATCATACTGCCCCTTTTACCCGATGATTGCATGCGGCGCTGCTGTGTGCAATCATCTTTTCACAATACGACAAATAGGTACACATCATGAAAATCCTGCTGATTTCGGATATCCACGCCAACATCCACGCGCTGCGCGCCGTCGAGCAGGCGGAAAGGACGTGGGACGCGGTATGGTGCTCTGGGGATCTGGTAGACTTTGGGCCTTTTCCGATGGAGGTCATCCGTTGGATGCAGGCGCATGACGCCCGCTGCGTGCTGGGTAACCACGACGCGCACGTGCTCACCCTGACCCGTGAGGACTGCCGCCGGGCATGGGACGAACGCGCATGGCAGTGGGCGCACCAGAACTATGAGCAGCTGGACGGCGACGCGCTTGCCTATCTGCGCAGCCTGCCCAAAGCGCTGCTGCTCACAGCGGACGGGATCGATTACCAGATGCAGCACCAGTACGACGGCGGCTATGGCACCGTGGAGTCACAGGACCAGTTCGACCGCTTCTGGCTGGGCGATGCCGCACCCGAGCGCCGCTTACTCTTTGGTCACACGCACAGACGCTGCATGCATCTGCTGGATGATAAGACCCTCTGGCTCAACCCCGGCAGCGTCTCCTACCGCAGACCGGACGACCCGGACAAGCGCGCGCACTATATGGTTATTGAGGATGGGCGCGTGCGCTTCGGCGCGGCAGCCTACGACCGCAGCACGCTGCTTTACAAAACGCAGGAGATTCATCGCGGCGGACGCATGCTCCCGACCAATCTGCAGGACGCCTATTTCTTCTTCGGCGACGCCGCCACCACGCGCGATCCGCTGCCTGAGCTTACCGACATTTCTGCACGGAGGTGAATTCCATGACCCATCAGAACGTCATCGATAAACTGCTTGCTACCTACGCGCCCCTTCCCTTTGAAAACAGCTGCGACAGCTTCAAGGCCGGCAATCCGCAGGACATATGCACCGGCGTTGTGACCACCTGTGTCCTCTCCATCGACGTCATCCGCGAGGCGGTGCGCCTTGGCTGCAATCTGATCATCGTGCACGAGCCCACCTTCTTTACTCATGACGACGATACGGACTGGCTGACCGGCAACACCGTCTATGAAGAGATGATGCGGATGCTCGCCGGACATCGCATGGCCGTCTGGCGCAATCACGACCACATGCACGCCGCCCGCCCGGACGAGATCATGGTGGGTGTGCTCGAAGAACTGGGCTGGACGCAGTACGTGCAGGAGAAGGATTACGGTTTCCGCACGCTTGTCACGCTTCCCGAAACCACGCTGCGCGAGCTGGCGCAGCACATCAGGGACCGGCTGAACCTCTCCACCGGACGCATCGTGGGCAATCCCGACGCGCGCGTTTCCCGCATCGCCCTCTGCGGCCACATCTTCCCCTCGTGGAATGCGGAGGAGCGAAAGCCGACGCAGCTTTTAAGCAGCGAGGATGTGGACGTGCTCTTTCCGTGCGAGATCATCGACTGGACGGTCGTGCCCTATGTGCGCAACGCCGCCCAGCTGGGCATGAACAAAGCGCTCATTCAGGCGGGACACTTTAACCTTGAAGAGCCAGGCATGCGCTATATGGCCAAGAAGATCGCGCAGCTCGTGCCGGAGCTGCCGGTGCACTATGCGCCCGCGGGGGATCCGTATTTCTTTGTATGATGGATCGCCGCTCACATTCGCAGCGCGATACACCTGAGTCTTGTGAGGAGGACAAAACAGTGGATAAAGAATGGGAACGGCTATATGAAGAAGCTATAAGCGTTTTGAATCCCCATGATGTTTCAAACAGAATGTGGGTGGGGAGTGTGGCATCTGCTGTACTCACAAAAAAAGGAAATATCTATAAGGGAATATGCATTGATACGGATGGCTCTATAGGAATGTGCGCGGAAAGAAATGCTTTATC
>JAGBAV010000091.1 GCA_017938795.1 Clostridia bacterium
CTTGGAGACGTCGTACACCTCGGAGAGGATGTTGGAGGACATATCGGCCACCAGCGGGACGCTGCCCGTCTCCGGCACATGATCAAAGCGGGTGCCATAGATGGTGTTGTTGGTGGTGATGTGGACGTACTTGGCGTCCGGGGAGAGGGTATACGCCGGGATATAGGCATATCCGTCCTCGCGGGAGGAGCCGGCCACGACAACTTCGCCGTACTTCTGCGCCTCCACAAGGGCGTTGTGGGCGAAGTTGCCCGAGTCGACGTAGTCGGCCTTGCCGCCCTGCATCAGGTTCATCGCAACGGAGGCGAACATCTGCGTCGCGCCGCCCTGGACGAACATGATCTTGTATCCATCCGGAACGCCCATAACGTCCTTCAGGTCGGCGACAGTCTTATTGAAGATCTCCAGATACATCTTGGAGCGATGGCTCATCTCCATCACGGACATGCCGGTACTCCCGTAGCAGAGCAGCTCCTTCTGCGCCTTTTCAAGCACTTCGAGCGGCAGCATAGACGGGCCGGGAGCGAAATTGAATACACGATCCATAGGTTGATCCTCCTCATTTACCGGCTCCGGGATCGGGAATGCAGGATTTGGATCCTGAACAATCATTTCCGGAGTGTGATTGCCCTATATTAACATGAAAATGATGAAAATTCAATCCTGAGTTGAAGAATACTTTTGAATTTGATAAATTTTTCCCATAATCCTGCGCTGCGGCAGTGCGGAGGGCCGGATGCAGAACGGCGCGGGCGTGTGATTTGCCATAAATAAGGAAACGATCTTGACGATTCTCCCCGGGTATGCTATGCTTGGGACAGTCACCGGAGGCGTCTTTGGTGGCAGCGGCATGACTGACGGAAGTGGGATCACCCACAGGAAGTGCCGCGGCGCTGCTGCGCTTTATGCCGACCGTCTGGGCGCACTGATTGCATCGGTGCGCCTTTCTGTTTTTGAGGCTGCACCCTTCTGAGCGGGCGTATCCGCCCCGCTTGACAACTAAAGGAGGATCATTCCATGGCTTTTCTCACCGATATCGAGATCGCACAGTCCTGTCAGATGAAGCACATCCGCGAGATCGCGGCTGTCGCCGGCGTTGACGAGAAGTATCTGGAGCTCTACGGCAACTACAAGGCGAAGGTCGACTACAACCTGCTCAGCGAGGTGGACGCGCCCGACGGCAAACTGATCCTCGTCACCGCGATCTCCCCGACGCCGGCGGGCGAGGGCAAGACCACCACGTCCGTGGGTCTTGCCGACGGCCTGCGCAAGATCGGGAAGAAGTCCGTCCTTGCCCTGCGTGAGCCGAGCCTTGGCCCGGTCTTCGGTGTGAAGGGCGGCGCGGCCGGCGGCGGCTATGCGCAGGTCGTGCCGATGGAGGATATCAATCTCCACTTCACCGGCGATTTCCACGCCATCGGCGCGGCGAACAATCTGCTTGCGGCGATGCTGGATAACCACATCCAGCAGGGCAACAGGCTGGGCATCGACGTCAAGAAGATCACGTGGAAGCGCTGCGTGGATATGAACGACCGTCAGCTGCGCAACGTCATCGACGGCCTCGGCGGCAGGATGCAGGGCGTTCCGCGCGAGGACGGCTTTGATATCACCGTGGCCTCCGAGGTCATGGCGGTGTTCTGCATGTCCTCCTCCATCACCGATCTCAAGGAGCGCCTCTCAAAGATTATCGTCGCCTATACCTACGACGACAAGCCCGTCACCGCGGGCGACCTGAAGGCGGCGGGCGCGATGGCCGCGCTGCTCAAGGATGCGCTCAAGCCGAATCTGGTGCAGACCCTTGAGGGCACCCCGGCCTTCATCCACGGCGGCCCGTTCGCCAACATCGCCCATGGCTGCAACTCCATCATGGCGACCCGCATGGCGATGAAGCTGGGCGACTACTGCGTGACCGAGGCGGGCTTCGGCGCGGATCTGGGCGCGGAGAAGTTCCTTGACATCAAGTGCCGCAAGGCGGGCCTCGTGCCCAGCGCCGTGGTCGTTGTGGCGACTGTGCGCGCGCTCAAACACCACGGCGGCGTGGTCAAGGCGGAGCTGAACAACGAGAATCTGGAGGCGCTCGAGCGCGGCCTGCCCAATCTGCTGCGCCATGTTGCCAACATCACAACGACCTATCAGCTGCCCTGCGTGGTGGCGATCAACCGCTTCCCGACCGATACCGAGGCGGAGCTGGCGCTGGTGCGCGAGAAGTGCCGCGAGCTGGGCGTCAATGTAGCGCTCTCTGAGGTCTGGGGCAAGGGCGGCGACGGCGGCGTGGAGCTGGCGAATGAGGTCGTCCGCCTGTGCGAGACGGCGGAGAACGGCTTCCGCTATGCCTATGAGCTGGACACCACCATCGAGCAGAAGCTCGAGGCCATCGTGAAGAATGTCTACCGCGGCGCGGGCGTCGCGCTGACCCCGGCGGCGAAGAAGCAGGCGCAGCAGCTGGAGGCGCTGGGCTTTGGCGGCTATCCGATCTGCATGGCCAAAACGCAGTATTCCTTCTCCGACGATCAGAAGCTGCTGGGCGCGCCGGAGGGCTTCACCGTCACCGTCCGTAACCTGAAGGTCTCCGCCGGCGCGGGCTTCATTGTTGCGCTGACCGGCGATATCATGACTATGCCGGGTTTGCCGAAGGTGCCGGCGGCGGAGAATATCGACGTCACGGAGGACGGCAGGATCGTCGGCCTGTTCTGATCGGGCGGAAGATACGATATGATGCCAACTGCCTCTCCTTATTGGGGGAGGCAGTTTTTGGAATAGGACAACGACAGCAGAAGGAGGCGGCGTATGCTCCCCGAAGGCTTTGTGTTTGTGAAGGATGTGATTCCCTCCGTGCAGGAGGATATCCGCTATGCCGGCTGCCATAATTTTATCGGCAGGCCGGTCGATGGATACGGCGCGCCGCATGCCGTGCTGACCTGCGAGGCGGCGTCTGCCCTGCGCGGCGCGGCGGATGCGTTTGCGCGGGAGGGCTATACCCTGCTCCTCTATGACGGCTACCGCCCGCAGCGCGCGGTCGATCACTTTGTCCGCTGGTCGGAGGATCTTACCGATACGGCGGCGAAGGCGGAGTTCTATCCCGCGCTGGAGAAGGGGGAGCTCTTTGAGCGCGGCTATATCGCAAGGCGCTCCGGGCACACGCGCGGCTCGACGATCGATCTGACGCTGCTTGACCGCGAGGGGAAGCCGCTCGATATGGGCGGGGAGTTTGACTGGTTCTCTCCGGTGTCGGGCCATGACTATGCCGGCCTGACGGATGCGCAGCGGGAAAACCGCCTCCTGCTCAGGCGCGGCATGATGGCGGCGGGCTTCCTGCCGTACAGCGAAGAGTGGTGGCACTACCGGCTGGCGGACGAGCCCTATCCCGATACGTATTTTGATTTTCCGATTGAGGCGTGAGCGCCGCGCCCTGATTTCTGTGCTGTTTGTGAGGCTTGCCGCATGCGCCTTGCTGCGGTAGAATGGATCTGCGCCCGACGCGGCGCGGACGATGGGAGGGAGACTATGCATCCGGTGCTTGCCGCTCAGCTGGCGGATGACTTCTGCTGCACGGTGCAGGAGGTGTGCTCGCCGGCCCCCGTGTTCTCCGTGCTGGAGGCGCGCGAGGGACAGCGGCGATACAGCGCGAAGGGCGATTTCTTCAAGGCGGCTGTCGCCGGCGGGAAGCTGATTGTCGCCGGTTCGCCGGAGATGGCGGCGTGGTGCCGGGAGCGGTATGCAGCCGTGAACCCTGCGTGGTTCATGGAGATCGGCACGCTGCGGGAGATCGACGCCCGCCTTGCGCAGGACGGTCTGCGCATCGCGACGGCGCATCCCTTCTTTCTGCCTGCGCATCCGGTGCAGCCTGACGCGGGCGGCATGGAGGTCCGCTGGTATGAGGAGACAGAGATTGAGCGCTTCCGCGGGGATACGCGGTTCCCGCAGAGCTATGCCTTCAATGCCTTCGCGCCGGACGAGCTGGGCGTGTCCCTGTCCGTCGGCGGTGAGATCGTCGCCATGGCGGGCGCCAGCCGCGACAGCGCGCGCATGCGGCAGATCGGCGTGGATGTGCGCCCGGATATGCGCGGGCGCGGGCTGGGTTCGCTGGTCGTGTCCCTGCTGCGCAATGAGATCGAGCGCCGCGGATACCTGCCCTTCTACGGGACGTCGATGTCCCATGCCGCCTCGCAGCGGACGGCGCTGCGTGCGGGCTTTGCGCCCGCATGGACGGAGCTGTATGCTGAGAGGATTCCTGAATAATGCGGACCGCCGGAATACCCGGCGGTTTTCTCATTGGCGTGATCTGCGCGCTGATCGGCACATCTCTCTGACCGCGGAGCGATTCTTGCCCGAAATAGTTGCTAAAAACCCCCGATAATGATACAATATATAATCAGCGGTCGTGTGGAGTTTTGCGGCAGCGCAAAGGAATACGGCTGCGGTTTGGAGGAAAGAAATGGGTTTTTTCAGCAAATTGTTTGACCCCGCCGCGGGGGAGATCAAGAGACTGCAGAAGACCGTCGATCAGATCGACGCTTTTGAAGATGCACATAAGAAGCTGACGGACGAGCAGCTGCGCGCGAAGACGGCGGAGTTCCGCGCCCGCCTTGAGAAGGGCGAGACGCTGGATCAGCTGCTGCCGGAGGCCTATTCCGTCGTGCGCGAGGCGACGTACCGCGTGACCGGCAAGCGCCAGTTCCGCGTGCAGATGATGGGCGGCATCGTGCTGCATCAGGGCCGCATCGCGGAGATGAAGACGGGCGAGGGCAAGACGCTCACCGCGACCATGCCCGCCTACCTCAACGCGCTCACAGGCGATGGCGTGCACGTCGTCACCGTCAACGATTATCTGGCGAAGTTTCAGGGCGAGGATATCGGCCGCATTTTCCGCTTCCTTGGCATGAGCGTGGGCGTGATCGTCCATGACCTCACGCAGGAGGAGCGCAGGGAGGCCTATGCCTGCGACGTGACCTACGGCACCAATAACGAGATGGGCTTTGACTACCTGCGCGACAACATGGTCATCTACCAGAAGAACAAGGTGCAGCGCGGGCATCACTTTGCCATCGTGGACGAGGTGGACTCCATCCTCATCGACGAGGCGCGCACGCCGCTGATCATCTCCGGCGCGGGCGACAAGTCCACCGATATGTACGAGAAGGCGGACCGCTTTGTCGTCACCCTGCAGGAGGGTGTGGAGCCGGAAGAGGAGCGCTGGGAGGAGAATCCCCTCTCCGAAGAGGAGAAGGCCGCCATGCGCAAGGACTATGTCAAGGACGA
>JAGBAV010000092.1 GCA_017938795.1 Clostridia bacterium
GATGGTGACGATGTTCATCAGCGCGTTCTGGACGGTATCGCTCAGGCGCGCGGTGACGCCGGTCTCCTTGAAGAGGTTGCCCAGCATCAGGCAGCCGATCAGGGCGGCGGTATCCGGCAGGAGCAGGGCGACGAAGACGGTGACCAGCACCGGGAAGATGATCTTCTCCGCCTTGGAGACCTTGCGGGTCTGGGTCATGACGATCTTGCGCTGCTCCTCAGTGGTCAGCAGCTTCATGATCGGCGGCTGGATCATCGGGATCAGCGCCATGTAGGAATACGCCGCGACGGCGATCGCGCCCAGCAGATGCGGGGCCAGCTTGGTGGTGACGAAGATGGCAGTCGGGCCGTCCGCGCCGCCGATGATGCCGATGGAGGAAGCCTCCGCCGGGGTGAAGCCGAGGACATTCGCGCCGAAGAAGGCGACGAAGACGCCCAGCTGAGCGGCAGCGCCGAGCAGCAGGCTGGACGGGTTGGACAGCAGCGGGCCAAAGTCGGTCATCGCGCCGACGCCCATGAAGATGATGCAGGGATACAGGCCGGTCTTCACGCCGATATAGAAGATATCAAGCAGACCGCCGCCCTTGAGCACAGCGCCGTAGCTGTGGTAGGCCGGGTTCGCCGGGTCCATGAAGGCATCCCACAGCTCCTGATGATACAGGCCGCCCATCGGCAGGTTGCTCAGGATGCAGCCGAAGGCGATGCCGACCAGCAGCAGCGGCTCAAACTTCTTGACAATGCCCAGATACAGCAGAACGCAGCCGATGATGATCATCAGCGCGCACTTCCAGTTATCGCCCACGCCGAAGGTGGCGAAGCCGGAACCACTCCAAAGATTCAGCAGAATCTCGCCAATATTGACCATTTGTATTTCTCTCCTTTTTCCGAATCCGAATTACTGGTTCTTTCTGGCGTCAAAGGCCTTGCACATCGCCATAACCACCAGCATCAGCAGGCTCAGGCCGAAGAACACGACCCCGTAGCCCAGCACAGCCAGCATGGACACATCGCCGATACCCAGCTGCATCGCCGCCACAGTTGTTTCGTTCATGGGAATCCTCCTTTGTCTCATGGTTTCTCTATTGCTGAGCACACCCAAATTGTTATGATTTTGAATGTGATGCTCACCGGTATCCGACCCGGATTCACGCCTGCGCAGCGGCAGAAAACACCCTCTCCCACTAACGCAATATACGTCAGGATTTTAACACAGCCGTGTCAGAATGTAAATACCAAGATGATGATTTTACCGAGAATTGTCCACTTTTTCCTAGGATTGCTTCCCGCATTCCGTGCAGGTTTTTTCCTCTATGCACAGGCGCTGAATATATGCACAAAGACCGTGCGCGGCGGCGCTGTCTTCCCCCGCGCCGCGCCCCACCCGGCGGCGGCATACATCGCGGCGGAACGGATATGGAATCATCACCATCCGGCCCTCTTCGCGCCCCGCCGTCCGGCGCATCCCGCGCACAGCGCGCAGCAGGATGCGCAGGGAAACGCCGCTCTCTCCCCCTGTTTCCGGCATGACGTTTTTTTCTGCTGCAGCAGGGTTTTTTTCCCCATGTAAAAGAATCCTTGCGTGACAATCCCGCGCTTCTCCTGTAAAATATCCTATATAAATGGGTCGAGCGGCGAGCCGCCCCGCCCCAAAGCAGACAAACCACAACAAGAGAGGGGAACCCACATGAAGAAACTCACCTGCATCCTCCTGCTGGCCGCCATGCTCCTTGGCTGCGCAGCCGCATGCGCCGAGAGCGCGCCCGCCTACACCGGGGACGAGCTGGCGTACGTCGCCTACATGGACATCGACTCGGCCTACTGGCATACGATCCGGTATCTGGACACGATCGACGGGCTCTGGGAATCCCTGCTGGACATCCATTCCTATGACGACGTTGACACCGGCTGGATGCTCGAATACATCGTCGCAGGCGGCGATATGGATGAGAGCGTACAGCGCGTCATGATGCTCAACAAGATCGCGGAGACTTTCTACGACCCCGGCGACAGCAATGACTTCATCTGGAGCGAGGAATTTGTCGACGGCATCAAGGCGCTCGCGCAGTTCACCGGCTCCACCAACCCGAAGGACGTCATCTGGACCGTCCTCTTTATGGCGCAGGAGGCAGACCGCCTGTGCACGCAGGAGGAGGTCGAGGCAGAGCTGGAGAACGGCTTTGCCGTCATCCGGGAGATCACGCAGACCATGCCGGACTACGCCCACCTCGGCGCGCTGAAGGACTACTACAAGGAGGCGTCCGCGCTCGCGAAGTACGCGTATGACTTCTCGGACAACTACCAGAACTTCACCGCGATGCTCCGTCAGGGCCACACCGGCTACGACGGCTGGGCCATCGAGTTCGACCTCATCCTCGGCGAGAACAAGTACAGCGCCTACGGCGACGCATACAGCCGCTACACCAAGGCGCGCGGAGAATAACAGCGCATAGCAAGGCGCAGGCAGGAATCCCGCCCCCGGCGCAGAATACAACAGATATACAACCGAAACCCCCGTACCGCCGCGGAGCAGCATCCCCTGCGCCGGGCGGGAAGAGAAGGAGGCCATTCCCATGAAAAAGACCATCCTCGCCCTGATCGCCCTGCTGCTCCTCACCGCGTTCGCCGCCGGCGTATGCGAGGAGGCCGCCGTCCCGGTCACCCGGCTGGGCGTCAGCGGCGGCGCATCCAAGACGATCACGCTGAACCCGGGCGCTTCAGCTGGCGTCGCCGTGATCATCCTGCCGCGCAACGCGACCAACAAGACGCTCAAATGGACGTCCTCCAACCCGGACGTCGCCAGCGTGGACGGCGGCAAGATCACCGCCAACGCCATAGGCACCTGCACCGTCACCTGCGAGACGACGGACGGCAGCGCGCTGAAGGATTCGCTCACCGTCGTCGTGGAGAGCGAGTATGCCGTCACGCTGGAGGGCGTGTCCGTCGGGCACAACAGCATCGGCTCGCCGGAGGTCTATGTGAAGGTGCATAACGGCGGCAGCAGCGACGTGATCGCCTTCACCTTCGCGACCAAGTGCTACGACGCCTACGGCAACCTGCTCAAGGCGCACGGCTTCGGCGATACGGAGAAGTCGTGGATCTGGCAGGAGGGGCGCATCAAGCCCGGCAAGACCTATTCCGACAACAGCTGGTGCTGGACGCTCTACGGCTTTGACACCGCCTACAGGATCGACGTCTGGCTGACGCATTACCGCACGGCGGACGGCCTGACCACCACCATCAGCCCCGGCGATTACCATGTATTCACATGGAACAAGCATTGACAACCCGAACAGAAAGGAAAGATGACCCATGATGAAGAAACTGCTCACGCTCCTGCTCGCACTCTGCCTCTGCTGCGCCTGCGCCCTCGCGGAGGATCTCTATGCCGTCGGCGGCAGCACGCTGGAGGAGGCTGTGCAGATGATCCCCGGCTATCAGGTCACGACCAGCGACGACGGCGCCAAGATGATCACAGTGACCGACCTCGCCACCGAATACTATGTCCTGAACTCCGAGAACGGCACGGCCATCATTCCCAACATGGTCTCGGTGATGAATTTCCAGATGCATGTTCCCGCCTTCATGTTCCCGACGGAGTTTGACAAGGTCACCAAGTTCGTCGTCACGACCGACAGCAGCATCCACACCGTCACCAACGCAGAGCCGTGGGACTGCGCGGGCGACGAAGTCGTCGCGACCGCGATGATGGCGAACGCCCAGCTGGAGGCTGTCCTGTTTGACATGGGCAAGTCCGAGAACGTGCGCATCGAGTACTTCCAGGACAACAGCACCAGCAAGGCCTATGACCTGACCGACGAGCAGAAGTTCCTGCTGCGCCAGTATGTCTATACCTGCGAGACCTTCCTGCCCAAGCCGCCGGCAGACGCCACCACCACGCTCGTGATGGCGCTGCTGAGCAGCCAGTTCACCTACACGGTCGCCACCGTGCCCAACCCCGACGCGCAGCCCGCCGGCGCCATCAACGCGAACACCGGCAGCGCCTCCCTGACCGAGCAGCTGCAGGAGCTCAAGGACCTGCTGGACGCCGGCCTGATCACGCAGGAGGACTACGACGCGAAGAAGGCGCAGATCCTCGGCCTGTAAGGCGGCGCGCTCACCGCACAGCCCATCGCGGGGCTGTCAGGACAACACCTGACAGCCCCGCTTTTTCATCCTGCTTGACATGGGCGCGCCTCCCCTGCTATCATCAGCATAACAACAGCATGCAAAGGAGGCGTCATGATGGCGCAGAGAACAATCACCTGCCCCAACTGCGGGCATGCCTGTCCCGCGGAGGAAAGCGCGCCCCGCTGCCCCCACTGCGGGATGCCCTGTACCCCCGCCGCCCCGGCGGAGTCGGAGGACGCGCCTGCGGCGCGCGCGCACATTGGATGCTCCGCACTGCTGGCGCTGATGGTGCTTCTCAGCTTCATCGTGATCGGGATCGGCTTCATCGTAACCGGTGACGGGAACACCCGGTTCATGGGCGTCATGTTCCTGCTGCTCGCGGCGTGGACGGTCTTCATCAATACCCGCACTGGGAAGCCATGACGGGGAGCCGCCCTCAGACCGCCTGACAGACCGGCTGCGCGGCGGTGCAGATGAACGGATGCGCGATCCCTCCCCCTGCACGACGCCAGCCATGAGACCGCGGGCCTTCTCCGGCCTGCGGTTTTGTATACCGCTGCGACAGAATGAAAGCGGCCCGCCCGAATGTCGCCGGGCATGGAGCATGCGCCGCTTCGGAACTATGAGGAATACAGAATGAGTCATGATACACACAAACGGAGAAACCGGATCATCGCCGTCTCCGCCGCGCTCGTCCTTGCGGTTCTCGCCGGGGCCTGCGCGGTCTATCTCGGCGACTATTACCGCGCGGATCAGGCCGCCATCCGCGCGTTCCTGCCGCAGGATGCCGCATGGAAGGAAGCGCCCGACGGCACAATCGTCTTTGAGCCCGAGGGCGCCGCAAAGGGCCTGATCTTCTACCCCGGCGGCAAGGTGGAGCATACCGCGTATATTCCGCTGATGCAGGCATGCGCCGGGGAAGGGATACTGTGCGTGCTGGCGGAGATGCCCTTCCGCCTTGCCGTGCTCGACGTGAACGCCGCAGACGGCATCCGGGAGGCGTATCCCGGCGTAGAGGACTGGTACATCGGCGGTCATTCGCTCGGCGGCTCGATGGCCGCGGCCTACCTTGCCGACCACGTCAGCGAGTTTGATGGGCTCATCCTGCTCGGTGCGTATTCCACGGCGGATCTCTCCGCCGCCGACCTCGCCGCGCTGTCGGTCTACGGCAGCGAGGATCAGGTCATGAACCGGGAAAAATATGAGGCAAATAAGCCCAATCTGCCGCGCAGCCTGACCGAGCTTGTCATCGACGGCGGCTGCCACGCGTACTTCGGCATGTACGGCGCGCAGGACGGCGACGGGCTGCCCGCGATCACCAACGAGGAACAGATCCGCATCACGGCTGAGAGCATCGTCCGGTTCATGGAGTGAGGCGGCATCCGCCCGCAGACGCCCTCTGCGTCACCTCCGGTGACAGCTCCCCCAGAGGGGGAGCCAAGGTGTTTGACGCTTCTTCGCAGACAATTCCGCCTGTCCGGGAGCAGCGCAGCCCATATTCTCTCATATCCCCTGCGACGCCGCTTCCGTGCCCTTGGCTCTCCCCTTGGGAGAGCTGGCGGCGCAGCCGGCTGAGAGGGTATACGCGATCGCCCTCTCAGTCACCTCCGGTGACAGCTCCCCCAAAGGGGGAGCCAAGGTGTTTGACGCTTCTTCGCAGACAATTCCGCCTGTCCGGGAGCAGCGCAGCCCATATTCTCTCATATCCCCTGCA
>JAGBAV010000093.1 GCA_017938795.1 Clostridia bacterium
CTTCTGAGGAGCAGGCCATCGCGTGCCTGAAGTACCTCGAGCTGCTCAACACCGACCGCACCTTCCGCGACATCCTCCGTTACGGCGTTGAAGGCACGCACTTCAACTACGTCGAGGTTGATGGCAACAAGGTCGTCGAGCGTACCGAGCAGGGCAACACCAACTGGTCCATGGACGGCTTCGTCACCGGTTCCGTCGTGAACGCCTCCTGCACCAGCGATTCCTACTACGACTGGAACGAGATCTTCAAGGATTACGAGAATGCGATCGTGTCCACCCTGGGCACCTTCACCTTCGACAAGACCAACGTGGAAGCCGAGTGTGCTGCCTGCTCCGCCGTCATGGAGAAGTACACTGCTGAGATGCTGACCGGCACGCTGGATATCGACGAGAAGCTCGAGACCATCAAGGCTGAGCTGATCGCCGCCGGCATCGAGGCCGTTCAGGCCGAGGCTCAGGCTCAGCTGGATGCCTATCTGGCCCAGTAATCACACAACCTGAAGAATCACAGATAAGCCCGCGGGGCGGAGGCTAAAGCCTCCGCCCTTCTTTACATCTGTGGTATAATGGAATCCATAGAGAGGGGATGGATGAACATGGACTATACCATGGCGCCGATCAACCAAAGTGAGCTTGTGCGCATCCGGCGCGAGCTGCATATGTATCCCGAACTGCGCTGGGATCTGGAGCGCACAACTGCGCTTGTCCGGCGTGAACTGGATGCAGCGGGCATACCCTATGAGACGGATGTATACGGCAGGAATACCGTCGTGGCGACCATCAACCCGGAGAAAAGCGGCTTCACCATCGGCATCCGCGCGGATATGGACGCGCTGCCGATTCAGGAGAACAACCACGACAAGCCCTACCGCTCCCGCATCGATGGGGCGATGCATGCCTGCGGGCATGACGCGCACACAGCGATGCTCATCGGCACGGCAAAGGCGCTTTACGCTATACGCGACCAGCTGACCTGCCGGGTGCGGCTGCTGTTCCAGCCCTGCGAGGAGAGCAGGCCCAGCGGTGCGCGCACCATGTGTGAGCATGGCGTGATGAAGGATATTGACTGTATCATCATGTGTCACGTCAACTGTGTGGATGAAACCCATGTGATTTCCTCCAATCCCGGCGTGACCAATTCCTCTTCCGTGGCCTTTACGATCACGCTGGGCGGCAAGGCTGTGCATGTGGCCTCGCCGCATGCGGGTATTGATGCGCTTGCAGCCGGCGTGAAGATCTATAACGGCATCCAGCTGCTCGTCTCGCGCGAGGTCGATCCGTTTGATACCTGCGTGATGAGCGTTACCTGCATGCAGGCGGGCGAGACTGTGGCCGCCAACGCGGACAAGTGCGTGCTGAAGGGCTCCATCCGCTGCCTGCATGACAAGACGATGGCATGGGCGCGCAGCCGGCTGGAGGAGCTTGTCCGGCTGACGGCGGAGCAGTCGCGCACAACGTGGTCGCTGGAGTGGTCCGGTGAGCCGCTGCCCAGCGCGCACAACGATCCTGCGATGTATGAAGCGTTTGCGTCCTCGGCGCGTAAGGTCGTGGGGAATAAGCAGGTGATCGTGCTTGCGCCGTCCCCGGGCGCGGAGGATTTCGCGTACTACGAGAAGGAGAAGCCGGGTCTGCTCTTTGGCCTTGGCCTGCGCAATGAGGAAAAGGGCTGCTGCCATCCTGCGCACAACAAGGACTGGGACATTGACGAGGACGGCCTTGAGACGGGCGTGAAGGTGTTCGTCCAGTTTGTGCTGGATCATATGGGGGGTATCGAAGGCATGACATACCCTGAGGAGGCGAAGACGAATGGCTGAGAGAAAGACGGCGTTTTACTGTCAGCTGGATTATGAGCATGTGCCGTATCCCTCGCCGGTCGGCGCGAAGAACGGAAACATCGCCAACAACGGCTGCGGCGTCTGCGCGGCGTCGATGGTGGCGGAGAATATGCTGGGCGTCTCCTTCCCGCCGGAGGAGAGCGCGAAGCTGGCGAAGGCCTGCGGCGCTCGCGAGGGCTACGGCACAGATCTGTACATCTATGCGCCGGTCTTCGCGCAGCACGTTGGCCTGCAGGTACGCGATACCGAGGATGCGCAGGAGGCGCTGCGCTTCCTGCAGGAGGGGCGGGGCATGATCATTGCCAACGTCCGCGGTGACCGGGAAGGGCATATCGGCGTCTTCTCTAATTCTGGGCACTATATCGTGCTCGCCGGGGCGAAGGGAACCGAGGTCAAGGTCTGGGATCCGATGTATAAGGAAGGCAGCGGCCGCTTTGATGTGCCGGGACGGAAGGGCAAGGTCCGCCTTGACGGCACGGACGCCTATGCCGATTTTGCCGAGATTGAGAAGGACTGCTTTGAGAGGCCGTTCTTCCTGTTCTGGAAAGCGTAAGACAATCCGGCCCGAGGGCCGTATGAGGAGGGGTTACCCATGAATGCTGCTGAGATCCTTGAGATTCTGATGATCGTATGCTTTGGCTTTTCGTGGCCGATGAATGTGGTCAAGTCCTACCATGCGCGAACGACGAAGGGCAAGAGCCTGGGCTTCCTGATGATGATCATCATCGGCTATGTCTGCGGCATCGCATCGAAGATGATCGGCGGGTCGTTCAAGTGGTATGTGATGTTCTTCTATGTGCTCAATCTGTGCATGGTGTCGCTGGATGTGGCGATGTACGTGCGTAATTACCGCATTGACCAGATGAACAAAAAGTAAGCCATATGAAAAGCGCCGGACAGCAGTGTCCGGCGCTTTTATGCTGCAAAGAATCAGTCGCCCTTCATGGCGCGCATTTCATCACGGCGTGCTTCAAGATAGCTGACGAAGCGCTCGATGCCCATCTCGTAATTGCGATAGTTCCAGATCTCAATGTATTCGGGCAGGATGCGGTCAATCATATCGGCCAGCTCCTGTGCTTCCCTGATGGATGCCTTCGGATGCAGCTTGACTTTGCAGACCTCGCTGCCCAGCTCGACAAGCTGCGCAGTCAAACGAATCTCCCGCTTGAACATCTCATCAAAGGAGAGCTTCTCGATATCGGCCATCACGCGGCGCACATAGTCGGTGACGTTATTGAAATAGAAATCATCGCCGCTGTCCTTCATGTCAAACAGATGCGCGTAGCGGGTCTCGTTCATCGGCAGGGTGAGCTGTTTGGCGCTCATTGTGCAGACATGCACGCGCTCGGGCTCAAGCAGATAGTAGTTCGCCATCCGGTACATGAGGCGGGAGACAGGCGCGCCGCCGAAGAAGGTTTCGTCAACAAAGACTTCGGCGTTGCGGATGAATTCAGCCTTGAAGGATTCGCCGTCCTGCGGCTTGCCGGTATTCCAGCCATACTGGCCGGAGAGTGCGATGGGCGTCATGCTCCAGACCCAGCTCTGCGGGTGGCCGCCGTCGCCCCAGTCCGTGAGCAGCAGACCCTCTGCGCCGTATTCCACAGCCAGCTCAGCGCTGGTGCGGATGTTGAAGGTGGTCACGTCCATGCGGCTGGTGAGGCTGCCGTGCGTATTGACCGACGGGCAGACATAGTAACGCACACCTGCGTTGCGGTAGGCGATGCAGTGATCAGTCATCCGCTGGGATTGGATCAGCTCATAACCCCATTCCAGCGCGATGGCGTCCTTGGGCACCATGTGATAGCTCTGCGGGTAATTATAGATCATGTCAGCCCAGAACATGACCTTCTTGCCGTAGGCGGCCTTGATGTGGTCATTCAGCTTGTTCAGCCATTCCATGAACACGACGTCCTTGCCCTTTTCACGGCAGTATTCCTCGATCTGATATCGTCCAAGGCCGTATGCTTCGTCAAGGCCGATGTTGACATACTCGCTGGAAAAATGGGGGAGGAGCGACGCATAGAGATTGCACATGAACTCAAAACTCTCCGGGAGCAGCGGATTGAGCGTGGAGGGCACCTGATCCTCCCGCTCGAACAGGCCCAGATGATGGAAGTCCGGCTTCCTGAGCCATGTGTACATATGGCCGAAGGAATTCTGATTGGGGACAAGATCAATGAAGCGCTCGCGGCAATAGCGATCCAGCTCGCGGATATCCTCCGGCGTCAGGCAGTCGAAGTGCGCTGTCTCCTTGGGATAGGCGGCATACTTGAAGCAATCGCCCTCCATATAGAGCTGGAACTCGTTGTACTTGAGCGCCGCGAGGAAGTCGATCATCATTTTTATGGTCGCCATCCGTGGCTTTCTTCCGCGGCTGATGTCGATCATATAGCCGCGGCGGGGCAGGTCGGGTTTGTCCCGGATCTCCACGCAGGGGAGCTGCCCGCCGGTGCGCATGAGCATCTGCTGCAGGGAGGTTGCAGCGCGGAAGAGACCCTCGTCGCAGGAGACGGTGATGCTGACGCCTTCCGGTACAATACTCAGGCGATACTCTTCCTTGCCGAGCATGCAGTCCGTATCAACACAGACACCGTCAATTCCTTCCTTAACGGCGCGGTAAAACGCAGTAAGCTCCTTATATGTGTCTCTGAGCGGCAGTTCATACACGCCGTCAAGAACCTGCAGATGACGCGGTTGGGGGAACAGGATCATATCATTCTCCTCCTTGTAATGCGCTCAATGGCGGCAATGGATTATGTGGCGCTCAGGTTCTTCTGCAGCAGAACAACGAAGTCCTGTACATTGGTGACGATGCCGCGCGCACTCAGACTGCCGCGGTCGCCGAGCTTGTTGACAGCGAACTCGCTGACGTCCACGCAGTAGAAATAGACCTGACGGACGGTGCCGTCCGCTGTGACGCGATAAGAAGGCGTCATGTTGCCGGCGGCGATGGTATGGAGCATGGTTGCCATGCAGATCACCGTCGTGGCGCTGCGCAGCTGATTGCGCATGACGTCCTGTGCAGCGTAGACGTCGGCATAAACCGGCGGGAGCGGTCCGTCATCGCGGATCGAACCGCCCAGCACATAGGGGATGCCGTGCTTTTCACAGCTATACATGATGCCGTTGCTGATACCCTCCGCATCGATGAAGGCGCGGATGCTGCCATGCAGGCGGACGCGGTTGATGGTCTCCAGATGGTTATAGTGACCGTTTGGCTGGGAGATATGGGTGTAGATGTCCTGACCGAGCGCCGTGCCCAGATAGGCGCCCTCCAGATCATGCGTAGCCAGCGCATTGCCTGCCAGAATCGCATGGACGTAGCCGGCCTCAATCAGCCAGCTCATGGCCTCGCGCGCGTCGCGGTCAAAGGCGAACGCCGGACCCATCACCCAGACGATGCGCCCGTGGTCGCGCTCATGGCGCAGCAGATCATACAGCTCGGTATAGTCCTGCGAATAGGCGGTCTCTCTGCTGCGGCTGCGGCGGAAGGAAAAGGCCTCCTGTGCAGCCTGCTTCTCCGGAAAGCCGTCGGCGTGCAGATAGATACCATCCTCGCCGTTCTCTGTGCGCCCGACGAGCACCGGTTCTCCCTTCTTCAGGAGCCTGAATTCGCGCACATCGATGCGTCCCTCCTTCAGCACGGCGATGCAGTCCATGCGGCTCTCCTCCGCCAGCAGCCATTTCCCATCAACCTTGACGTATTCCGGATAGATGCTCATGGCATGGAAGTTCTCCGGCGCGACGCCATCCGCCGGTGCGGGAAGAAATATGGCGTCCGGTGCGGCGGTAAAGCGCTCTTCAGAGAAGTCCGGTGCGACATAGGGGCGAAGTGCGAACATGGCAGATCCTCCTTTGCTCAGGTACAGGAGTACATCATCGGCGTGTAAGCCAGACGCAGGCCTCGGCTTTGTCTGTGTAGATGCGCAGGGTATGAGGGACATGCGGGAGGGCGACGCGGGCCTCTGTGCCTGGCAGGATGGGGTTTGCCGGCGTGATGAGGCTGTCTGATTCATCGGCGCGGATTGCAGTGATGGGCGCGTCCAACGTATTGCAGAGGCATAGCTCCCGCCCGGTGCTGAAGGCCATGGCGAAGGCGCCCTCGCGGAAGAGGCATATGCCGTCGACCGCTGCGCCGCAGAGCGCATCGGCGTCCTCCTGCAGAGAAGGGCCTGTGCCGCCCTCGTAGGCATGCAGCCCCATGATGGTGCGCAGCCCGCGCCGCAGCGTGCCGTCTGCGACAGCCCGGACCCAGCTGCTGTCCTTCTCGTAAGCCTTGGAGTAGGCCATGGGCAGCGCGCAGTCATAGAGCGCTGCCGCGTCATCGTAATTCTGCCCATAGTGCAGATCAGAGAAGGCGGTGTCGTCGTATGCGCCTTCAGGCATCAGCGCTGCGCTGATGATCAGGTCTTCTTTTGCTGCCCGCGCAGGAGCGATGAGCGCCGAGGCAAAGCCTGTCACATCCGCAC
Organism: Clostridia bacterium; assembly: GCA_017938795.1. Lineage (GTDB taxonomy): Bacteria > Bacillota > Clostridia > Christensenellales > Aristaeellaceae > Ventricola. The sequence continues at coordinate 6,305 of JAGBAV010000093.1, forward strand.
GGCGTGCACGGGCAAGCGCGAGCGCGCTTGCATCACCGGCGCGAAAGGCGTCAAAGATCCGCAAGGCGTCGGGCGCATCGCCGAGGAATGTATCGTCCATCAGCCTGCGCAGGCGGGCGGGATCCGCGCCGGCCGCAGCATAGCGGGAGACGTCCTCCTCCGCCCAGCCATAGAGCAGATGGTTGTAACGGATATAGTCCAGATGCAGCCCGTCGATCTCGTATTCCCGACAGAGCTCCGCGATGACATTCTGCATGTAGGCCTGATAGCCTGCATCCGTCAGGGAGATCAGCCCCTTATCCTTCCCGCGGGTATAGTGGCAGCGGCCGCTATGCGGATGCAGGAGCTTGTAATGCTCGTCGCTGGCGGAGGTCAGCCATGCGTGGACACGAATGCCGAGAGGATGAGCTGCATCGATCAGCTCCCGCAGCAGATCACGCTCGCAGCAGTGCGGTGCAATCCGGCTGAGATGGGAGGTGGTGCCGGCCAGACCTTTTGTCAGGAAACAGATGTCGGTGATGCCGGCCCTGCTGCAGCGGGCAGCAACGCGCTGCGCGCCGTGGATTCTCACGCTCTGCGGCCACATCCATACGCCCAAAACAGACATGCTGATCCTCCTCTGCATTCCGGAGATTGCTGCCGCCCGATGGTATACCGCGCGGAGCTTACTTAAATATATTGTATATCCGTCGGGGCGGAATAGCAAGAGAAATGGATGCTTGTATGACGAAAAAATAAAACCGATTTATAAATGGGTTTAGAAAATGGAGCGGATATGCGTGGATGCGGCCTTCCGGCCGTCGCGGGCGTTTTCGCTGCGGCATCCGCATAGACTGCCGCGGAGGTGATCGGCGTGATTGAGCAGATGATATTGTTTTTTCTGAAGGATGCACTGTTCCTGATTGGCTATCTGTCAAGGGGATGCTCCTTTCCGCAGCCGCTGAGCAAGGAGGAGGAGGAGTCGCTTCTGCGCAGCATGGCGGAGGGGAGCGATGATGCGCGGGCGAAGCTCATTGAGCACAATCTGAGGCTGTGTGCGCATATCGCAAGAAAGTACACCATCCCCGGATATGATCAGGACGATCTGATTTCCATTGGCACGATCGGCCTGATCAAGGGGGTCAATACATTCCGGCAGGGAACGGGCACGCAGCTGAGCACATACTGCGCACGGTGCATCGAGAATGAAATCCTCATGTGCCTCCGCGCCAGCCAGAAGAGAAAGGGCGACGTGTCGCTGCAGGATCCGATCGGAACGGATGCCGAGGGAAACGAGGCGACGCTTATTGATGTGCTGGGCACGGAGGATGAGCTCGTGCACGGCGAGGTGGAACGGCGCATCAGCCTTCAGAGCATCCGGAGGCTGGCGGATGAATGCCTCAAAGGACGAGAGCGCACCGTGATTGCGCTGCGCTATGGATTACTGGACGGCAGGGCGCATGCCCAGCACGAGGTCGCGCAGGAGCTGGGAATCTCCCGATCCTATGTATCACGGATTGAAAAGAAGGCTATGCAGATCCTTCGCACATCGTTTGAGCAGGGTGCGGGGAAGGCATAAGAAAAGGCGCTCCGCAGCTCGGCGGGGCGCCTTCGGTATGAATCAGCCGCGAGGGATAAAGCCTTCAAAGATGAACAGATCGAAATCCTTCCTGCAGGCGTCGAGCTCCTCCTGCGAGCGGATCGTCCACGCGACGCTCAGCGCACGGAAGAGCACGCGGCAGAGCCTGCGGGAGAGGTTGCCCTTGTGCGTATGGCAGTAGGCGATGAAGTCCGGCCGGGCGAACAGGTTGCTGATCAGGTGATGGACGAGGAAATGGCTGGGTTTCTCGCGCTTATCAGGGGAGTTGAAGTTCGAGGAGAGCTGACCGCGGATGACTTCCGGCCTGTTCCTGCGGTACCAGCGCACGGCGAAGGGATGGAAGGACTCGATGCAGTACGGACCCGTATACAGGCGCAGCAGAGAATCGGCTGCAGCGCAGACCTCTTCCGGATCCTCATGGATCTTCATCTCGATGATCAGCGGGACCTTGCCGCCGACGGCGTCCAGCACATCGGCGAAGCGCGGGATGCGCTCGTCGCTGTTCATCAGACGGAACTCCTGCAGCTCGTCAAAGGTATAGTCGCGCACCTTGCCGTCAACACCGCAGACGCGGTTGAGCGTCTCGTCATGGAAGACGACGGGCACTCTGTCACGAGAGAGCTGCACATCAAACTCGATGCCATAGCCCGCTTCGACAGCCTTGCGGATGGCGGCCATGGAATTCTCCGGCGCGTCGGTCTTGTTGTCGTGCAGGCCGCGGTGCGCATAGTGCCAGCCCATCAGGATGGACCAGTCCGGTCTGCGTGCCATGCGGGGCATGATCACAAAGAGACAGAGGAGAATTACCAGCAGAATCGGAATCAGGATGGTCATGATGCTTCCTCGCTTTCAGGCTCAGTCGTCGGTGTCGAAGTTCTCAAGAGCGCTCTTCTTCTGCATCGGGCGGGAGTCGCCATGTTTCACCATGCTCATGGTGACCATGGAGCAGGCGGTGAAGAACATCGCATACGGGAAGAGCGTGCTGTAAGATACATACTGCAGCAGCGCGCCCGAAATGATGGGGGTGAAGATCTGCGCAGTCATGGAGAAGGTGTAGTACAGGCCGGTATACTTGCCGATCTCGCTGCCCTTGCTCATCTCCACGACCATCGGGAGGGAGTTGACGCCGACAGCGGCCCAGCCGATGCCGATGAGCGCAAAGAAGAGATTGGCGGTGACGTTGTAGGTAGGATAGAAGAGCACGGCGCTGTAGCTGATAAGCATGAGCGTCAGGCCGAAGAGGATGGTCTTCTTGCGGCCGATGCGCGAGGCGAGCGCGCCAGTGGGGATGTAGCTGATGATCGCGGCCACCATGGCGACCATCAGGCAGCTGGCAAAGCCGCCGCCCTCCATCTTCCATACGGTCACGGCATAGCGGGAGAAGGCGGTGGTCACAGCGTTGTAGGCGGTGAACCAGAGGAAGATCGAGATCAGGATCAGGAAGAGGCTGCGCCTGACCTCCGGGGCGAGCGAGCCGGCGGGGGCGGCGTCATGTGCGGGGGCGTCATCCTCGTCGGGATAGAGCGCAGCGATCTCGGCGGCGAGCTTCTTCTCGCGGATGGTTGCCACGAGGATCACGACCGCGGCGGCCATCAGGAAGGCCACACCGGCGAACACGGCGAGGTAGCTGGGGTTCTCACCCTTGGGGACAAGGAAGCGGATGAGGATCAGCGCATACATGCCGCCGACAGCGCCCATCAGGTTGATGACGGCATTGCCGGCAGAGCGCAGCGGCTTGGGCGTGAGGTCAGGCATAAGCGCCACAGCAGGGGAGCGGTAGCTCGCCATGGACAGCAGCGTGAGCCCCAGCGCCGCGACGAACAGCCAGAGAATACGGTTGTGGTCGGCGTAGGGCAGCAGCATCATGAAGCAGACGGCAGCCGCCGTGCCGCCGATGATGAACGGCGTGCGCTTGCCAAGGGGCGTGCTGACCTTATCGGACAGCGTGCCGATGACGGGCAGCAGGAACACGGCAAGCACATTGTCCAGCGCCATGATCGTTCCGATCAGGGATTCATTGAGATGGAAGGTGTTCTGGAGGATCAGCGGGACGATGCTGTCATACAGCTGCCAGAATGCGCTGATAGACAGGAACGCCAGACCGACCAGAAACGTCCGCTTGTAATTGAGCTTCATGGGAATGCATCCTCCTGTATAAGCATAAAGATAAAGTCATTGTACCATGAAATCATGGAGAATCCCATCGGTTTGCAAAGATTTTCGTTCCGATTCCATACAAAAAGGAAGAATCTTGATTCGCTCTTTGCAATATGATGAAAATGCTTGATCTTTTGCGGAGATCGTGGTAAAATTGCAGTACGAATGCACATGGCTCATATGGCATCATCCGCACGCGGACGGTGTTTGGCGTGCATCAGATACATGATTCATACGATATATGGAGGGATTCCACATGATTAATGCAGGCGATTTCCGCAAGGGCGTTACCATCGAGTGGGAAGGCGGCGTCTGGTCTATCGTCGATTTCCAGCACGTCAAGCCGGGCAAGGGTGCTGCGTTTGTCCGCACCAAGCTCAAGAATGTCATGACCGGCGCTGTGGTTGAGCGTTCTTTCAACCCGACCGATAAGCAGCCGCGCGCGACCATCGAGACCAAGGAAATGCAGTACGTCTACACCGACGGCGAGTTCTACTACTTCATGGATCCGGAGAGCTTCGAGCAGATCCCGCTGACC
>JAGBAV010000094.1 GCA_017938795.1 Clostridia bacterium
CACGATCACCGAGGCTGAGGCCGAGGGCTTCACCGTCACGAAGGACGGCGACACCGGCACGATCAGCACGACGCCGAGCGAGGCGGTGTTCACGAACACGCGCATCGTTGGCGGCCTGACGGTCAGCAAGGTGCTGGTCAGCGACGCTGCGGCGGACAAGGATGCGTTGTTCAACTTCACGATCACCCTGTCCGATGCGACGATCAATAAGACCTATGGCGACGTGGCGTTTGTCAACGGCGTGGCGACCATCGTCCTCAAGGGCGGCGAGAGCGCGACCATCAGCGGCCTGCCGACGGGCATCGGTTACACGATCACCGAGGCTGAGGCCGAGGGCTTCACCGTCACGAAGGACGGCGACACCGGCACGATCAGCACGACGCCGAGCACCGCGGAGTTCACGAATACCCGCAACACCAGCGGCTTGACGGTGAAGAAGGTTGTTGTGTCCGACGCGTCTGCGGATATGCAGAAGGAATTCAGCTTCACCGTGACGCTGGCGGACAAGACGATCAACGGCGCCTATGGCGACATGACGTTCGAGAACGGTGTGGCGGAGTTCACGCTGAAGGCGAACGAGAGCAAGACGGCGTCGGGTCTGCCGACGGGCATGTACTACGTGACGGAGGCTGAGGACGGCGACTTCACCACATCGTGGGAGGGCCAGACCGGTACGATCGGCGAGGAGATGTCCCTTGCGACGGCGACGAACACCCGCAACACCGGCGACCTGACGATCAGCAAGACGGTGATCAGCGATGCGGCGGCGGACGCCGATGCGGAGTTCACGTTCACCGTGACGCTGTCCGACACGACGATCAACAAGACCTACGGCGAAGGCGATACGGCTGTGACGTTCACCAACGGCGTAGCGACGATCGTCCTCAAGGGCGGCGAGAGCGCGACCATCAGCGGCCTGCCGACGGGCATCGGCTACACGATCACCGAGGCGGAAGCTGAGGGCTTCATCGTCACGAAGGACGGCGACACCGGCACGATCAGCACGACGCCGAGTGAGGCGGTGTTCACGAACACGCGCATCGTTGGCGGCCTGACGGTCAGTAAGGTGCTGATCAGCAGTGTTCCGGCTGATGCGGATGTGGAGTTCACCTTCACCGTGACGCTGAGTGACACGACGATCAGCGGCGCGTACGGCGACATGACGTTTGTCGACGGCGTAGCGACCTTCACGATCAAGGGCGGCGAGAGCAAGACTGCGGCCGGCCTGCCGGAGGGTGTCGCATACACCGTGACCGAGGCAGAGGCTGAGGGCTTCACGCTGACGGGCGTTGTCGGCGACAGCGGCACGATCAGCGGCACGATGTCCACAGTCGAATTCACCAATGCGCGCAACACCGGTGATCTTGACGTCAGCAAGACCGTCGAGAGCACTGTGAGCGGCGATATGACCCGCGAGTTCACCTTCATCGTAACGCTCGATGACACGACGATCAGCGGTACGTTCGGCGGCATGACGTTTGAAAACGGCGTGGCGACCTTCACCCTCAAGCATGGCGAGACGATGTCTGCGACCGGCCTGCCGGCTGGCGTTGCCTATACGGTTGAGGAAGAAACCGCTGCCGGCTTCGTGGTCACGAAGATCGGCGAGACCGGCGTCATCAGCGAAACCAAGTCGATCGCGGTCTTCACCAACCTGCGTGAGACCGGCGGCCTGAGCGTCAGGAAGACGGTTGTCAGCAGCGTGAACGATGACATGACCCGCGAGTTCACCTTCACGGTAACGCTGGACGACACGACGATCAACGGTACGTACGGCGATATGACGTTCGTGGACGGCGTGGCGACCTTCACCCTGAAGCACGGCGAGACGAAGACTGCTTCCGGCCTGCCGGAGGGTGTGAGCTTCGCCGTTGCCGAGCAGGCTGAGGACGGCTTCACCGTGACGACCGAGGGCAGCGTGACCGGCGGCATCACCACCGATGCGTCTGCGGATGTACACTTCATCAACACGCGTATCACCGGCGGCCTCTCCGTGCATAAGACGATCACCGGCACGGCGGCGGATATGACGAGGAAGTTCACCTTCCGCGTCACGCTGAGCGACACGACGATCAACGGCGTATTCGGCGACATGACGTTTGTCAGCGGCGTGGCGACTTTCATGCTTGGCCATGATGAGAGCGCTTCTGCTGTCGGTCTGCCGGCCGGCGTGACCTACATCGTCGAAGAGCTGGATTCCGACGACTACATCGTCGAGATCAACAACCCTGAGGGCGTCATCGATCCGGGTTCGGGCGCAGTGGTTCAGTTCGTCAACAAGCGCAACAGGAACGATCTGCCCCAGACCGGCGACGACAGCTCGCTGGCGGCGTATGCCGCTCTGCTGGCCATGAGCAGCGCGATGATGCTGTATATGGCGTGCAGGAAGCGCAGGGCGTAAACGACCCAAACTATAGCCGCCGCTCCATCCGGGGCGGCGGCTTTTGTGATGCTTCTGCGGCGCATGATGTGTTTGACAAATGCAGCGCAGGGGAGTATGATAGATACCGATCCATCATGCAAAACGCACAGATGTGCACAGGAGATGAACCAACAGTATGGAGACGATCGCATACTATAACGGAAAAACGGGCCCTCTTGATGAGATGATGATCCCGATGAACGACCGCGCCTGCTATTTCGCCGACGGCGTGTATGACGCGATGTTCACGATTGATCATGTGCCGCTGGCGCTTGACGATCATCTGCGCCGGTTTTATCGCTCTGCAGCGAAGATCGATATCGAGATCCCGATGCCCTTTGACGAGCTGCGCGCGATGGTGCTGGATTTCTGCCGCAGGGTGGACAGCCCGGACGCCATGGCCTATGTGCAGGCGACGCGCGGCGTGGGCATGCGCGCGCATGCGTACAGCGGCGCGCAGAGCGGCCCCAGCCTCTGGGTGTTTGTTAAGCCGGATGTGCTTGACCCGCTCGATCGCGAGTATAAGTGTATCACCATGGACGATACGCGCTATCTGCACTGCGATATCAAGACGATCAACCTGCTCCCCGCGGTCATCTATACACAGCGCGCCGTGGAGGCCGGCTGCGACGAGACAATCCTGCACAGGAACGGCCGGGTGACGGAGTGCGCGCACTCCAACGTGCATATTCTGAAAGATGGCGTGCTGCGTACCGCGCCGTGCGACAACCTGATTCTCCCGGGCATCACCCGCGCACACCGCATCGCGCAGTGCCGCGAGATGGGGATTCCCGTTGTGGAGGAGCCCTTTACTGTGGAGGAAATGATGGCCGCAGATGAGGTCTTTTTCACCAGCGCGAGTGCACTGTGCTGCCGCATCCGAGAGATCGACGGCGTGCGCGTCGGCGGGCGCGCCCCGCAGCTGATCCGCCGCATACAGGAGGCAGCATGGGCCGAGGCGCTTGATGAGGCGCGCAAAGGCCGTCAGGAATAAAGAATACAGCGGCTGCCTGCCGGCAGCCGGAAAGGCGGATAACCATGAAGAATATTGCGTACTACAACGGCCGCGTGGCCCCGCTGGATGAGATGATGGTGCCGATGAACGACCGCGCCTGCTACTTCGGCGACGGCGTGTACGACGCCACCTGCGCGGTGAACCATGTGCCCATGGCCTTTGACGATCACATCGACCGGATCTACCGCAGCGCGAAGCTCATCGACATCGATATCCCGATGGAGAAGGATGAGATGAAGCGCATGCTTATGAGCCTGATTGAGCAGGTGGAGGGCGACTGCCTCTTCGTCTACTGGCAGGTGACGCGCGGCGTGGGCATGCGCTCTCATGCGTACAGCGGCGCGCAGAGCAAGCCGAGCATCTGGGCGTTCGTCCGCCCGTGCAGCATGCGCGACCCGTATGGCGCATACCGCTGCATCACGATGGACGACACGCGCTTCCTGCACTGCAACATCAAGACGATCAACCTGCTGCCCGCCGTCATCGCCAATCAGCGCGCGGAGGAGGCCGGCTGCGACGAGACGATCTTCCATCGCGGAGACCGCGTGACGGAGTGCTCCCACTCCAATGTCCATATCATCAAGGACGGCGTGCTGCGCACTGCGCCGTGCGACAATCTGATCCTGCCGGGCATCACCCGCGCGCATATCCTGAATATCTGCGCGAAGGCGGGCATCCCGGTTGTGGAGGAGCCCTTCACGCTTGAGGAGATGATGGCGGCTGACGAGGTGTTCTTCTCCAGCTCCAGCGCGCTGACCTGCCGTGTCCGCGAGATCGACGGCAAGCCGGTCGGCATGAAGGACGAGGCGACCTTCGCCCGCATCCGCGACGCCTATCAGCAGGAGCTGCGCGCCGAGTGCGGCCTTGCGTAAACAGCATCATATGACGGGCTGTCAGGGTAGACCCTGACAGCCCCTTTTTGCTGCGGTTCCGGATGATTCCAGACAGAAACGCAGCCTGAATGGTTGACATCCATGGCATATAATGCGACAATATACCAATGTGCATGTGGATTCATGCGCGAATGCAATCCCCGGAGGAATCACGATGAACGATACGAACAAGCAGCAGGAGAACAAGATGGGCGTCATGCCCGTCGGCCGCCTGCTGGTGAACATGAGCGTGCCGATGATGCTCTCGATGCTGGTGACCGCGCTGTACAATGTGGTGGATTCAATGTTCGTGGCGCGCATTGGCGAGGGCGCGCTGACGGCGCTGTCGCTTGCCTTCCCGATGCAGAATCTGATGATCGCCGTTTCCGTCGGTCTTGGCGTGGGCATCAATGCCGTCCTCTCCCGTGCGCTTGGCGCGAAGGATCACGATGCTGTGCGCCGTGCCTCGACGAACGGCATGCTGCTCCTGCTGTGCTGCTCGCTGGTCTTTGTGCTGGCCGGGATGACGATTGTGGATGTCTATTTCCGCGCGCAGACGGATATCGCGCAGATCATCAGCGACGGCACAATCTATACGAAGATCGTGCTGATCGGCTCCACCGGTCTGTTCATGCAGATCTTCTTTGAGCGTCTTCTGCAGAGCACGGGCCGCACGGTGATGACCATGATCAGCCAGGCAAGCGGCGCGATCGTCAACATCATACTGGATCCGATCATGATCTTCGGCCTTTTCGGATGCCCGGCGATGGGCGTGGCCGGCGCGGCGCTGGCGACGATCATCGGCCAGTGGATCGGCGCGGCGCTGGGGCTGTATATGAATCTGCGCTTCAATCCCGATGTGTCGCTGGGTCTTCGGGGATTCCGGCCGCATGGCGCGACGATCCGCCGGATTCTGCAGATCGGCGTGCCCTCCGTGGTGATGCAGTCCATCGGCTCGGTGATGACCTTCGGCATGAACCAGATTCTGATTGCCTTCTCGGCCACGGCGGTGGCGGTGTTCGGCGTGTATTTCAAGCTCCAGAGCTTTGTCTTCATGCCGGTCTTTGGCCTGAATAACGGCACGGTGCCGATTGTCGCGTATAACTACGGTGCGCGCCGCGCAGACCGCATGACCCGCGCGATCCGCCTGTCCGTCACGGCGGCAATGTGCATCATGACGGCCGGCTGTCTGGTCTTCCAGCTCATTCCCGACAAGCTGCTGATGATCTTTGACGCCTCGGAGGAGCTGCTGCGTATCGGCGTGCCTGCGCTGCGGATCATCTCGCTGAGCTTCCCTGTGGCGGGCTTCTGTATCGGCTGCGGCTCTGTCTTCCAGGCGATTGGCTACAGCGTGTATTCGATGATCAATTCGCTGGTGCGTCAGCTGGTGGTTCTGCTGCCGTCTGCGCTTGTGATCGGCGCGCTCACGGGCGACGTCACCATGGTCTGGTGGTCGTTTGTCATTGCGGAGGTCTTTTCGCTCGTGCTCAGCGCACTGTTCCTGCGCAGGATCAATGAGCGCGTGATTAAGACGCTGTGAGGAGGGATGCGGCCTATGGAGGATATCCGGCTGATTCCTGTAACGGCGGCTGACGCGCAGCGGGCAGCGGCATACAGGGCATCGTTCCCGCAGGAGCGGACGCGCGTCATGCTGGATCCGGAGCGGATACCGGGGATGGACGGGCTGGAGAGCTGCGGCAGTGTTGAGGAATGGCTGCGCAGATGCGAGAGCATGACGGGCAGGGTGACGTGGTTCATGTCCATGCGCGTAAGCGACGGGAAGGTGATTGGCTTCCTCGTCCTGCGGCACAGCCTCGAGGAGGATGACGACGATATCGAGTTCGCCTCGCATATCGGCTATTCTATCCGCCCGGATGAGCGGGGCAGGGGCTATGCGAAGCGCCAGCTGCAGCTTGGCCTTCAGCAGGCGCGCAGCATCGGTCTTAACCGCGTGCGTCTCGTCTGCTGCGACACCAATACCGCCAGCGACAGGACGATCCGCGCCTGCGGCGGCGTGTATGTGGATTCGATCGTCGGCGAGGAATCCGGCTTGCGGATCAACCGCTATGACGTCGACCTGACGCAGATCAGATGAATATAAGAAACCCTCCGTATGGCAGTTCATACGGAGGGTTTTGCTGTGCAGGTTTGTGGGGATCAGGCCTTCTTCTGGTCGTGAGCCTTGTGCTCGTCCTCTTCCAGATGCTTGGACTCCCAGTGGATGAGCAGCGTGAGCGCGACGCGCAGTACGATGATCGCACCGACGATGATGATATCGCTCAGCTCATGCGCGATAACGGTGCGCAGGATCTCGCCGCCGAGCATGAACTCCAGCGCGAGGGAGAGGGACTGGGCAAGATCCAGACGGACATTCACTTCACGGCCGGTGAAGTAGCAGATGAAGTCGCGGATCGCGCCGACGCAGATGATGGCGATACCCATGATCTCCAGCAGGTGGATGATGACGGTGACGCCGTTGGTGAAAAAGGACTCAAACAGGTGCATGAAATCCATGGTGAATTTCCTCCTCTGTGGTTCTGTTGGCTCCCATATTATAGCGGATTCACGGTTATTTGTAAAGCATACAGAAGAAGGACGCGCGGAGAATCCGTGCGTCCTCGTACATTTCCGGCCTATGCGGCGGATATGGACTGAAGGAAGGCGTCCAGCCGCGTCTGCCAGCGGGCAAAATCCATATGCGGGACATAGAAGGTCTCCAGCTCGTCGTGCAGCTGCTTGGCCTGCGCGAGCGCGCCGGCTGCATGGCGCAGAGCGAGACGGGCGGAGGTCATGCCCTGCTCCAGCGCACACTCATGCCGCAGGAGACTGCTCTGGGGGAGGCAGGCGGACAGGTCGAATGTCTGCTCGGATGCAAGCCGGTCGCCCGTTGTCACCAGTGTGCGCAGCGCAGGGATGCCGATATGCAGAAGTCGTCCCGGGATATAGGGACACAGATGCTCCTCCACATCGCAGCCCGCAGCGACGGCGGCGCGGCTGACGGCCCGCAGCGCATCCGTGGCGTCCGCCGCAGCATGGCCGGCAAGGCGGATAACGCGCCAGTCCTCCGGCGCAGCGAGCAGGCACAGCTCGCCCTTGGGCGTGACGGCGTCCGTGATGACAGGGCGGACAGCCGGTGTTCCTGTCGGGCTGCATGGCTCGCAGAGCACCGCAGATACGAGCGCGGCGGTGAGCCGGGCGAGCTTTGTCCGGTCCATGGCGGCTGCGATGATCGCTGCATTGTCCCTTGAATGAGAGCAGGCGGCCTCAAGACAGGCGCGGGCGCGCCGGGTACAGACGGCATGATCATCCATGCAGGCGCGGATATGAGGCAGTCTGGGGCGCATGGCGGCTTCATCCAGGCATTCGCCGAGGTTGATGATGCTGTCGCGTGCGCCGGGGATTTTCGGATCGACGATGTGCGGCGCGGTGCCGTCAAGGATCAGAAGCCCCTTGTCCGGGATGGAGACGGCGTCCAGACTGTCCGGGTCGCCGGAGCAGAAGTACAATGTGGAAGGCGTGTCGCTGCCCAATGCAGCATGGACGCGGCGCATGAAGGTTGACTTGCCGACGCCCGGGCCGCCTTTGAGGATGATCATCCGGCGAAGCTGGTTCTCTGGAATCAGATGGTCGAAGCAGGAGATGAATCCATCGGGGCCCATCGCGCCCGGGAACAGGGATCTGGCTGTGCTCAACGGCATCCCTCCTCTGATGTCGGGCATGTGCCCGCTGACCAAAGGATATGAAAAGAGCGCCCGCTTCATGCGGGCGCGCTGAAGAGCTGTTTACTTCCTGCGCTTGATTACGATCACGGCGATGACAATGATGATCAGAATCAGCAGAAGGATGATGTACGGGATACTGCTTGCGCCGGAGAACAGACCGAAGGGTTCCGGAGTGGGTTCCGGAGTAGGCTCGGGAGTGGGCTCCGGGGTAGGCTCGGGAGTGGGCTCAGCGGTGGGTTCGGGAGTAGGCTCGGGAGTGGGCTCAGCGGTGGGTTCGGGAGTGGGTTCGGGAGTGGGCTCGGGAGTGGGCTCGGGAGTGGGTTCCGGAGTGGGCTCAGCAGTGGGCTCGGGAGTGGGTTCCGGAGTGGGCTCGGGAGTGGGTACCGGAGTAGGTGCTACGGTGACGACGGGAGTGGGTTCCGGAGTGGGAGTGGGACGGCTGAACAGAGAAACGCCATCCTCGCCAAAGGGATTGAGTACCAGCAGCACAACGACGGCTACGATG
>JAGBAV010000095.1 GCA_017938795.1 Clostridia bacterium
AGATCCAGCAGGGATGCGCTTTCTGGCAGTGATACGAAGCATTGCTTATTCTGCTCAGAACCAGCCCCCGTATAAGGTAGAGGGGGATGGGAGGTCGTAGGAGGCAAGGGGGCGAGGGATCCCTCGTCTCCCCCTTGGCCTCCTACACTACGTCCCCCGCCGGAGGCAGTTGCTGAAAGCAGGCGCTTCAATCGCCGCAATAGGTCGCTTCGCTCCCGCTGCGGCGCGCGCTTCCATGCCCATGCGGGGGAAGATAAGGGCTGCCGCCCTTAAGATCCCGCCAAGGGATTTCATCCCTTGACCCTTCATCGCTTCGCGGCTGTCTAAAGCACCTACCTCATCCGCCGCAATAGGTCGCTTCGCTCCCGCTGCGGCGCGCGCTTCCATGCCCCTGCGGGGGAATGATAAGGGCTGCCGCCCTTATGATCCCGCCAAGGGATTTCATCCCTTGACCCTTCATCGCTTCGCGGATCTAATCCCGGATTTTCCTTTATGAACTGGTCTATCTGAACATGTTGACAATTGATCAGCCTAAAAAATTTACGACGAAAACAAGAATAACGTCTTGAATATGAATTGTGCTTGTGATAAAATAATTCGTGTATGCTAAACGCTGTCAGTATATATGATGATGCATATAGTGTGAATATGAAGGAGAAGAATGTTATGAACAGAAGCTTTACTCGCACAATTCTGATGCTTGCGCTGCTCTGTGCCATGCTGCTCCCTGCCTATGCGATGGCGGCTGTGGCGACTGTTGGCGGCACGGAGTATGATACGCTGGCGGAGGCTGTTGCTGCCGCGAATGTGAGCGGCGGTACGGTCACCCTGACCAGCGATGTGACGCTTGATGAGAAGCTGACGATCTCCAAGGATGTAGAGATTACCGGTAAGTACACGATCACCCGCGATGCCATCTATACCGGTACGCTCTTTCATGTGGCAAAAGGCGGCTCGCTCACGCTGGACGGCGGCCTGACGATCGACGGCAACAACAACTGGTCGTTCGATAAGTCAACGTATGAGACTGACCTGAATAACATGACATCGGTACCGAAGGCGGATGCGGCGAAGTATTTCACGCCGGAGACGGGCAAGCCTGTGCCGACAGCCACAATGATCACCATGGAAGGTGGAAATGAGACCAGCTATGCTGAGGTGAATCTGAACGATGTGACGATTCAGAATCATTACAGCATGGGTAAGGGAATTGTCTTGGCTGCTGCCTATTCCAAGGTGACGCTGGATGGTGCGAAGATCACGCATTGCGCGAATGTCACGGGCAGTGGTCTGGCAGTGGATGCGTCCGGCGCCGGTATTGAAGTCAAGATGGAAGACGGCACGGTGATTGACGGCAACCATGTCGGCGGCAATCACGGTGTCTTCAAGATCTATTCGGGTACCGTCTTTACCATGAGTGGCGGCGAAATTAAGAATACCACCGGCTGTAATTCCAATGGTGTGGCTGTTGGCGTCTATAACGCTACTTTCAATATGAATGGCGGATCGATCTGCGGCAATTCCAGTGTGTATGGTTCTTCGAACGGGCGAAACGCTGCGGTCTATCTTCACAGCAACAGCACCATGAATATGACTGGCGGTGAGATCTGCCATAACAAGGGCCGCTCCAGGGGCGGTATCGACTGTTCATACACGACGGGCGTTCTGAAGATCACCGGCAAGGATGCCAAGGTGGTCGACAATATCTCTATCGGCGGCAACAGAACTTGTGATGTCGGCGGTACGACGGTTGGATTCGAGATCACTGCTGGCACCTACTCGCAGGATGTGACGCCGTATATCCCCGAAGATACGGATCTGATTGCCTTTGACAACGGCGACGGCACCTGGACTGTTCTGGAAGGTTACGCCATCACCTACGAGCTCAACGGCGGCGAGGTCGAAGGCAACCCGGAGAAGTATGCTACCGGCAAGGAATTCTCTCTCAATGATCCGACGAAGGACGGCGCGGTCTTCCTTGGCTGGACGGGGGACAACGGCACCGAGCCGCAGACTGGCCTGACCATGACGATGCCCAAGAAGGCCCTTTCCTTCACGGCGAACTGGGCGAATATCTGCACCATCACCTATGAGCTGGACGGCGGCGAGGTGACCGGCAACCCGGAGACCTATGTCGAGGGCGAAACGGTTACGCTCAACAACCCGACCCGCGCCGGCTATACATTCCTTGGCTGGACGGGCTCCAACGGCGATACGCCGCAAACGGATCTGTCTGTCACGCTGACGGGTAACCTGACGTTCGCGGCGAACTGGGAAGTGATCCCGACGCCGGAGCCGACTGCTGAGCCGACGCCGGAGCCGACCGCTGAGCCGACGCCGGAGCCGACCGCTGAGCCGACGCCGGAGCCGACCGCTGAGCCGACGCCGGAGCCGACTGCTGAGCCGACGCCGGAGCCGACCGCTGAGCCGACGCCGGAGCCGACTGCTGAGCCGACTGCCGAGCCGACTGCCGAGCCGACGCCGGAGCCGGATGTCGACAATCTGCCGAAGACCGGCGATGAGAGCATGCTGGCGATCTGGGTGCTGCTGTTTGGCTGCGCCGGCGGTGCGCTGATGCTCAGGAGGAAGCAGGAGGGCTGATAACTGACAGCTCCGCTGCGTCTGATCGATACTGAATTAATTGGCTGTGTGCCGGTTTGCCGGCACACAGCTTTTTGCTTCGCTGGGCAGCAGGATTACGCATCGAATATGATAATTCTCTTTCCATCGGGAGAAAAATGTCGTATACTATTGCATATGCATTTTTTGTACATCTGGAGGTAATCTATGGATATGAGCAGTCGCCGCTGCTTGACGGGGGCGTTCATTCTTCTGATTCTGGCTGCGCTGCTGGTTCCGGCCTGCGCGCAGGAGGCGACGGCTGGCGAGGCGGAGCCTCTCGTCTATAGCCGGTATATCGATGTCCCGGGTGTGGGAGAGTGGTATTATTACGCACAGAATGATCCCGAGTGGAACAGGTCGTACTATGAGCCGAAGAATGCAGAGGTTCTCCGCCGCTTTGGCAGCGGCGGCTGCGGCCCGACGTCGCTGGCGATTGCGCTCAGCCGTGTGCTGACCCCGGAGGAGATGACCGCCCTGCATGAGCACAGGAATCCGCAGTCCGTCGCCTTTGGTTACTGTGCCTGCTCGGTGAGCACGCATCACTGCAGCAGCAATCATGAGATCCTCCGCGTGAGAACACCTGAAGAGTTCCTCCATAACATGCCGCGCGTGCTGGGCTGCTACGCGACGGGCGGCAATGACATGTACAAGAAGTATCGCGGTGAATTTGCCGGTACATCGCTGGCGATCTTTGAGGACGTCGCGGAGGACTATGGCCTTGACTACTGGGGCACGTCCGATTGGGAGAAGGCCTCCGCTGCGCTGGCACGGGGTGCTGGCGTGATCACGACGGTCACAAAGGGCATCTTCACCGGCTCGTCGCATTACATGGCCGTCGCCGGAGAGCATGAGGGATACATCTATATCCTCGATCCGCTGATGCGCACGGAGTATGAGCTGGACGTCCAGCATGTTCTGACGGTGGTGGAGCCGGGGCTTGTCCGGGCGTCAATGGATGATTTTGACAAGCTCGAGCTCTATGGCTACTACATCATCGAACGTCCTGCCGAAACGCAGGAGGAATCAGCCGAATAAGAAACAGCCGCACACCGGTCATTGCTGGTGTGCGGCTGTATATTGTCAGGGGGATCATGCTGACTCCATGCGGAACATTCTGTAGATGCTCTTTGCGAACCGCCCGGCGAACAGCGCGCGGAAGATCATGCGTTCACCCTTGGGGAGCTGGCGGATCATGCTGTCCGGGGCCATGTCAAGCTCCTCGATGCGCGCAAGCGCTTTCACGCCCAGCATGGAGGGGTTGTCGATGCCGGACACAGCCTGCGCGCCGACGTCCCTGATCGGGTTCTTCCATGCGGAGGCCTTCGCGCCGAATGCCGTATAGTAATCCGCGAGGACGGTGAGCGAGGGGTACCGCCGCGCAAGCGCGGTCAGCAGAGCGGCGTTCTGCGCATGGGTGAGGTACATGGTCAGCCCTTCCATGATGACAAGGGCATGACCAGCCTGCGGGAGCGCGGCGATCCAGTCCGTCTGCGATGCGTCCGCGGCAAGCATGCTATAGCGCCCGGTTTCGCTGTAGTACCGCTTTCGTTCCTCGATGACGGGCGGAAGGTCGGCGTCGATCCATTGCCCGTACGCGCAGCTGACGCGCTCTGCCCGGCTGTCCATGCCGCAGCCGATATGCAGCACGAGTGCGTCGGGGTGCTTCGCGAGGTATGCGCGGGCTTCTGCATCATAGACGGCGGCGCGCATGCTCATGGAATAGGCCAGCCATTTGGAACGGCTCTTTCCCCGCAGCGGGAAGCCCTCCTTGGCCCAGATTTCCTCCGCCTTCGGGTCGTGCAGGATGATGCCCTTCCGGCTGACGGCCGCCTTGCCGTACAGCGGAATATACAGCGTCCGGCTGGCGGCCTGCATGGTATGGCTCATGGTGCGGGTCAGTCCTTTCTGAAGATATCCAGTATATGATCGGATGTGCCGGGCCGCAGATACCAGTGACAGCCCCGGCCCTGCCCGGCGGCGTGTCAGGCCGCCCATGCCTGTCGGATCATCTGCAACCATCCTTCAGACAATTCGGTATATCTCTGCTGCCCGTGATCATCTCAAGTGCATCATAGCACTAGCGGGGGTGTTTGTCAAACAACACGGTCTGCTCGATGAGGGTATCCTGAGAGACGCTGGGGGCGCTGCATATAAAAAAGCTGTCAGGCGTCTTTGCCTGACAGCTTTTGCCTTGGTGGGGGTTCATCCCGCCAGAGAGGCCCTCTCTGCAGCGCGGACGACGGGCGGAATGACGATCAGCTGGAGAATGATACCGGGGATCGCGTTGACAAAGCCGCTGGTCACGAAGATCTGCCATGTGAAGCTCTTGGCCGCCATGCCGTAGAAGAACAGCGCGGCGACGCCCCAGACCAGCCTGCCGATGACCATTGCGGCGATCAGCGAGACATAGAGCATGGGCAGCGTGCGCGGCAGACGGCGGCGCAGCGCGCCGGAGACAAAGCCATACGCGGCGAGCTCGCAGGCCATGCCGGCGGCCATGGGCATCAGTACGGGCATGCCGAAGATCATGCTGCGCAGCAGCGGCGTGATTGCGCCGACAGCGAGCCCCCAGACGGGGCCGCACAGCATGCCGCAGAGGAAGACGGGCAGATGCATCGGGCAGAGCATATTGCCGAACTGCGGGATCTGGCCGGTGAGGAAGGGGAGAAGCAGGCCAAGCGCCAGCAGCATGGCGCTGAGCGTCAGGCGGCGGGCAGAGGATGTGCTGTTCATGATGGAAAATCTCCTTTTCTGTGGTATGCATAAGAAAAAGCGCCATGAAGAAGCGGCCGGGTCACCGGCCTCCCGCCTTCATGGCGCTGATGTTCATGTCATGCTGCCTTCGGACAGCATGGATAGGATAACACAGGAATGCGGCATTGTCAACTGCTTATGCGCTCTGGCCTTCCATCCAGCGGCCGATGATCGCGCGCTCCTCCTTGGCGATGCCGGGCCAGACGTCCTCGCGCATGACGCAGAGGCTGTCGTTGTGCGCGCGCAGGCGCGGGAGCAGATGCTGCCAGTCCATCACGCCCTGACCGAGCGGCTTGTTGATCCACTTGCCGTTCTCGTCGAAGACGCCGTCCTTCAGGTGCAGCGCACAGATCTTCTCACCGAAGCACTCGAGGCAGCGGGTGAGGATATCGGCCTGCGCCTCGGGGGAGGTGGTCTGCGGGGTGAGCAGGTTGCCCATATCAAGGATGATCTTCAGGTTCGGGCTGGGCACATCCTGCAGCATGCGGCGGGTGAGCTCCGGGGTGTTGAGGGTATGCACGGCGACGGGCTCGATACCCACAATCGCGCCGCACTCCTCCGCGGCGGGCACAACCGCGCGCAGGAAATCAAGCAGGCGCGCATAGGCGGCCTCGCGCTCGGATTCGTCGAAGGTGAAGTGGGTTGTCTCCGTGCCCACGCAGCCCGCGCCAAGCAGCACGCTGGCACGCAGCGCCCCGATGAACTTTTCCTTAGCAGCGGTGCGGACGGCGTCATCCTTGTCGCTGGCGCTGATATAGCAGCCCATCACGGGGATCGCCACGCCGTTTGCCTCGAAGGCGGTGCGGATGGACGAGAGCGCATCCGGGGTCATATAGGCGTCCGCACTCTGCGGGAAGGCCTTGGTGAAGGCGAGCTGCGCGCAGGCAAAGCCGCTGCCGGCGATGGCGGCGGCAAGCGCGTCGGGCTCCATGCGGCCAAAGTCGTGTCCTCTCATGCCGATGATCATATGCATTCCTCCAAACGGTGTATTGCTGTATACAGTATACGACAAAACGGGCCAAAATGGAATGCAGAATTCGCGTGTACGGCGTGCCTGCCTGCGTTGCGCGGCGGGCGGATTTGCGGTATAATGAATGCATACGAATATATAGCAGGAGGCGTTATCATGGAGCTCACCAAAATCCTTTCGATGGTTGACCATACGCTGCTCAAGCCCGAATCCACGTGGGCGCAGATTCAGGAGATCTGCGACGATGCCATGAAGTACCATACCGCGACGGTCTGCATTCCGGCGTCGTACGTCGCGCGCTGCAAGGCATATATGGCCGGCCGTGCGGATGCCGTGGGCGTATGCACGGTCATCGGCTTCCCCACGGGCTACTCCACCACCGCGGCGAAGGTCTGCGAGGCGGCGGATGCCGTGAAAAATGGTGCGGACGAGGTCGATATGGTCATCAACATCGGTATGCTCAAGGACGGGCGCGACGATGATGTGCTCGCCGAGATCAATGCGATCAAGGCGGCCTGCGCGGGCAAGCCGCTGAAGGTCATCATCGAGACCTGCCTGCTGACCGAGGAGGAGAAGATCCGCATGTGCTCGATCGTCTCCCGCTCGGACGCTGACTTCATCAAGACCTCCACGGGCTTCTCCACTGCGGGCGCGACGTTTGAGGACGTGGCGCTGATGGCGGCGCACATGGCCCCCGGCAAGCAGATCAAGGCGGCGGGAGGCATCGCCTCCCTTGACGATGCGGAGCGCTTCATCGCCCTTGGCGCCACGCGCCTTGGCACCAGCCGCATCATCAAGATCGTCAAGAACGAGCAGGCGAGCGGCTACTGAGCTCTCCGCACCGGGTTTCTTAACAATAACTGGAAAAAACCGGCGGTTTTATGAAGAAAATGCGAAGAAAACCGCATGAAATCCGTTGACAGAAGAAGCAAAAGCTGTTATCATTGTAAGGTAAGCCGCTCGGGAATGGTCTGTAAAAGCCAACCGGCTACCTAAGCCCGGCGAGTAAAGAATTAGGAGGTGTCACCATATGTACGCTATTATCGCGACTGGTGGCAAGCAGTACCGCGTCAGTGAGGGCGACGTGATCTACATCGAGAAGATCGATGCGCAGGTCGACTCCACGGTTTCTTTCGACGTTCTGCTCGTTGAGAACGAGGGCGACGTCAAGGTCGGCAAGCCCGTTGTTGAGGGCGTGAAGGTCGAGGGCAAGGTCGTGGGCCAGATCCGCGGCGAGAAGATCATCGTCTTCAAGTACAAGGCCAAGAAGAACTATCGCCGTAAGCAGGGCCATCGTCAGCCGTACACCAAGGTGGAGATCACCAAGATCGGCTGATACTGGCAATGACCACCATTAAGGTTTACGGGGCAGCGTCCGGTATGATCCACGGCTTTGAGGCCGGCGGGCATGCGGGGAGCGCGCAGTCCCGGAGGAATGATCTGATCTGCTGCGCGGTGTCCGTGCTGACGCAGACCTGCGTCAACGCACTGGAGGCTGTGGCGGGCATTACGCCCCACGTAGAGATTCACGACGGCTACCTGCGCTGCGTCCTGCCGGAAGGCACGGAGGGCGGCGCGATGGAGACGGCGCAGATCATTTTTCGAACAGTCCTGCAGGGACTGACTGATATCGAAAAAACCAATCCGAAGAAAATTCGGATACAGCAAGTAGAATGGAGGCAAGCAGATGCTTACGATGAATCTTCAGCTCTTCGCTCATAAGAAGGGCACCGGTTCTTCCCATAACGGCCGTGACAGCGAGTCCAAGCGACTCGGCGCGAAGCGTGCGGACGGCCAGTTCGTCCTGGCGGGCAACATCCTGTACCGTCAGCGCGGCACCCACATTCATCCGGGCACGAACTGCGGCATCGGCGGCGACGACACC
>JAGBAV010000096.1 GCA_017938795.1 Clostridia bacterium
CATCACCGTCGACTTCGACACGCAGGAGACCGGCGTTGTGACCGTCCGCGACCGCGACACCATGGAGCAGGAGAAGGTGCACGTTGACGATCTGGTCGAGTACATCCGCGCCAAGATCGCGTACTGATTCACATGAAAAGAGCCGCAGAGATTCCGGCGTATGACGCGCGGGCCCCTGCGGCTCTCTCTGTTCTGTATGGAAGAGAGAGGAGGGGAAGCTTGTGTTTGAAATGCTGCTCAGGGAGATGACCCTGATCATGGCGCAGGTGCATGATTCGCTCATGCGCCTCAATGACGGCTTTGAGCTGAGCCTTGGCGATAAGGACTGGCACTTCATCATCATGGCGCTGCTGGGTATGGCGCTGTTCTTCGTCGTTCATTTTGTCTTCAAGCGGCTGGCGAAGTGGAGCATCACGGCGGTGTCGTTCATCTATGTCTTCACGGTGATGACTGTGCTGGGCTTTGCTGTGGAGATCGGCCAGCGCGTGAGCGGGACGGGCGAAATGGACTTTGGCGACGTCGTCGCCGGGCTGTATGGCGTGCTGGCGTTCTTTGCTGTGTATACCGTCTGGCGGCTTGTCTGCCTCGCGGCGGGCGCGCTCTTCAGGCGGCTGGGCAGGGGGAACGACAAGAAGCGATAACCGCAGTCAAATCCCTGCAGATACGCAGGGAGGCGAAGCATGCCGTCTCAGCCATGGGAATGCAAATACCGTATACAGGACAGACCTTCGGTGATGGAGGCCTGTCCTTTGCTTTCGCGGGGAACCGGGAAAAAGCTCCTGCTGCGGCACTGCGCCGTCCGGATGGTGAAGCGGTTTTGCGGCTGGGGGTGCCGCTGGCTGCTTTTTGATGCAAATGCGAACAAATGTTCTTGCCTTTCCGGAAAACTGTGATATAATGGATACCGGATGAGGGCCAGATTCCCAGCGCCTTCTTCTTGTATTTGCTGCGTGGTCATGATAAAATGTATTTGTGACACTTTGCTTTTCCGGGCTTTGCCCTGATGCAGAATAAAGGAGAATGGCTTTGGCAACGACAGTAGGACTCATTTCTCTGGGATGCAGCAAGAACCGCGTGGACTCCGAGCAGGCGCTCGGCTTCCTGCGGGAGCGCGGCTACCAGATCGTATCCGACCCGGCGAAGGCCGAGGTCATCATCGTCAATACCTGCGGCTTCATCCAGCCGGCGAAGGAAGAGGCGATTTCCACCATCTTCGAGATGGCGCAGTATAAGGAGGAGGGAAGCTGCCGCCTGCTGATTGCGACCGGCTGCTTTGCCCAGCGCTATCCCGAGGCCATTGCGGAGGAAATGCCGGAGGTTGACGCGATCATGGGCGTCAACGAATACGACAAGCTTGACCGCGCCATTCAGGAGGCGATGGGCGGCCAGCGCCCGGTGTACGTCTCCGACGACGGGCAGTTCCGCGAGTTCGGCCGTGTGCTGACCACGCCGAAGTACAGCGCGTATATCCGCATCGGCGAGGGCTGCGACAACTGGTGCTCCTACTGCGCGATCCCGCTGATCCGCGGCCGCTACCGCAGCCGACCGAAGGCGGATATCCTCGCTGAGGTGCGCCGCCTTGCCGGCGAGGGCGTGAAGGAATTCACCCTCATCGCGCAGGATACCACGCGCTACGGCACGGACGAGGGCGGCCCCAGCCGCCTGCCGGAGCTGATCGAGGAGGTCGCGGCGATCCCCGGGGTCGAGTGGCTGCGCACGCTCTACTGCTATCCCGAGCGTGTGGACGACCGGCTGCTTAATACCATTGAGCGCCTGCCCAATGTCTGCAATTACCTCGACCTGCCGATGCAGCATATCAGCCAGCATGTACTGACCGATATGAACCGCACCGACACCACGGAGCATATCCGCGAGGTCTGCCGCAAGTTCAAGGAGCGCGGCATGATGCTGCGCACGACGATGATGGTCGGCTTCCCCGGCGAGACGGACAAGGACTTTGAGGAGCTGATCGCCTTCGCGGCGGAGACGAAGTTTGACCGCATGGGCGCGTTCACCTTCTCCCCGGAGGAGGGGACGCTCGCGGCGGAGATGCCCGATCAGGTGGATGAGGCGGTCAAGCAGGCGCGCTATGACCGGCTGATGACGCTGCAGCACGGGATTTCGCTGGCGCAGAATAAGGCGCGCGTGGGCACGACTTGCCGCGTGCTGGTGGAGAGGAAGCGCGGCAGCCGCTACGTCGGCCGCAGCGAGTATGAGGCGCCGGAGACGGACGGCAGCATTTACTTCGGCTCGGATACGCCGTGTGAGATCGGTTCGTTTGTGAACGTCAGGATCACCGGCGCAAGGGCCTACGACCTGCTGGGGGTGCGTGTATGAAAAAGGCATTTGACGCTGTCATGGGGCTGAATCTGCCCAACAAGCTGACGCTGCTGCGGATCGTGCTGGTGCCGGTGTATCTGGTGCTGCTGGGCGTGGGGCATGACTGGCCGGCGCTGGTCGTGTTCGCTGTTGCCTCGCTGACGGATATGCTCGACGGCAAGATTGCCCGCAAGCATAACCTGATCACCAATTTCGGCAAGTTCATGGATCCCATCGCCGATAAGATGCTCACGCATACCGCGTTCATCATGCTCTGCGCGATGGGCCGCCTGCATGCGGTTGCCTGCATCATCTTTGTCGCGCGCGAGTTCGTGGTCTCCGGGCTGCGTCTTTGCGCGGTGGAGCAGGGCCATGTGATCGCCGCCGGCATGAGCGGCAAGATCAAGACCGTGCTGCAGATGGCGCTGGCCCTCTGGCTGACGGTGCTGCCGCATCTGACGGTTGTCGCGACGCCGCTGATGCTCGCCGCTGCGGCGCTGACGCTGTATTCGATGGTGGAATACGTCTGGCAGAACAGGGCTGTGCTGGGCGGCGCGAAGTAAGCGCAGGGAGGCGGCGGATGATCGCAGAAATCGTGGCCATCGGCACGGAGCTGCTGATGGGTCAGATCGTCAATACAGACGCGCAGTACCTCTCGCGCAGGCTGCAGAGCCTCGGGATCTCGGTGTATTACCATACGACTGTGGGCGATAACCCGCAGCGCATGCGCGATACGCTCGCCCTCGCCTTGTCCCGCAGCGATATCGTGATCACCACCGGCGGCCTCGGGCCCACGCAGGACGATATCTCCAAGGAGATCGCGGCGCAGCTTTTCGTCCTGCCGATGCGCTTTGACGAGGAGAGCTGGCGCGCGATCGGCGCGTATTTTGCAAAGCTTGGCCGCGTCTGCCCGGAGAATAACCGCCGGCAGGCGATGTTCGCCGAGGGCGCGGTGATTCTGCCCAATGCCTGCGGCACAGCGCCGGGCTGCATGATCGAGCACGGCGGCAAGACCGTCGTCCAGCTGCCGGGTCCGCCGCATGAGATGGAGGATATGTTCGAGCGGCAGGTGTATGCGCGCCTCGCCGCGCGGATGGGCGGCTGCATCGCCTCGCGCTATATCCGCATCTACGGGCTGGGCGAGTCGCATGTGGCGCAGCTGTGCGCGAAATGGATCGAGGGGAGCGGCGGCGTGACCGCGGCGACCTACTGCCAGACGGGCGAATGCCAGATCCGCCTGACTGCAAAGGCCGATACCGAGGCGGAGGCTCTGGCGATGATCGCGCCCGTGCAGGAGGAGATCTGCGCGCTGCTGGGCGATGCGGTGTATGCCGTGCTGCCCACGAGCGAGGGCTCGATGGAGGAGGCTGCGGGCCGCGCGCTGACGGAGCGCGGGCTGACGGTCGCGACGGCGGAGAGCTGCACGGGCGGCCTCGTTGCGGCGCGGCTGGTGAATTACCCGGGCATTTCTGCTGCGCTGGGCGAGGCGCATGTGACCTACGCCAACGAGGCAAAGATCCGCTACTGCGGGGTGAATCCCGATACGCTTAAGGCGCACGGCGCTGTGAGCGAGGAGACGGCGAGGGAGATGGCGCAGGGGCTGCGGGAGCGCAGCAGCGCGGATATCGCCGTGGCGACCACGGGGATCGCGGGGCCGGGCGGCGGCACGGCGGAGAAGCCCGTCGGGCTTGTCTATGTCGCCTGCGCGGACAGGCACGGCGTGCTCGTCGAGCGGCTGATGCTGCGCGGCAGCAGATCGCGCATCCGCGAGCTTGCGGCGCTTCGCGCACTGGATATGGTGCGGCGCGCGGCGCTCCGGGGATAAGCAATTCAATATACGATGATGATATGAGAAGAAGAGGAGATACGAATCATGGCAGCCAAGAAGAAGGAGACGGCCAAGCAGGCCGCGGCCGCTGAGGCCATCAACAGCGAGAAGAAGCGTGCGCTGGATATGGCGCTGGCCGGCATTGAGAAGCAGTTCGGCAAGGGCGCGATCATCCGCATGGGCGAGCAGACCCGGCAGGATATTCAGGTGATCCCCACCGGCTGTCTGGATCTGGACGTCGCGCTGGGCGTGGGCGGTCTGCCGCGCGGCCGCGTGGTGGAGATCTACGGCCCGGAGTCCTCCGGCAAGACGACCGTTGCGCTGCATGTCGTGGCGGAGGCGCAGCGCACCGGCGGCGTGGCAGCGTTCATTGACGCGGAGCACGCGCTTGACCCGGTCTATGCGCGCAAGCTGGGCGTGGACGTCGATCAGCTCTATGTCTCCCAGCCGGATACCGGCGAGCAGGCGCTGGAGATCTGCGAGGCGCTGGTGCGCTCCGGCGCGATCGACGTGGTGGTCATCGACTCCGTCGCGGCGCTGGTGCCTAAGGCGGAGATCGACGGCGAGATGGGCGATTCCTTCGTCGGCCTGCAGGCGAGGCTCATGAGCCAGGCGCTGCGCAAGCTGACCGGCATCGTCAATAAGACCAACTGCACCTGCATCTTCATCAATCAGCTGCGCGAGAAGGTCGGCGTCATGTATGGCAACCCGGAGACGACGCCCGGCGGCCGCGCGCTCAAGTTCTATGCGTCTGTGCGCATCGATATCCGCCGCGGCGAGCAGCTCAAGGACGGCAGCACCATCGTGGGCAACCGCACGAAGGCGAAGATCGTGAAGAATAAGGTCGCGCCGCCGTTCCGCGTGGCGGAGTTTGATATCCTCTACGGCGAAGGCATCAGCAAGGAAGGCAGCCTGCTGGACAGCGCCGTGCAGCTGGATATCATCCATAAGTCCGGCGCGTGGTTCTCCTACGGCGATCAGCGCATCGGCCAGGGCCGCGAGAATACGCGCAAGTTCCTCAAGGAAAACCCGGAGATTGCGCGCGAGATCGACGCCATCGTCCGCGCCGAGATCATGGGCAAGAACGAGCCCGAGTCGGCCGACGTCCCCGCGCAGATGGACGAGGATGATTTCGAGGATCTGCCGCTGCTGGGCGCGGAGGAGTAATCCCTAAAAACAAAAGAGGCTTCGAAAAGAAGCCTCTTCTTTTGTATGCCCAGCATGCGCAGCACGGTTACAGCCCCGAGTGCAAAAGAATCTTATCCTATCAAAGCACCGTCGGAATCGGGTGCAGGCTCTGCCTGTCGGCGAATGAAGGCGATGGTGTCGGGGAGCGAGAGCCCCAGCACGCGGGAAAACTCCTGATGCACAAGCCGTTCGGCCTGCGTGAGGATGGCTTCGTCGGTGGCGCAGGGCTTGCGTCCGTCGGCGGCGCGGCGCTCGCGCTCCTCATGCAGGATGGCGATCATGCGGATGATCTTCGCATAGTCGCCGGAGGCGAGGAGCTTCGTATAGGCGTCCCTGCGCATGCGGCTGTCGGCGATGTAGATGTCCTCCTGTTCGCGGCTTGCGCGGATGAGCGCGAGGATATCCTCGCGGGAGAGCAGCCTGCGCAGCACGGCGTCGCCGCGCTCAACGGGCATGTAGACGACGGCGGAGGATTTCTCCGTCGCAGGATGCAGAACGTAGTACATGCGGGCGGGCATGCCGGAAAACGACATGCTCGTCACGTTCTCGACCGTGCATACGCCCTCGGCCGGGTGCATGACGGTATCGCCGGTGATAAACATAGGCGTGAACCTCCGTGTGCGCCGGAGTGCGGCGCGGTCATGTGATGTACGCGAAAAACGCGGAGGGGAGAACCCTGCCGCGCGGCGGATGAGCGTCGTCAGTCGAGATAGCTGCCGATGGGGCTCTGGTTGTATTGTTTGACGATGCGGATAACGACGGAGCCGTCCGCCTCGGTGCGCTCCTCAAGAATCCTGTGACGGATGCGCTTTTTCTCCAGCGAGGCTTTGTAGCGCCTGACCTCATGCTCCACCATGGCGAGGGCGTCGTCGTGGGGGATATCCTCCTTGAGCATGAAGTGCAGCGTCTGACAGATGCAGGCTGACTGAATGCGTTTCATGGTATGGCCTCCTTCTGCCGCGTGCGCGGCGCATAAATACAAGACAGCGAGGGCACAACTGGTCTTACGCCGTCACGCCGCTCGCTGTATGCTGATTATACTATGGATACGTTCTGTATTCAAAAGCTATTTCTGCCAAAAAACCCGGTGCAATCAGGGGTAAAACTCAAAATGCCGGCATCAAAAAAACCGGCCTCTCCGAAGGGCAGGCCGGCTGCGGTTTTACTTCTTCGCGTCGAAGTAGGCGTTGAGCGCCTTGACGAGCTCGTCAACGTTGATGCCGTGCACAGCGCTGGCGTCCTTCAGGGACTCGGCGGAGGCGTGCGGGCAGTAGAGGCAGTGCATGCCAAAGGACATGAAGACCGGGGCGACTTCCGGGTCGAGCCTCATGACGGAGGCGATGGTCATATCGGGAGTGATCATGGGAATACCCTTCTTTCTATCAATGTTGCGGCTATTATGATACACCATCCTGCCCAATATGGCAAGAGATAATGCGTATGGATGGCGCACAGAATGCGTGTGTTGACCGGAAAACAACAGTCATAAAGTGCGGATAGACAGAAAGAGGAAAGTGTGTTATAATAAATTACACAGAATACAGGCTGACGTTTTGTGCAAAACGCAGCCGGGAACCGGGATGAGCCATGAGAAACAACGAGCTTCGCGGCCCGATGGCCGTCGATACCGATATTATCCCCTATGACAGCGAGCATGTCTTTGAGCAGGAGGCTCTGTATCAGAAGGTCATGCTCCGCTACCACTGCGCCATCCTTGAGATGCGCACCAAGCTGGAGGTTCTTTCGAAGGATCTGTCCGTCCGCTACCGCCGCAATCCGATTGAGTTCATTGAGAGCCGGCTGAAGAAGCCCTCTTCCATCGCCAGAAAGCTGCGCAAGGACGGGCATGAGGTCACAGTCGAAAACATGATTGCCTATCTGTCGGATATCGCCGGCATCCGCGTGCTCTGCGCGTATATCGACGATATCTACGAGATTGCCAGAATGCTCGCCCGGCAGACGGATGTGCGCATCATCACCGTCAAGGACTATATCAAGAGCCCGAAAGATAACGGCTACCGCAGCTATCATATGATTGTGGAGATCCCTGTGCATTTCTCGGATGAGGTGCGCCCCGTGCGCTGCGAGATCCAGATCCGCACGATTGCCATGGACTTCTGGGCGACGCTGGATCACGATATGCAGTATAAGAAGAAGGTGCAGGACGCGGATGAGATCATGCGCGAGCTGCGCGAATGCGCCGATATTATCCATAACACGGACGAGAAGATGATGCGCCTGCGCGAACGCATCCACAGGATTGATGATGACAACTAAATTTTAGAAAATGCAAAATATAGTTGACATATCGGCGTGCCGGGTCTATAATGAATACCGTACCGGCGCGCTGATGGAGAAATGCAGATCCGCATAGCCGTACGCTTGAAAAACGTGCGGCTTGCTGTTATAATAGAGCGAAACGGCGCGGGGAGGCGGAAATGATGACTGAATTCGTACTGGGCGATATCGTGCAGATGCGCAAGACGCATCCCTGCGGCAGCGACCGGTGGACGGTGATCCGCGTGGGCGCGGATATCAAGATCCGCTGCGGCGGCTGCGGGCGCATCGTGATGATGGACAGGGCGGACTTCACCAAGCGGATGAAGAAGGTCGTGGGCCACAGCGAGGAGCCGGTGCGCGGCACGAACGAGATGGACTGAATACACAGAAAAGAGGCGCATACTCCATGGAGGATAAGAAAAAGCTCTTTGCCCCGAAGGGCGGCAAGCAGGACGAAGCGAAGGAGAAGAAGTCCCTCAAGCGCGAGATCTTTGAGTGGATCATGGTGTTTGTGGTGGCGGCGGCGCTGGCGTTCGTCGTGCGCACGTTCATCTTTGAGCCCGTGCGCGTGGACGGCAGCTCCATGCTCAATACGCTCACGGACAGCGACTTCATGATCGCGACGAAGTTTGATTATCTCTTCAGCAATCCGGATCGGTTTGATATTGTCATCTGCAATTATCCGAATACGGACGACGGCATGTACCGCGTCAAGCGCGTGATCGGCCTGCCGGGCGAGACGATCGAGCTCAAGGGCGGCGAGCTGTACGTCAACGGCGAGCATATGGCGCAGGACTTCGAGATGACGGAGAATGCGACCAATTTCGGCCCGTTTGAGGTGCCGGAGGGCAGCTACTTTGTCCTCGGCGACAACCGCAATAACTCCAAGGACAGCCGCCATCCCATGGTCGGCGCGCTGGAGCGTGATATGATCAAGGGCCATGTGCGCGCGGTGGTCTTCCCGTTTGACAACATGCGGCTGATCAAGGATTGAGATATGCGCAGGCCTTCAGCGCAGGGCCTGCGTTTCTTTTGTATTCTGAAGAAACAGCGAATGATCTGGGCGCGGCGGGCATGCCCCGCAGCAGGAAAGGAAGGAAATCCCATGGATATCAGGCAGAAGGCGCTTGAAAAGCACTATGAGTGGCAGGGCAAGCTGGAGATCGCGCCGCGCGCCCGCGTCACCTGCAGCGAGGAGCTCTCCCTCGCGTATACCCCCGGCGTGGCGGAGCCGTGTCTGGAGATTCAGAAGGACTACAGCAAGAGCTTTGACCTCACGCGCCGCGCGAATATGGTCGCCGTGGTCACGGACGGCACGGCGGTGCTCGGCCTTGGCGATATCGGGCCGGAGGCCGGCATGCCCGTGATGGAGGGCAAGTGCGTGCTGTTCAAGGAGTTCGCCGGGGTGGACGCCTTCCCCATCTGCATCCGCAGCAAGGATGTGGAGGAGATCGTGCGCACGGTGTATCTGATCTCCGGCAGCTTCGGCGGCATCAATCTGGAGGATATCTCCGCGCCGCGCTGTGTTGAGATTGAGCGCCGGCTCAAGGAGATCTGCGATATCCCCGTCTTCCATGACGACCAGCACGGCACGGCGATCGTTGTCGCTGCGGCGATGATCAACGCGCTCAAGGTCGTGGGCAAGGAGATTGACAAGGTGAAGGTCGTCATCAACGGCGCGGGCAGCGCGGGTGTGGCCATCGGCAAGCATCTGCTGAATCTGGGCGTGAAG
>JAGBAV010000097.1 GCA_017938795.1 Clostridia bacterium
AATCGTGATTCTCTTTCCGACACGCTTCGTGTCGTCTTCGCTTTTCGGCGACACATCCTCCAGCTCAACCTCGTGATATACGCTGCTGGCCGGACGATAATGGCCAAAGCAGCCAAGCGGATGCTCGCACGCATGGAAGCCGATCTTGCAAAGCTCCGCCCTCTCCTCCTCGTAGGTCTTTCCCGCTTCGAACTGATACCCACGGCACTTCATATCTCGGGTAAATCCCTTGTATGCTTTCATTCTTTTTGCTCCTCCCTGTCCGCCAGCAGATCAACCACCGGCACACCCAGCTCGCCGGCGATCGCGTCCATCTCCTCGAGGCGCGGAAGCCTGTCGCAGCGCTCAATACCCGCTCCGGCCTCCATGCGCGCCCGCTGATCGCATTGCGCACGGCGTTGGCCATGATGTAGCTCATCACCTGCATGCTCGTTCCTCCCGCTCGTCAGGTATTTGATGATCATCTTCGCCGCAGCCTCCCAGCCGCGGCACACGCCCGCGCAGTATCCCTCGCGCGTCAGCGCCTCGATCCATGCGCTCTGCTCTCCGGAGATCACACCGCCCTTGCGCCTCTTCAGCTCGATGTACAGCCCGTGCCATTCTCCCCGCGCGGCCGGCAGGCAGATATCCGGCACGCCGGCGCGCACGCCTTCAAGCCGGAATCGCACCGCCTCGCTCTTGCTCCTTTTCCCGCCGTTAGGGATGTGGTACATCAGCGCAAGCTCCGGGTATTTCCCCCTCTGCAGTGCGGCCCAGCGGAAGAGCGCCTGCTGCTCCATGCTCTCCGTCGGCACGGACAGCCCCGCCTGTATCCTCGTCGCCATCAGTTCCCCCCTCCCGGCGTGCCCGCCTGCTCAATCAGCTCGTGCAGTTCCCGCCGGAGCCTGCTCAGCTGGTTCTGCCGCGTCCTGTAGGCCGGCGTGCCCTTTTGCGTCGCGGCCAGCCTCGCCTCCTCCTGCGGTATCCGCATCCGCTTGTATTCGATCTTCTGCGCCAGCGTCTTCCGCCGCGTCTTTCCGCTCTTCTTTTTTTCTGCCTCCGCGTCCCATTTGCGCATACAGCCCCAGCTGCAGAATTGCGCTTTCGCGCCCGTGCCACTGCTCCTGTAGCGCCAGTATGCATGCCCGTGCTGGCGCACGAACGACGCGCCGCACGTCTCGCAGACGTCCTCGTACAGCCCCATCCGCTTGTTGATCAGCGCCGGATTGTCTTCATTGATCGGCGTCGGCACCGTTCTCATGTCTTCCGGCGCGCAGTAGCGCAGCACCCAGCTCTCTCTCTTCTCGCGTGCGATTCGCATCTCTTGCCTCCTCCCGGGTCGCGTCTCAGCTCTGCGCTGATGTATACGCCCGTCGTCCATCTGCTCCTCCGCGCCGTGATCTCCAGCAGTTCGCACCCCGGGTACAGCCGTGCGAAGATCTCCTTGGCGCGCTCATAGTCGCCCGCCGTCTCCGCGATCTGCCCGGCCTTGCGGATGGATACCTTCTTGTCCGCCGTCGTCGCCGCGTCGTCCGGGTCCCTCAGGTTCTTGCTGCTGTTCCATCTCCGGCGCATGGCGCGCCTCTGCGGGTTCTTTCCGTCCTTTTCCTGGCTGCGCTCGCCCTTGCCCCGCATCAGGTACATCGCGTACCCGGTGAGGTGCTTCCGCCTGTCCGGCTGCGCTCCGCGGCATGTGCATATTCCGCCGTGCTTCCCCCGCCATGCGGCCTCCGCCTCTTCCCGCGGGATTCCGCCGCTCATGATCAGGTGGATGTGGTATCGCGTGCCCCATTGCCGTCTGTGCGTCTCCTCGATGACGTATATGTACTTCATCGGCTCCAGCCCGCGTCTCTCCCTCCGGCTCCGGATCCTGCGCAGGTAGTTCTGCGCGTCCCGCATGGCCTGCGCCTCGTCCCCCGGCCCGTTGTCCGCCGGGTACGTCAGCGTCAGGATCAGGTCGCCGCTGCCGAAGTTCTCATTGATCAGCCGCACCAGCTTCTTCTGCGCGTTTTTCGCGTTCAGCCGCTCCTGCGCGGCCCTGTGGCTCTCCTTGCGCGCCTCGCTCCTCGCCGCCTGCGCCGTTTTCGCGTCCCAGACCGGGTAGCATTCCATGTAGATCATCGGGCCGGCCCGCGTCGTGCGCGTCCTCTGCCGGATCGTTCCGCTCGCCCAGCCCTCGCTCAGCCTGCCCTCTGTCTCCGTGTCAAAGAGGACGAGGCAGTCCGCCGCGCTCCTGTCCATCCTTCCTCCTCTGTGCCGTCGGTTTGTTAGGATTCGCATTCAAGCCCGGCCGGCGGGCCCTTGCCCGCCAGTCCGGCTCTTCTGTTGTCGCCGCTTCAGCTGCTCTTCTGCGCCTGCTCCCGCTCCGTGCGGATGAGGATCTGCCCTGCCGTCCGGTTGCGTTCCGCTCGCCTGCGGGCGATCTCCTCCGCCGGGCATGAGGCATATGCGTCGTCGTGGATACGGATCAGTGCGCCGCGTATCCTTTTTTCGGTCACTATGGCCATTCCGTCTCCTCCTCCGCCGTATCCAATGCATGCCCGGCTCGTCCTTATGCCCTTATCTGTGCGCGTATCGCGCCGCAATGAAGGCCAGCGCCTCCAGCACCGCGTCCCATGTCTCCCTGTGCCCGCCGCGCATCCGGCGCGCCGCCGCCGCCATCTCGTCGATGGTCATCATCTCCGTTCCTGTGCAGTGGACGTAGATCTGCGTCCCGCCCTCCTGCAAGGCCTTGACCGCCTGAATCCGCCGCCCCATGATCGGCCCCATCGTGATCCGGGTGTGCCCGATCACGCCGCGCACGCCGTAGAGCGTGCATGGCGTCGGCAGCTCTGCGTCTTCTGCGATCTGCGTTTCCTCCTCGATCACGCATCCGGACGCGAGGCTCACGCCGCTTCCGATCCTGCTGCCAAAGCCGATGTGTGCGTTCTCGCCAAGTCGGCAGTTGTCGCCGATCTTGGTAAATCGCCCGGTCGTCAGCCCCTTGCCCGCCTGGCATCCCTCGCCGATCACGCAGCTGTCGCCGAGGATGCATCTCTCGCCGATCAGGCTGTCCGGTGCGATGTGCACGCGGCTGCGCCCGTACAGGTTGCATGCCCTCAGATCTCCTCCGATCCGCAGCACGCCGTCAAGCCCGCTCTTCTCCGCGTCCATCTGTTCCTGTGTCCATATCTTCATCTGCTCACTCCTGTGCGCATCCGCGCCGTCGTCATTCTGCGCAGCATCATTCTGCGCGCATATTCCGCGCCGCCCGGCGTGCGCGCCTCGCGCTCCGCCTCCTGCCGCTCCTCATCCTCGCGCTGCATCCGCCTGAGCTCGCGGCATCCTGCGATGCTCAGCGCCGCAATCGGCACGCCGAATACGATGGTGATCAGGATCTCCGCCGCCATATGGGCGCCTCCTATCGTGTTTTTCCTGCAGTTCGCGCCATCCGGGCGTGTCGCCCTGCGCGTATGCGTTGTATCTGCTCGGGTTATAGTAGACGATCTCGCCGTCCCATCGCGCCGCGCAGACGCACGCACCGGGCCTCGGGTTGATCTCGGTCATATCGTCCGCCGCCGCGTCCGGTCAATCCTCGTGACCTCGCTGGCGGCCTCTCTCCTCGCCTTTTCCTCTTTCCTGCGGGCGACCTCTGCCGCCCAGTCTGCGCATCGGTCCACGCTGTGGCATCCCGGCGCTCTCCTCTCGCATCGCTGGCAGCAGGTTGGTCTGCCCCCGCCGCTTGCCCATCCGCTCATTCGTTTCCTCCTTTGTCGCTCAGCGCCTCCCTCGCGCCCGTCGCCCATTCCGCGATCCATGCGATCGCCTCGATCGTCCACACAAAGCTCTTCAGCGTCAGCGCGATCGCCGCCATCACCAGCGCAGCGAACGCCATCCCGATCAGGATCATCCTCATTCGCGTCGTCCTCCTTTTCTTGTCGGGCCGCCGGCAGGGCTCGAACCTGCATCCCCCGGGCGAGTCGGTCCCGGCGCTCATCCGTTTGAGCTTCGGCGGCATGTGCGGAGCGGGATTGCGTGCGGCACAACTGACAGCCCGACTGTATGTCTGGGTTTCGCCCGCTCCGCGCTATTTGGTTGTCTCGCGCCCTTTGCTCCTCCCTTCGCGCCCGGCGCTCTGCGCTTCTTGGTTTGCCGTCTTTCCGGCTGTCAGAAAGAATATGCGCTGCTTTTGCTGCGCTTCTCCGGCGTCCGCGGGTCGTGCCCCGCTTCCGCCCATAGGGCCGGGCTTGCGCCCGGTCATTGGCCTTGCCCGGCCATCTCCTCGCGGATATAGGTCTCGATTTCTCGGCATCTCGCCGCGTGTACGCATCTGACGTATATTCCGGCCACATAGGCCTCTCCGTTGCTCCATCGGATGTCCTTCTCGCTGACAGGGTCGAAGTCCGCGCACATCGCGCAGTACGGCGCGGCCTCCAGCCGGATCTCTCCTCTCCCGCTCATCTCCCGGTCATCCTCCTCAGCACATTGCCGGGGAATCCTCTCAGCTTCCGCAGCGCATCCTCGCGCATGGCCCGCTGCGCCCATCGGACGTCCTCGTTGATCGTCTTCTCGTCCGGCTCCTTGATGCCGCTGCGGATCAGGTGGCGCGCCAGCGCGATCCCCGCGGCCTTGTTCTGGTATGCGCATCTCCATCCCTGCGCCGCTATGATCGCCAGCGCGGCGATCGCGCCCTCCATGATCGTCTCTCTGCTCATTCGTTTATCGCCTCCCGGATCGACTGCATCAGCACGATATACGCTTTCTTGTACGAGACGCCTTGCTCGTTGGCGATCTTGGCCATCTCCCGCGCGTTTCTTGCCGGCAAGCCCGCCGTCATGGCCAGCCGTTCAAACCTCCTGCGCGTCATGCGCTTCATCTTCAGCTGCACGTATAGCCCCGCTGTCGTTTCGACGACCTTGAGCCGCGAAATCTTCGGGCGGTAGCTATTCATCTTGTTCATTCCGATCGCGATCTCGCCCCTCATGCGCTCTTCTCCTCCTCCGTCTTCTCCTGCTCCTTCCTGGCGTGCATCAGGGCAATGCCGTCCGCCACACCGAGGAAGTATTCCTTGCTGCCCGCCGGCAGCGCGTCAAACGCCTCCGCCAGCCTCTTGCCGATCTCCTTTTCCTTCTCGCTCATGTTCTCTCTCCTCTCCTCCTGCACGGAATCAGCTGGACCCCGCATGCCGTGAACGTGATCCTGCTCACCGCGCTGTCCAGCTCCTCTTCCTTCAGCGACCCGGCCAGCCTCTCCGCGCTGGTCAGAACGACCAGCCCGGCCTCCGGCCTCCGGTATTCCACCAGCCGCCTCGGGCATTCCTCCGCGATCTCTGCGATCGCCTCGCGGACCTTCTTCCGGCGCATCCGGCCGTCTCCGCCGTCCTTGTAAATGCTGTGCATCCGTCCTCCTCCTCAGTAAGCCATGATGTTGCCGCCCGGGCAGTGCAGCTTCCCGCTCTGCCCGTCGATCCTGCAGTCGTATCCGGCTGCCCGCATCTCCCTGCAGATCGCCAGCCCCTTCCCGAAGAAGTCCTGAGCCCGGATCATCTGCTGGGCCTCAAACCACTGCCGCGCCGTGACCCTTTCGCCGCCGAAGTGCTCCCGCAGCGTCACATTGATGTATCGGTCGATGCTTTCGTTGTGCGCCGCTGCTCTGTGCAGGATATCGTTCATCGCGTCGTCACCTCCGTTTTTTGGTTGTCTTAACCATCTGCGTTATCACTATAACCTATCTCGTTATTCTTGTCAATGCTTTTCTTGAAAAAATATTGCAACTCGTTAAAATATGTGATAGAATGTACTTATTAAAGGAGGTGTACAGCGTGCAGAACAGAATCAAGGAGCTTCGGAAGCATCTCGGCCTCAACCAGACCGAATTTGGTGCCCGCATCGGCGTGAAGCAGACAACGGTTGCCGGATATGAGAATGGCCGCGCTCCTCTTGACACGGTCATTGCTTCTATCTGCCGTGAATTTAGCGTCAGCGAGCTCTGGCTTCGCACCGGCGAGGGCAGCATGCTGCGCGAGCGCAGCCGTTATGATGAGCTGGCCGGCTTTTTCGGCGAGCTCCTGAGTGCGGAGCCGGACTTCCGCCATCGCTTTATCGCCGCGGTTTCCCGCCTCTCCTTTGAGGAGTGGCAGCTCCTGGAGCGGATCGCGTGCGATATTGCTGCGCAGGCCGAGTCGGCGGACGATGCAGAATAAAGAAAGCCGACCTTCTTCAGGTCGGCTTTTGCTTTATTCTTTTAGCCGGTGATCCTCAGCACGAATTCGTATACGATCTTGACCACCTTCAGGTCGGCGTGCTCCGTGAGCATGCGGGCGATGAATTCAATGTACGCCTCGCGCTCGGTCTCCTGTATGCTCTTCTTCATGGGCGTCTCCTCCGCGTTCTGTTTTTCTTCTCCTGCTTCCGTCATCCGGCTCACGGCGGGCCGCGCGCGGTGCTGCTGCTGCGTCCTCCGTCTGTGCGTGCTCATCCTGTCCATCGCGCGGCCTCCTTTGCTTTTTGTGCCTGTATTGTACGGTGCGCGGCCCATTCGGTCAACATCGGGATTTGTTCGGGATTTTTCTGTTTTGCATGGAAAAATGCCGAATGGATCCGGATATGACGCTATCCGGGCAAAAATGCAAGGATGTGATGACTATCTATAAGATGCAGATCTCTCAGTACATTTCCTCGAACATGGAGAAATGGGGCGACACATTAAAATCGCTTTCCGATCGTTCCGGCGTCCCCTCCTCCAGCATCCACTCCTATGTCCAGGGCCGCGTCAATCACCCGGACGAGGAGAATCTCATCCGTATCGCTGCGGCCTTCGGCGATCCGCCGGAAGTCATCGCGCAGATGCGGCGCGAATCCCATGCCGCCATGTCCGCTGAGGCGAAGCTCATCGCCGGCGCGGATGATAAGCAGCGCATGGAGCAGCTCGCCTCGGTCATGCGCACGAGCATGATCTCCGTGCTCGAGGAGCAGCGCGCTGCGTCCTCCGCCCAGCAGGACGAGCTCGCCGCCCAGACCGAGCGGCGCATTGAGGCCGAGCGCGCCCGCTTCAAGGAGCGCGCCGCTGAGGTTGTCCGCCAGTGCGAGGAGGAGACCGCCCGCATCCGGGCCTCCTGCGACGAGCGCGTCCGCCTCACGGAGGCGCACTGCGCGCAGCGCATCGAGGATTCCCGCCAGCATATGTCCGACGTCCTCTCCGAGCGCCGTCAGATCTTTAATCATCTGCGCATGCAATACAATGTCAATGTCTCTTATCTCAAGTCGTCTGTGCGCAATCTGTGCGTCGCTTGCTTTATCCTGCTTGTGACCAATATCTTCTTCGGCGCCTATGCCATTTTTGCGTATACGACATTCGATATGTCGGATCCGTCGCGCGGCCTCCATCGTGAGACGCACTCCATCGGCCCGATGATGCTCTTCCTGGCCGTCGTCGCCGTCGGCGTGTCCGTCGCCCTGATTGTCTCCATTATCATCAAACGGCCTGCCGTTTCTTCTGTAGAGGAGGCTGCCCCGTGAAACGCCTTTTTGTTTTCCTTTCTCTTTTCTGTTTCCTCGCCTCCGTTTCTCTCGCTCAGGAGGATCTCTTTGCGCATGGCGCAAGCTGGGATGTTGTCGGGCACTTCTGCTATTCTGTCCCGCATGATCTGGAGCTTGTCGAGTCCGAATACTCCGTATACAGCACGCCGTCGTCGTATTCTGGCCCAGCATATTCCGTCGGCTTCACCGAGCAAGCCGCAAACGGCGTCACGGACGTCAACAAGTATTATAAAATGTTCGCCATTAGCATGTCCGCTGATCATAGTCCTCTTCAGCTGATCAGCATCGACGGGCGTACAGCTGCTCTCTTCTCCTATTCTGACGATTCAGGCAATTCTGCGGCCCTCCTGTATTACCGCAGCGGTGCGGTCCTTGCGGGCGTCATTACCTCGTCGTCAATCTCTGAGGAGGATCTGCTCTCCATGATGCGCACGCTGTCCACCCGCATCGCCTTTGAGCGGATCCTCCGCGTTTATGACCCATACGATTATGAGTACGCTGCTCGCTGGCCGTATCGTTATGCCGGCGCAGACGTCAAGCTGTCCGGCTCTGTGCTTCAGGTCCTGAAGGGATCCGAGACATATCACATCCGCGTCGCTACATCCGGCTCATACGATGATGTTGTGTATATCGTCGTCCCGTTCAGCAGCATGCCAGAATATCGAATACTCGAAGGTGACTACGTTGATATCACCGGCCTCACAGGCGGCGAATACTCTTATGAGTCGGTTTCCGGCTCAACGATCACGCTGCCGCATGTCATAGCGGAGACCATCTCCGTCCCCGGAATATAAAAAAAGCCCGCATCCCCCGGCACGGGGATACGGGCTGGCACACAAACGACGCGAATCTTTTGCCTGCCCCTGTATTATACACCCGGCAGGCCTCTTTGTAAAGGAGGCTTTTGTTATGTCCTACGCAGCCCATCTGCGCAAGTCCCGCGCCGACCTCGAGGCTGAGCGCCGCGGCGAAGGCGAATCCCTTGCCCGCCACCGGAAGACGCTCCATGATCTCGCTGATCGCCTCGGCATCACAATCGAGGAAGAGTACTGCGAGATCGTCTCCGGATCCAGGCTCTCTGAGCGTCCTGAGATGCAGCGTCTCCTGCGCGACGTCGCCGCCGGACGCTGGGACGGCGTGTTGGACGTCGAAGTCGCGCGTCTCACCCGCGGCGACCTCATGGATCAGGGCCTGATCGTCAATACCTTTAAGTATTCCGGCACCAAGGTCATCACGCCGCAGCACACCTACGACCTCACCGACGATTGGGACGAGGACGTCATCACATCCGATATGTCCATGTCCCGCCGCGAGTATAAATTCATCAACCGCCGCCTCCAGCATGGTCGCACGGCCTCCGCCGCGGAGGGTCTCTGGCAGTCCCCCGCGCCCTTTGGCTATCGCAAGGTCAAGATCCAGCGCGGCAAGGGATACACCCTCGAGCCGGATCCGGATCAGGCCCCGCTCGTCCGCATGATCTTTGAGATGTACGTCAATGAGCACGTCGGCTGCGCGACCATCGCGCGCCGGCTCAATGACCTCGGCAGCCGCACCAACGCCGGCCGCCCGTGGTCCAACAGCAGCGTCCTCCAGCTCGTCCGCAATCCTGTATACATTGGCCGCGTCCGCTGGAATGACCGCACATCCGTCACCCGCATGGTCGACGGCCAGGTTGTCACCCGCCGCGAGAAAAACGCCGCGCCCATCATCTCCGCCGGCAAGCATCCGGCCATCATCTCCGAGGATCTCTTTGACGCCGCCGCTCGTGCTCGCCGCTCGAATGACAAGACGCATACCCACGCCTTCGCGCCGACGCGCAATCCTCTGTCCGGCCTCGTCGTCTGCGGCGTCTGCGGCAAGATGCTTATTCGCAAAGATAACTGCGGATCCCGCGGCAGTAAATACGACATGCTGCACTGCACCACTCCGGATTGCCCGACTTGCGCCACAGCCATCAGCATCGTCGAGCAGCTGATCCTTGACGCGATCGGCAGCTGGTCCCTCATGCCGGAGATCGACGACCGGCAGGAGCAGCGTGATCAGGCTCATCGCGCTGCCATCGACGCCGCGCAGGCTCATCTGGATAAGCTCACAGCACAGCGCGCCCGCATCTATGCCGCATTTGAGGACGGCGCGTATGACAGCGCAACCTTCGTCGCCCGCCGTAGTGCCAAGGACGAGGAGATAGCCGCCGCTCAATCCGCTCTGGATCAGCTCGCTAAGGGCGCGCCTCTGACTCCCGAGCAGATCATCCGAAAGCAGCTCCCCCAGATCCGCCGCATCCTCGACCTCTACCCGACATTGTCCGATCCGCGCGAGAAGAATCTCCTCCTTAAAACAGTCATATCCCGCGTCGTCTACACGAAGCCGCAGCGCTCCTATCGCGGTCAGGATCCTACCGAGCACCTCACGCTCGACATCTTCCCGGTCACGCCCGATTAATACATGCATGATGCTATGTGCGACGAATTCTTCAGCCTTCCGCTCTTCCCGCAGGCGCTGTGCAACGAGGACGCCATCCGCGCACGCGGCGTCTCCTGCACCTGCGGAACCTACCAGAGCACGACGGCGCTCGGCTGCAGCAGCGGCGCAGTGCGCTCCTCGTCCGGCTGCGGCTGCCTCCGCTGATCTGCAGTATCTCCCATAACAGCAAAAGGGATCGCCTATGCGATCCCTTTCCTGCTGTTACTGAACATCGATATAGAACGCCGTCTTCCTGCCGAAGACATAGCAGCTGACCTCAACCGTCCGCTGCGTTTCCGCTGCATCGCCTTCTCTGAGGATGGTGACGGACAGGTCTCCCCGGCTTCCGCTTGTCAGGACATTCGCGCCGCCCTGAGCCAGCGCCAGCACATCGCGTCCGTTCTCACCATGCACGGGCGTGACCGTCAGCGCAATCCACTCCGCCGGGAAGAATCCCCTGTTCTTCAGCCTTACGGTATAGGTCAGGAACGTGCAGCGCTGCGCATCCAGCCCTGTTGCATCGCCGTACAGCCTTCCGTCAAACGTCCCCTGCGCCGCCTCTGCCAGCACGGCGTCAAACATCTCCTGCGCCTGCGCCGCCGGCGTCGCCGTAACCCATGCCTGTTCCACCTGCGGCGCCATCGTCTTCATCCCATAGAGGATGACGCATGCGCCGGCCAGCGTCACCACCAGCACGATGATTGCGGTTATTCTCAATGCCTGTCTCACAATACGCCTCCCGGGCTCAGTCGATGCCCTGTGCCTCAATGATCTCGCTCATCTGGTCAATCATATCCGTATCCTTCATGCGGAACTTGAAGACCACGCGGCGGGACGCCTCCTTATCGACGGTCATGCCGTCGCTCTTATATACGGGATCGGAATACGAGCGTCCATTTGCCGTGAGGATGCTCTGGAGCATCAGCTTCTCCGTCGCCGTCATGCTCGTCATCTCCGGTCCGAAGCAATACTGTGCCACCGCCAGCGCGCGCTCCTGCGAGAGCGCGAGGTTGTGCAGATAGCTGCCGTCCGGATCGGTATGCCCCTCGATGATGATCTCGCCGACAAAGCCCTCGTTCTCCTCACTCATCAGCGTGCGCACATACACGGGAATAAATGCATTGAGCAGCTCCTTGCCGCTGTCCTTGATGGTGTTCTGATTGCTGTCAAAGAGCACCGCGCCCGTAAACGCAATCGCGCCCGTATTCTTATCCACGCTGGCATCCAGCCCCTGCTCATGCAGCTCATCGCGCAGATCCTCGATAATCCTTGAGCGAAGGCCGATCAGCTTATCGATCTCCGTCTGCTGCGCTGCAAGCAGGGCAGCCTGCTCCTCGATCTTCCCCTGCTGCAGGGCAAGGCTCTCCTGCGCAGCGGTCAGCGCCGACCTGTTCTTGTCAAGCTCTTCCTGCTGCTCCTGCAGCAGCAGCGTTGTCGTCGCCAGCAGCTGCTCCTGATCCTTGAGTGCAGCCTCCTGATCCAGAAGAATGCTCTGCTGGGTGGAAAGCTGTGCCTCCTTGGTTTCCAGCTCGATCGTCTTGCGCTGCTGCAGGTCGACAAGCTGATACACCGACATGAACAGAATCAGCGCAAAGGTGAAGAGCATGCCCGCCATCATGTCAGAATACGAGATCCAGAAGCTGCCGTTATCCGCCGGACGTCTCTGCTTCTTCTGGCGCATAGCTTACTCCTTTCCCGATGCCGCTTCCACAGCGCCGCTCGTGCGCTCCATCGCCTTCTGCAGCCTGACCAGCGCCGTGACGAACTGATCCACCTGCTCCGCATAGCGTTCGCGGCTCTGGGAGAGCAGCTGCGGCATGACCTGCGTCGTCTCACGCACAGAGCTGAGCACGTCGCCAAGCTGGCTCATCGATGTCGTGATGCTCTCGTCATACAGCGCAAGGGAGCGCGCCAGATTCTCCTGCGTCTGGCTGGCAAACTGCGCGCCGGCCGCGCCGAGGGAATCCGCCGCCTCGTGCATCTGCTCGACCATGCGGTCCATCTCTTTCCCAGTCAGCCTCGTCTGCTCCTGCGCATTGCTCAGGAACTGATCCATCCATGCATGATACTGCTGCGTGTTCGCCGCCAGCGACGCCTGATACTCCTGCAGCCTCGCAAGATACAGCGCCTGCTGGCCGCTCATCTTGTTCATCGCCTCCAGCAGCTCGACAGCCTTCCTGCTGTTCTCATCCACCTTCGCGCGCGAGGCGTCCATATCGCCGACGTACGCTCTGAAATGCTCCAGAACGCCCTGAGAGAGCTGATGCATATTCACAACATCCTGCGTCATCCGCGAGATCGCCTCCGCTGCGGCCTGCAGGCTCTGCTGCGCCTGCATCTGCTGCGCGCCCGTTTCGGAAAGGATGCGCCGCAGATGCTCAAACTCCTCGCCAAGCGCCACATTCATCCGCTGGACGAAGACATGCGCCACACGATCCATGCCCTCCACCTGCGCCTGCGTCGCGGCGACGATGAAATTATCCATTGAGCGCTGCACAGGCAGCATCGCGCGCATGATGCTCTGCTCCATCTGCACGGCCATCTTCTGGCTCATCTCCTCCACAGCCTGACGGATATACGCCGTCTGCTCCTGCTGTAGGGAAAGCATGGCCGTCTCCTCCGAGACAGGCTTCGGCATAGCATAGAGAGAGAAGACCTCGCAGAAGCGGTCGATCGCCCGCTGGCATACATTGAGGTGATGGTTATACAGCAGATTGAACGTCAGCGACGCCAGAACGCCGGCGATGGACGTCAGGAACGCCGTACTCATACCGCCGATCAGCTTGTCCATCGCAGACAGCAGGGCCGAGGTATCCGCCGCAGACAGCGACAGGCCGGACAGACCCATGACCAGGCCAAGGAACGTACCCAGAATGCCCAGAGAGGTCAGCATGCCCGGCGCAATCTCTGCAAGGCGTGTACCGCCGCCGCTGTAGATCACGCTGTCCTCATTGACAAACTGCGATACATCGCACGAATCACCGTGCGCATCGCGTATCTGCGCGTTCTGCAGGAAGTCCGCCCACGTCCCCTGCAGCTTATCGCCGAGGAAATGCAGGTCATTCCACGACTTATGCTCCTTATTCTGCTTGCTCTCCGTGATGATCACACGCGCTGCCCGGCGCAGTCGTCTGGTCATCGCAGACAGCGGCAGGATGCACCTGAGCACCGCCGTCAGCATCACGCAGACGATCGCGATATAGATCAGCGTATCCAGCGAAAACACGCTCCTGAGCACATTGAACATCGTGGTCACATTCATGATCCTCATCCTCTCTCCCCGCAGGGCTGATGCATCAAAAACGGCCTTGCAGCCCGTTTCTTTCTCCTCTTGCTCCGGCCAGCCGGAGCTATGTACATTCTAACCGATTTACGTCATTCTGTAAAGCAATCGCCTTGTCTCATCGCTGACAATCGCCGGCTCCGTCCGGATCGATTTTTATCTGATTATAAAATAATCCATATAAAACATCGTTCTGTTTTTATGTGCTATTGCCGAAAACAGGCAAGTATTGTGAAAACATCAGCGTTACCTCTTGCCAAATCATAATGAAACATGTAAAATACCATCGTTTTGATCCGCGTGCGCATTGCTGCTGCGGAAATCTGCATTCCAGGAGCGACGCATATGACAAAGAAACGTACGATCGATCCCGCTATGATTGATATCCTCGCGCAGAACATGTTCCATGCTCTGCCCCTGATAAAGAAGCGCCTTCTTCATATGGACCTTGTTCAGCGTGAGCATGGCATCCCGCTGTCCCATGTGCAGGTGCTCGCCATGCTGCAGGATGTGGGCACCATGTCCGTCTCAGAGATCTCCCGCCGCCTCGGCATCGCCAAGCCGAACATCACCCCGCTGGTCGACCGCCTGTACGAGTCCGGCTATGTCGACCGTCAGCACGACGAGCATGATCGCCGCGTCGTCAACATCGTGCTCCTCCCCGCCGGCGAAGAGAAGCTCTCTGCTATCCGTGCAACCATCTCCCGCCAGATTCAGGGCCAGATCGAAGACCTTTCCGTCTCGGAATTCCGTGAGCTGTGCGAGTCGATGAACAGCGTCGTCCGCATCCTCAATTCCCTCTGATCTGCTGCCGCGCATTTGCGCGGCTTTTTCTGTTTTTGGCCCGCAGTCCGCAGCACACATGTACAGATCAGACGGAGCTGTGCGTCCGA
Organism: Clostridia bacterium; assembly: GCA_017938795.1. Lineage (GTDB taxonomy): Bacteria > Bacillota > Clostridia > Christensenellales > Aristaeellaceae > Ventricola. The sequence goes on from JAGBAV010000097.1 coordinate 14,136, forward strand.
TTCATCCCGTATACGCAGGAAATCTTACGGAATCATCGGCTCAGGACGAAAAAAAGCAGCGCAGTTCTCACTGCGCCGCATATCCGTCAGCCGGCGGCTTTACTGCCGCTCTGCTGCACGGGCTTTTTGTTTTTCCAGGGATGGTAGGTCGGCACAACGTCCGCGATCGCCTCAACAGCGCGCTCGTCATTCTTATCCACAACCTCTTCAAGCGTGCGCATCATGACGTCAAACTGCTTGTCGTCCACATGATCCACATTCGCCACGAAGATTTTCCTGTGCGCCGTCCGGGTCATCTTGTCGCGCTCAGAGTCCATGAGCAGCTCTTCATAGAGCTTCTCGCCGGGGCGCAGGCCAATGATCTTGATCGGCATATCGACATTCGGCTCGTAGCCGTAGGCGCGGATGAGCTTCTGCGCCAGATCCATGATCCGCACAGGCTCGCCCATATCCAGCACGAAGATAGAGCCGGATTTCGCGATGCCGCCGGCCTGCAGCACCAGCTGCGCCGCCTCCGGGATGGTCATGAAGTAGCGCGTGATGTCGGGATGCGTGACCGTGACCGGGCCGCCCTTGCGGATCTGCGCTTCCATCAGCGGAATCACGCTGCCGTGGCTGCCCAGCACGTTGCCAAAGCGGACCGCCATGCACTTCATGCTCGTCTTCTCGCCATAGCGCTGGATCAGCATCTCGGTGATGCGCTTGGTTGCGCCCATGACGTTGGTCGGGTTCACAGCCTTGTCCGTGGACAGCTGCACAAGGCGCTCCACGCCGTGGGTGCTGGCCGCCTCAAGCAGATTGCGCGTACCGAAGACGTTGTTCTTGATCGCCTCCGCCGGGCTGCGCTCCATCAGCGGGACATGCTTATGCGCCGCCGCATGGAAGACAACCTCCGGATGATACATCTCAAAGACTTCGTCAAGGCGCTGCCTGTCGCGGATGGAGCCGATGAGCGTCACCACCGGGCAGTCCTGCCCGTAGCGCTGACGCAGCTCGTACTCCAGCTCATACGCACAATTCTCATAGATCTCGAAGATGATCAGCAGCTTCGGCTTGAAGCGGATGATCTGGCGGCAGATTTCCGAGCCGATCGAGCCGCCGCCGCCGGTGACCATGACCGTCTTGCCGGAGAGGTAGCCGGCGATGGAATCGGTATCCAGCTCCACCTCCTCGCGGGAGAGGAAGTCAGAAATATTGAGCTCACGGATAAACGGCGCGCCCTCGCTGCCTGCGGCATCCACATCCGTCGGCTCGGACACCATGCGCGTATGGCAGCGCGCTTCGTTGCACAATTCAAGGATCTCCTGCAGGCGCTGGCCGTTGCCAAGGGAGGGAATCGCAATGATGATCTCGCGGATGCCGTAGCGGATGGCCAGCTTGGGGATATCCTTGATGGTACCGCGCACCGGCACGTTCTGAATACGGAGGCCCTGCTTGCTCTTGGCGTCATCTACCAGCAGAACAGGCCTGCCCATGCTCTTGGGGTTCTTGTTGCAGATATTGACCGCATACGCACCGGCCTCGCCCGCGCCGACGATCATCACCGGCATCGCCTCGCCAAGGCCGCCGGGAATCCTGTCCTTGGAGAGCAGGCGATAGGTCACGCGGCTGCCGCCGATGCAGATCGTGCCGATCAGCGCAATGAACACCAGCACGCCGCGGAACAGCCCCAGCGCAAACAGCTGATTCGCCGCCAGCGTCAGGCCGCAGGCAATGCCGCTGAGCAGCGCGAGACGCCCGACGTCACGCACACCGGCATAGCGCCACATGATGTTGTAAATGCCGCCCACAGCATAGCAGACCATATACAGCAGCAGCACAACCGGAACGGAGCGCATCATCGTCTCCGCATGGCGCGCCGGGACGCTCATCTCAAAGCGCAGCTCCATGCTGATATATATGGAAAGCGTAATCAGCGCCAGATCCATGATGAACATGCTGATCTTCCTGCGCCACATACCTCTCTGGAAAAAGTTCATTGCCGATCCTCCACGGGCAGCCAAGCCGCTGCCTCATCGTTATTCCATGGCCCTGTTGAACGGGTATACTCATCACGAGATTATATCACATCCCCTGCATCATAATCAAGCATATACGCATTTTTACAGGTCATATTATAGAAGGAGGGAGCCGCTTCCTCCCCTGACCCGCGCACAGCAGCAAAAAACAGGCTGCCTTGCGGCAGCCTGCGGGATAACAGTGATCAGCGGATCGGCATCATGACGGCGCCCTCGGGGCGGACGCGCAGCACGCAGCAGCTGCCCTCGCCGAAGACGGACTCGATCATCGCCACGTAGGCGTCAAGGCGCTCCATCGGCACATAGGCCTGAATGGTGCCGGCAAAGCCGCCGCCATGCACGCGCTGCGCGCCGTCGCCCTTGAGGAAACGGCGGCTGAGCTCGATGCCCATGGACATCTGCTGCTGATTCGGGCGGGCATAGACATTCTGCAGGAGCTTCCAGCTGCTGTCGCCGGAGCGCTTCACAGCGTCAAAGAACGTCGCCAGATCGCCATTGCGGATCGCAGCCACCTGCTCGACCACGCGGGCGTTGTCGTCGAAGAAATGCATCGCACGCAGCACGGGACGATCGCCGACCGCCGCACGGACAGCCGGGATATTCGCCTCGAACGCCTCCGGATCGACCTCGCGCAGCACGCGCTTGCCAAACTGCGCAGCGACAGCCTCCATCTCCTTGCGGATGGCGGCGTAGTCGTCGGTCAGGTCGCCGTGATCGCCGCCGGTATTGACGACGCACAGCGCATAGCCCTGCGCTGCGAAATCGCACGCGATGGCCTCGACCTGCGGATCCGCCGTCCTGAAGTCCATGGTGACCATGCCGCCGACAGAAGACGCCATCTGGTCAAGCAGGCCGCAGGGCTTGCCGAAGTAGATATTCTCAACCTTCTGGGCGATGATGGCGCGGATCTTCGCGTCCACGACAAAGCCGTTGTACAGGCCGTCCATGATCGCACCGATGAGCACCTCGAAAGCCGCAGAGGAGGACAGACCGCTGCCGCGCAGCACAGAGCTGGAGACCGTCGCGCGGAAGCCGCCGACAGCATAGCCCATATCGCGCATCACGCCCGCGGTGCCGCGGATCAGGGAGCGCGTGGTGCCGAACTCGGCCTCAATGATCTTCAGGTCGTCAATCTGCACGGTGATCGGCGGGAAGCCCTCGCTGTCCACGACAATCACATTGTCTTCCGTCTTCTCAACGAAGGCAACAGTATCCAGATTCACAGCCGCAGCCAGACAGCGGCCGTTATTATGGTCGGTGTGGTTGCCGCCGATCTCCGTGCGGCCCGGCGCGGAGAAGAAATAGATTTCGCCCTGCGGCGCGCCAAAGCGCGCCTCAAAGCGCTCCACCAGCTTGCCGTAGCGCGCCTGCTGCGCCCTGAGCACCTGCTCGCCGCCGCCGTAAAGGGTCTCGATGCGGGAGGCGAAGACCTCCGAAGCGGAATATGCCATCCACTGATTATTCATTGCCTGTTCCTCCAAAAATAGAGTAATTTCAGATGATTCTATTATGTAGCTTGCACATAGGATTTGTCAAGCATATTCCGCCTGTGATCTTCTGTCCCTCCCCTATTTAAGTTCATTTTCTGAACATCTCGGCCGAAAATGCTTGACAAACCATGTTCCGCGGAGTAAGATAAACTCAACGTTCACTTTTTGAACGTTTTCTACGGAGGTATTGATTATGCAGAATCAGAATAAAACCGCTGATCTTCTTCTGGACGCTTGGCTTCGCCTCTCTTCCAGCTTGTGGAATACCCGCATCGTCAACACCATGACCTTCAACGAGGCGCATGTCCTGGGCATCCTGCTGCGTCATCAGGAGCAGGAGCCGCTGACCGCGACGGATCTGATCCGCCGCACGCGCCTCCTGAAGAGCCAGATGAACAAGCTGCTCACCACACTGGAGGACAAAGGATTCATCGAAAGAGAGCGCAGTGAGCAGGATAAGCGCATGTTCCGCATTATCCTGACCGACGAGGGCCGCAGCGCCTACCTCGCGGAGCACGCCGGCGTCACAGCCATTATGGAAAAGCTCATCACGAAGCTCGGCGAAGAAAAGGCGTTCTCGCTCACCCGGGATCTGAACGAGGTATGCGGTGCGCTTGACGATGTCCTCTCCGACAACTGCCCCAATTGAAAGGATACTCATCATCAATGATTCGTATTGTCACTGATTCCGCTGCCGATTTCACCCTCGCGCAGCTCAAGGCTCTCGGTATCACCTGCTGCCCCATCCAGATCACCTTTGGTGAGGATTCCTATGCCGATGGCATTGAGCTCACGCAGGAAACCTTCTGGTCGCGCATCATGTCCGGCGAGAACCCGAAGACCTCCCAGCCTTCCCCCGAGGCATTCCTCTCCATCTTTGAGGAGGCCGCCGGCATGGGCGACGAGGTGGTCTGCATCCTCGTTTCCTCCGCGCTCTCCGGCACGCTGCAGAGCGCGACCATCGCCCGGAGCATGATGGACGACGGTTCCTCCGTTCATATCGTGGATTCTGTCTCCGCGGCCTGCGGTGAGCAGCTGCTTGTCCGCCATGCCTGCAGGCTCCGCGATGAAGGCGCCCTTTCCGCCGGGGAAATCGCCGGGGAGCTCGTCTCCTACCGCAGCCGCATCAGAATCTACGCCGCGCTGGATACGCTGGAATATCTCGCCCGCGGCGGCCGTATCCCGAAGGCTGCATCGGGCCTCGGCTCTCTGGTCAAGCTCAAGCCCATCGTCACCGTCACGCCCGACGGACTTGTCGGCATGGCCGGCAAGGGGCTTGGCGCGCACCGCGCATCGCAGGCGCTGATCTCCCTGATCGCTGCGCATACCATCGATCCCGACGAGCCCATCTATCCCCTGTATACCTACGACACGGAAAACTGCAGCGCCTTTGTCAGGAAGCTGCAGCAGACAGGCGTCGCCTGCGATATGGATAACGCCTGCGCCATCGGCCCGACCATCGCCACGCATATCGGTCCGAATGCCTACGGCCTCGCCTTTGTGGAGAAGAAGCTGTAATCCCACCCCGACATACAACAAAAGCCACAGGATCAGGGCGCATTCCAGCTGTCCCGATCCTGCGGCTTTTTGATACGCATCAATAACGCGTCCGTCAGGCGCTCATCTGAGCCCATACAGCCCGAACGGATCCCGCTCCAGTTCCTCTCTGTATATACCGACCACATCCATGATATCAAAGAACATGGCTTTGCATGATCCGATGGTTCCCTCCCGGATGACGCCCCTTTCATAGGCCATCCTCTGGATGGTATACCACGCCCTGACCGGCGGCTCTCCCGTCTCGATAAACCATTTATCCGGAGGGTATACCGCCTCCACCTCTTTTGCAGGCGCGAATATGGCGCTGATCTCCGTCGGAAGGATATCCTCCATATAGTGCATAGCTGTCAGCTTGTAGATGTCCACGCCCAGCAGCAGCGCCTTTCCGCCGTGGCGGATCACATAATCAAGCCCGCCGCGCGCTGCTTCCTCCGCATGCAGCCCCCATCCGGAGGTCCGGATGACGCCCTTGCCTGTCATCACATCGGGACGCAGCCGGAAGGCATCGGCGACCGCGCCCATGCCTGTCCGCGCTGCATCCTCCGGGAGAATCCTGAGCTTCTGGGTAATGCCCATGCGTCTGTCGTCAGCTGAAAGCTCCTCAGGCAGGCTCAGCCGCAGGGCGGGCATAAAGATACTGCCGCCCTGCCCGACGCACTCCATCAGCGCATCGACGACCGTCTCCGCCCCGCCCTCGACATCGCCAAGGCTGCGCAGCGAGCTGTGCACCTCGATCTCCATGCCCGGCTGAAGGCCGATCCGCCTCAGTTCAATCACCAGTTCTTCCCTGTTCATTCCGTTCACATCCTTCCTTTGCGGGTCAATCATCCGCGCTTCTCCGCCCATATCAAAGACGCCCTGCGGCATCCACAGATGCTGCAGGGCTGTCCTTATGCTTGATTCCATCGTGCGCCAGGGGATCCGCTCCATGCGCCTCCTCCGGCCTTCATGGTTATCGGCGATTCTTCCCGATCGCCTTCAGGTGCTTCATGACCATCTGCGCGACGACGCCCGTCAGCACGCCCGTCACCACGCCGGAGATCATCAGGATGGGCAGATAGGTCACAATCAGCTGCGGCGTATTGAGCATGAACACCGCCATGAGAATCTGACCCACATTGAAGAACACCGCGCCCAGCGCGCTCACGCCGACGATGCTCACACCCTTTGCGCGCATGATCAGGATCATCGCCAGCAGCGAGAGCACACCGCCAGCGAGCGAATAGAACATGGCGTTCATATTCGTATAGATCAGCCAGCTCATCAGCGCCTTGAGCAGCATCAGCACAACCGACTGCCTGATGCCCAGCATATACAGGCTGTAGAGCAGCACAGAATTCGCCAGACCAAGCTTCACGCCGGGAATCGCCGCGGTCAGCGGGAACTGCCGCTCAATCAGGCCGAAAACCAGCATCAGACTGGTCAGCAGACCGGACAGCGCGATTTGATATGCATTGCGGTTTCGCATGATTCTCTCTTACTCCTCTGCAGGGACCATCTCAATGGTCACGTTATTGGGCAGACAGATGACAAATGTGCTCAGGATGCGCGTCTTATAATTCTCCATCGTGATATGTCCCTGCCCGACGCAGTCCTGATTCTCGCAGGAGGAGTACTCCATATAAACCGAATCCGGCGTGATATGCACCTTGTTGATCTCGCCGTTCTCCTGCCGGATCGTGATGATCTTGTCGCGATCCATCGGGATCGGGTCGCCGTACTGGCGGCCGCCCACGGTCAGCACCACATGACCGAGCACCTTCTCCACGCGCTTGGGCATCATGGGGCCTGCCGCAACGGGCGCGGCAGCCGGCTCGACGGTCGGTTCAGCTGTCGGCTCTGCGGTGACCTCCGCTGCCGGTTCAGCCGTCGGCTCCGCGGTGACCTCCGCAGTCGGTTCAGCCGTCGGCTCCGCGGTGACCTCCGCAGTCGGTTCAGCCGTCGGCTCCTCCGTCGCATCCAGATACTCCACAGCATCCGGCGCCATAGTCACCTGCGCAGTCTTATTCTCAAGATTTGTCTTTGGCATCAGGCGTGAAACCGCCAGCATGATCAGCGCGGCGGCAAGCACGACGCCGATCAGAGCCATGTCCTTCTTTTTCAGCATTCAGGGTTCCTCCGCACGGCGCTTACTGCTGCGCCGGCTCCTCCGATTCAAAGTCAAGCTCCAGCTCGTTCGTGCCGTCCGACCAGAGGCGTTCCAGCTGATAGTACTCGCGGTCCTGCTCGTTGAAGACATGCACCATCACGTCGCCGAAATCGAGCACGCACCAGCGGCCCTCGCTCAGGCCCTCGCGGCGCTTGGCAAAGATCTCAAACTTCGCCAGCTCGTCCTCCACATTCTCCGCCAGCGCCTTCACCTGCGGCACAGAGCGGCCGGTACCAATCACCATGTAGTCGGTGATCACCGTCATCTCATCCACCTTCAGCGCAACGATATCCTTTGCGCGCTTGTCGTCCAGCGCCTTGGCAGCAGCCAGCGCAATCTCCTTCTGAGTCATATCTGATCCTCCTATACTCTTCAGTCATTCGGCTCCGTCTCGTCAATCTCCGGCTCGTAGGCCTTCAGCGCCGCGAGCGTATCCGGATGCAGCGTCTTTCCCTGCGCGCGCACTTGCTCTAGGCTCATGCGCAGGGCCATATGCATCGCCTCATCAAGGTCGCGCATGCAGGCCTCCCGCAGCTGCGTGAGCCCGTCGAACATCTTCCTCCCGGGCTCGATCATGTCCGCAAGGTAGACGATCTTCTCCAGCGCGGTCATCTCCCCGCGCCCCGTTGTATGCCAGCGGATCGCGCCAAGAACCTCTGGATCGCGGACGCCGTATATCTCCTGCGCTGTGCACATGCCGGCGACAGCATGCATCAGCGCCTTGGATTCCTTCATCACGGGATCCAGCGGAATCCCCTTTGCCGCCTTGACCATCTGCGAGAGCGTCATGCACTTCGCGCAGTCATGCAGAAGGCCCGCCAGCGACGCCCGCTCCTCGTCGGCGCCAAAGATCCGCGCCATTTCCCTCGCCGTCTGCTCCACGCCAAGCGTGTGCGCATACCGGTCCGCGTCCAGCGCCTTCTTCAGCTTGTATTCCATCTTCTCGCGTTTCATTGCTCGCCCCACGACTCCTGATACAGCCCATGGCTGCGGATATACGCCTCAACCGCCTGCGGCACCAGCGCGCCAAGCGGCTGCCCCGCCGCAGCAAGCGCGCGCACCTTGGTGGAGGAGACGTCCATCGTCTGCGCACGGAGGAAGCTGATCACAGCGCCCTTCCCGCGCCAATGCTCCGCATAGCGCTGCATATCCTCCTCGCCCTCGCGAGCGAGCACAAGCAGCTCGCACAGACGCACAACGTCCTCCGGCCTGCGCCAGCTGCTCAGCGTGCGCAGGGTGTCTGCGCCGATGAGGTAGACCAGCGTATCCTGCGGCTGCTTCATGCGGAGCAGGGACAGCGTATCCACCGTATAGATCACGCCCTCGCGGTCGATCTCCTCCCGGCAGACGCCCATGCCCCTGCGCCCTTCGACAGCCAGCTGAACCATCGCCAGCCTGTCCATCTTATCGGCAAGCCCGGCGCGCTTGTGCGGCGGATTGCCCGAGGGCAGGAACAGCACGCGATCCACACTGCCGCTGTCAAGCGCAGCCTGCGCCAGATGCAGATGGCCCAGATGCACCGGGTTAAAGCTCCCGCCCATCAGTCCGATTCTCACGACGCATCCCATCCCTTCGCAAGCAGGTTTGCACACGGCAATATATTATACCAGATTCCGCACATTTCTTAAAGAGGGTAAGGATATATTTTCTGTAAACAACCGATAATACCTGTATCCTTTGGCATGCAGGAGGCGTCGCTCATGGAATCCCCCTTTGACACAAAGAACAAATTCGCAGCCCGGGTGGACCGCATTGCCCTTCGCGCCGCGCTGTTCCTCCTGTGCGCCGGGTATTTCTATGTTCTCTTTCGCCGTGCGGCGCTGAGCCTTGCCGCGGGCGCGGCGCTCTTTTCCCTCCTGCTGCTCTCGCTCGCGCTCTTTGAGCGCAGCACGCTCTCCCACCGGGACAGGCTCCTGCGCGAGCGCATCGGCGGGGCCATCGTGCTTGACGAGCTGCTGCTCCTGCCCGGCGCGCAGGCTTCGCAGGCCGTATGTCTTCTGCTGAGCGGGGCGCTCGGCGGGCAGGCGATCGGCGATGCGCATATGCTGTGCGAGGGGGAGACGTGGCTCGTCCGCTGCGCGCAGTGCATGCAGGGTTCTTCCGCTTCCGAGGGCGATGTGCTTGCCGCGCATCGCGCGCGTGTGGAATCGGGTGCGGACCGCTGCGCGCTCGCCTCTCTCGGCGGCTTCAGCCCCGAGGCCGTGCGCGCCGCTGAATGGATGGATCCCCCCGTCCGTCTGATCTCCGGCCGACAGCTCGCCCGCCTCGCCGGCAGCCGTCACCCCGCCACGGATGAGGAAATCGCCCGTCATGCGCGGCAGAAGCGCGTCCCCTTCTCATGGCGGCGCATCCTCGCGCTGGCGCTCTCCCCCGCCAAGACAAAGCGGCATCTTGCCTGCGCCGCACTGCTGGCACTGCTGTATCTTCTTCTTGGTTCGTTTATTACGCTGCTGTGCGCGCTCCTGTCCCTGACTCTGGCGATCCTCAGCCATCAGGAGGGCCGCAAGCGGTTCCGCCTGTAGCGCATCAGGCCTCGCCGTATATCTCCTTCATCCGCTGCGTATAGCTGCCGTCCGCCTCATGCGTGATGAGCAGCGGCTGCACATGCAGCGCAGGCCGCCCGCCCTTGAGCCCTTCTGCCAGCACGAGCTTGGGCGCAGCCTCCGGCCGGGAGGCGACGAAGCATACGCGCTTGGGCTCGATGCGCGCGCCGCGCATGGCATCGCACAGCTCAAGAAAGCGCGGCGCAGGGAACACGCAGCACAGCCTTCCCCCATTGCGCAGCACGCGCCCGCAGGCGGCGATCCACTCCTCCAGCGCGCAGTCCGAGTCGCTGCGGGAAAGGGCGCGCGTCTTCTCCGGGCTGATCAGCCCTGCGCCCTGACGCGTATACGGCGGATTGCTTACCACCAGATGGCAGCATTCATAGCCGATGATCTTCGCCGCGTCCCGGCAGTCGGCGTGATGGATGCGGATGCGCGCCTGCAGATCATTGAGCAACACGCTGCGCTGCGCCATATCCGCAACTTCCTGCTGGATCTCGAAGGCGTCGCATGTCGTTCCCTCCGCTCTGGCGGACAGGAGCAGCGGCAGCACGCCTGTACCCGTGCCCATATCGCAGATATGGTCGCCATTTCTCGGCGCGGCAAAATCCGCCAGCATCACGGCGTCCGTACCAAAGCGGAAGCCGTCCGGCCGCTGCAGGATGCGCAGCCCATTCCGCTGCAGGTCGTCCAGCCGCTCCCCTAGGCGGATCCATTGCCCGGTCGTCTCCATCCGTCCTCGCCCCCTTCCGTACCTTTTCTTTATTGTACAGAATCCGCGGATCGATTGCAAGCATGCTGCGCCCGATCCGCGGATGTTCAGTCTGTATTCACATTTGTGTCGTATTCCGGCTCACTGCGCGCCGAACGGCGTCACATACTCCCGCGCGACATAGCCGGTATACCCGGACCATGTCACCTGCAGGAAGCCGTTCTCGCTCTCTCCTAAGACGGTCAGCACCATGCCATAGGGCAGCACATAGAGCACCTCGCCCGATGTATCCGGCCGCGCGCGCAGGTTGAGGCCGTTGTCGCTGTCCACGACAACGCGATAGCCCTGCGCCATCGGCGGCTGCGTCGGGGCGGGCGTTGCCTGCGGGGCGATATAAGCGTCAAAGCTGATATAGTCCGCGCTCGCATAGCCTGAAAGCGTCCCCACCCGCACGGGATAGAATCCGTTCGTCCGCTCGCCCGTGACAGTCACATTCACGCCATAGCCAAGCGTTGCCAGCAGCTGTGCGCCGGCATACGGCTCCTGTCTCAGGTTCAGCCCGCTTATGGCGGTCACCGTGCCGGTGCGCCCCTCCACAGGGGTGGATGCGGGCGGTACAGGCGTCGCCGTCGGCACAGGGATGGGCGTGCCCTCATTCTGTGCGCGCAGATAATCCGCGCCGGCATAGCCCGTCAGCTCGCCGTAGCTCACCGGCAGATAGCCATTCTCCGCCTCGCCCCTGACGGTGACCGTCGCGCCGTAGGGCATCGTGGTCATCACATCATGGGATGCGCCGGGGCCCCTGCGCAGCTTCAGCCCGCTTTCCGCTGTCACAACCGCCCTGTACGAGGCAAAAGGCTTGGGCGTGGGCGTCGGTTCTGCCGTCGGCTCCGGCACGGGCGTGGGCTCCTCCACCTGCGTGACATACACATATTCCGCCGCGACGAAGCCGTTGAGCCCGCCGATGGATACCGGAAGCATGCCGCCCCGCTCCGCGCCGGTCACGCTGAGCATGGTGCCCTGCGGCAGGGTCATGATCACAGCGGAATCCGCAGAAGCCGCCGTGCGCAGATTCAGCCCGCTGAAGGGCAGCACAATCGCCGCCGTCCGCTTGCCGTTCTCCGGCACCGGCGTCGGGGTCGGCTGCGGCGTCTCCTGGCCGCCGTCCGCGTCATAGATGATGTAGTCGTTCATCACATAGCCGCTGAGCGCACCCATCTGCACATATGTCCACGACTCATAGCGCTCAAGGACATTGAGCGTCTGCCCATGGCGCAGATGCGCGATCACTGCGGCGCTCATCGTCGGCGCTGCGCGCAGGTTGAGCGTCTGGCTCTCATCCGAGAGCGCGACAGTTGCCGTTCCGCGGCTCATCGTCTCCGGCGGGGTTTCGTCAACTTCATCGTCCTGCACAGTGATGTATTCATTTTTTACATAGCCGCTGAGCGTGCCGTACTGCACGCGGCTCCAGCCATCCGCCTGCGAGAGCAGCGTGATCTGCGTGCCATGCGGCATCGTGGCCAGAATCGGGGCCGTCGTCGACGGCGCGCTGCGCAGATTCAGGCTGTCCAGCGGGTTATTCAGCGTGACGATCGCTGTGCGGGCGTCCGTCACGGGGATATCCTCCTCCGCACCCGGGGTGCCGTCCATCGACGGGAGGATCGTGCGCGTCATCGTATAACGCGTGCGCACAAGCCCCGGATAGTAGAACTGCAGGATCTCGTCGTAGGCGATTCCCTCCGCCGCCATCTGCTGCGCGCCGCGCTGGCTCATGCCCACGCCGTGGCCGAAGCGCCGCGCCGTCAGCTTGTAGCCGCCGACAGTCTCCGATACGGCGAGCGTTTCGTTCTTCAGCACATTGATGGACATGCTGCACATGCTCTCAATCTGCGAGAAGTAATCCAGCGTGACCGTCACATGGCCGTATCCACTGAGCGTCAGCCCCACATCGACCTTCCGGTATACGCGGGACTCCGCCCCGTACTTGGGCGTATGCGGCGTCACGCCGGTGATCGCCTCGATGCTCACGCTGTGCGCGCCGACAAGCGCCGCCGCCTCCGTGCGCAGCAGCTCCGTCAGGGCGGATACGCTCGTCCTGCCGTCGCGGTAGAAGGTGACGGACTTGGCGATCGACGCGCCGTTGCGCAGATCATACGGGTCGTCCTTTACCTGCAGATAGCTGTAGGAGCCGCTGCCCCATGCGTTGGCGACGGACTCCGTCTGCCCGCCGTTGGACGCCGTGTAGTAGCTGGCCATGTATTCCCCGCCGACCGTGCCGACAACGCCGCTCGTCTCCTCCACAGCCTGCACGCAGCGCGCGTTGCCCGCCGGCGTGCCGTTGTACACCTGATCGCTCGTGGTATCCACAAGGTCATACGTCGCCGCCTGCGCGCTCATCTTCTTGAGCGCATAGGTGCGCGCCGCGACCGCCTGCGCCTTCAGCGCCTCCAGCGGGAAAGAATTATCCATCTCATACGGCAGCACGCCGCGCATGTAATCCTCCATGTAGACATGGATGATGATCTGCACATTGCCGCCCTTGGCAATGAACTCCACATCGCCCGGATACAGATTGGACGGATACCTCGCCTGCGCGATGCGCACGCCGTTCTCGCCGCTGGTCTGATGCCTCCGCAGCTTAAACCGGCTGCCCATCGTCTGGCTCTGCCCGCCCGCCTGCATGATCAGCGTACCGCCGCTGTTGCGCACGGTCATCTGCGTGCCCCGCGCGATTGCCCGGGACGCATCGCCGCCGACAGAATAGCTGCCGTCCACGCTCAGGTCCACCGAAGTCTTTGAGCCGATCGAGGACAGATACACGCGCACCGTACCCGACACCGTCGTGCCCGTCTGTATGCCGCTGTCCGCGGCAGCCGCAGGCAGCAGCGCAAGGGCGAGCAGCAGCGCAAGGAGCAGCCCTGTCAGCCGTTTCGTTCGACCTGTTGCCATCGTTGATCCCTCTTTCGTCCGTGAATTCCGCTTCTGAGTTTATCCGCCGGCTCTTCCCGGCAACGCCCCTCGGGGCACATGCATGCTGTCACAAAAGCAATGGCATTGTAACATATCCGCATAGCGTTTGTAAATCGTCCTCCGCCTGTCAATCCCTGTCTGAACTGGGGATTTCATGACAGTCTTGCACGGATTGCCATGCAATCCGCCTTGTGAGGCGGCGTTGTTTCTGATATAATGGTGCTAACGTTTGATTTTGGAGGTCTTCTCTGTTATGAAAAAACTGGCTGCCGCGCTCTTCGCGCTGGCCCTTTTGCTGACCGGATGCACAGGCGAATCGGACGCCGGCCACGCGCCGACCGCTGCGCCGACCGCCGCCGTCGAGCCTTCCGCAGCGCCGGCAATGACCAAGTACAGCACCGTGTTCATGGATACATTTGATACGGTGATTCAGGTGATCGGCTACGCGGAATCCGAGGCTGTTTTCTCCACATATGCCAATCAGGTCTACGGCTCCTATCTGTATATGCACAAGCTGTTTGATAACTACAACAGCTATGAGGACGAAGGAATCGTGAGCGTATATACCCTCAATCAGCGCGCAGCGCAGGAGCCCGTGAAGGTTGATCCCATCCTCTTTCACCTTCTTGATTTCTGCAGGAAGAACTACGGGCAGTGCCGCGGGCAGGTCAATATCGCGATGGGCAGCGTGCTCTCGATCTGGCATGACTACCGCGAGGCAGGCCTCAACAGCCCGGAGCAGGCGCAGCTCCCCCCGATGGACGAGCTCACCGCCGCAGCGGCACATACCGACATCAACAATCTGATCCTTGACGAGGAGAACATGACGGTATTCTTTGCCGATCCCTCGATGAAGCTGGACGTCGGCGCGGCAGCCAAGGGCTACGCCACAGAGATCGCGGCGAAGCTGCTGCTGGACAGCGAGCTCTCCTCCTTCATCATCAGCGCAGGCGGTAATGTCCGCGTGGGCAATCCGCCGCGGGACGGCCGCGCCAACTGGGGCGTGGGCATTCAGGACCCGGACGGCTCCGTGCTGGGCACATCCGATATCATCGAGACGCTCTTCCTGTCCAACAAGTCCGTGGTGACCTCCGGCGACTACCAGCGCTTCTATACGGTCGACGGCGTCAACTACCATCATCTGATCGACCCGGATACGCTCATGCCATCCACGGAGTACCGCTCCGTATCCATCATCACCGAGGACTCCGGCTACGCGGATCTGCTCTCCACCACGGCGTTCCTGATGCCGTATGAGGAGTCCCGCACGTTCATCGAGTCGCTTGACGGCGTGGAGGCCATCTGGGTCTTCCCGGATATGCACATTGAAATGACCGACGGCGCAAAGCCCTACGCCAAATCACAGGGCGCTGCCAACAAGTAAGCCTGCAGGGGCGCTCCGCCAGGGAGCGCCCTTTTCCTTTGGGCGGATGACGCTTACCCCAGCCGCTTTTCCATATACAGCACCAGATCATCGTCATTGACGCACGGGCCATACGGCTCGCACACCGCATCGCCGTACCACACGCCGGAGCCATCGGGTACATAACCGCGCCTGACATACATCCTCTGCGCAGCGCCATAGCCGCTGTGCAGCCCGACGCCGAGGCATACCCTGTCGCCCCGCTGCGCGGCAAGCGCCTCCGCAGCATCCAGCAGCCTGCTGCCGATCCCGCGGCCGCGGTACTTCTCCAGCACGCCCAGATCCACAATCTCCGGAATGCCTGTCCCTGCATAGGGGCCCGACGGCGCATGCGCATACAGGCTGACATACCCCGCCGCCTGCCCTGCATACTGCGCGGTCATCGCAATCGCCCGCCCCTGCGCATGATCCCCGATGCGCATCAGGTATTTTTCAACGCTCGCATGCCATCCCTGTGCAAGCTCCTCTTCGGTGATGCAGTGCGCATCCTCCTGCGTCATATCGCGGATCACCAGCGTCCCGTCGTCGTAATATGTCATGTCGTCCTCCATTTCCCGATATACGCAAAAGCGCAGCCCGATTCCTCGGACTGCGCTCCGTCTTCAGACAATATCCCAAAGTGCCGCTGCCGTCTTTTTTCCACCCACCGTCCTGGTAGGTCGGTGCCCTGCGCGATATTTCTGCCGTCCCCTGGCGTCATAAGACGGGGGCATGACATCCATACCTCGACATCCGGGCTCCTGTTCTGAAAATGTAGGAGAAAATACAGACGA
>JAGBAV010000098.1 GCA_017938795.1 Clostridia bacterium
CCAGTTCCTCAAGCCGCTGTTTGAGTTCTCTGGCGCCTGCGCCGGCTGCGGCGAGACCCCGTACGTCAAGCTGGTTACCCAGCTGTTCGGCGACCGCATGATGATCGCGAACGCGACGGGCTGCTCCTCCATCTATGGCGGCTCTGCCCCGACCGTCCCGTATACCGTCAACGATAAGGGTCATGGCCCGGCTTGGGCGAACTCCCTGTTCGAGGACAACGCTGAGTTCGGCTACGGCATGAACCTGGCGACCACCCAGCGCCGTGCGAAGCTGGCTGCGCTCGTGACCGAGCTGGCTGCCAAGCTCGAGGGCGAGGATAAGGAAGTCTGCGAGGCCTGGCTTGCCACCATGAACGATGGCGAGAAGTCCAAGGAGACCTCCGCGAAGCTGGCCGCTCTCGTCGAGGGCAAGGAGTGCGAGCTCTGCCAGCAGATCGCCGGCATGAAGGACATGATGGTCAAGAAGAGCCAGTGGATCTTCGGCGGCGACGGCTGGGCCTACGACATCGGCTACGGCGGCGTCGATCACGTCCTGGCGCAGGGCGAAGACGTCAACGTCCTCGTTCTGGATACCGAGGTGTACTCCAACACCGGCGGCCAGGCGTCCAAGTCCACCCCGACCGGCTCCATCGCCAAGTTCGCGGCCTCCGGCAAGAAGACCCGCAAGAAGGATCTTGGCATGATGGCCATGTCCTACGGCTATGTGTACGTTGCGACTGTCGCCATGAGCGCGAACCCGGCGCAGCTGCTTAAGGCCATGACCGAGGCTGAGGCGTATCCGGGCCCGTCCCTGATCATCGCCTACGCTCCGTGCATCAACCACGGCATCAACATGGCGCATGCTCAGATGGAAATCAAGCGCGCCGTTGCCTGTGGCTACTGGCCGCTGTACCGCTACAACCCGCTCCTCGCCGAGCAGGGCAAGAACCCGCTGACCGTCGACAGCAAGGATCCGACCGAGTCCTATCAGGACTTCATCAAGGGCGAGGTCCGCTACGCCTCCCTGGCGAAGCTGTTCCCGGCCAAGGCTGAGGAAGCCTTCAGGATCAACGAGGAAGACGCGAAGCGCCGCCTCGAGACCTACAAGAAGATGGCCGGCAACTAATCCTGACGGATTGGATGCAGGGCTGCCTCTGAAGGCGCTCAACGCATAACAGACGCCCCCTCTTGGGATAAATCCCGGGAGGGGGCGTTTTTGTCATATCTGTTTTTGAGGTTGCTGTCAGCGCCGTAAGATGATATCCTGCAGGAAACGGGATGTGGCAGGAGGAAAAGAGATGGAATATGAATATGTAAGGATCAGTGAAAACAGCTTTGGCTCGCTGAGGCGGCTCCATGTAAGCTATAAGGACGAGATTGGCGAGAGCTTGCCGGGGGAAGAGGAGCTCGACAGGCTGCGTCAGGCGATGGAAGAAGAGCAGATTCTGTTCTATGGCTGTATGGCGGACGGAGAGCTTGCGGCATGCTGTTCGGTTACCCCGACATTCTCCAGTTTTGATTACCGGCGCGGTGGGATTCTGGAAGATTTCTATATTATGCCGGAACACAGGTACAGAGGGATTGCGAGGGCATTGATACGATTTGCATACCGGGAGAGCGGCGTCAGCACGCTGACGGTCGGCTGCGCTGATTGTGACATGGAGATGTATCGGGCCATAGGCTTTGGAATCCATCTGGGGAATATGCTTGCATACCAAGGTTGATGAGCACGGGATCAGACAGCAAATCAAAAGAAACAGCAGCATGACGGAACACGGCAATGGACTGTGTTCCGTCATGCTGCTGTATATTTATGGATGATTCTTGCCTTCGCGTCTGAGCTTCTCCAGCCACACCATCAGCACGGTGACGTCGCCGGGGGAGACGCCGGAGATGCGCCCGGCCTCCCCGAGGGAGCGAGGCTGCTGGGCGGTGAGCTTCTGCCGGGCCTCGATGCGCAGCCCGTCGAGCGTCATGTAATCAAAGCCCTGCGGCAGGAGCGTATCTTCCGCGCGGCGGAAGGCCTCGACCTGCTTGCGTTCCTTGTCCAGATAGCCCTCATAGCGCAGACTGATCTCCACCTGCTCGCGAACGTCGCCGGGAAGGGCAGGGATACGTTCGTCCAGCGGGAGGATATCGGCGTAGCTGATGCCGGGGCGGCGAAGCAGATCTGCGGCGCATACGCTGCCGACCGCTTCGGTCTGGCCGTGCTCGGTGAGCCATGCGTCGCGCTGCGGCGTCTTGCCGATCCAGATCTTCTTGAGCTGCGCGATGGCCTCCTGTGTGTCGCTCTGCTTCTTCTGCATGCGGGCAAGGCGTTCCGCGGAGGCGAGGCCCGCTTCGTAGCCGATCTGCGTCAGGCGCAGGTCAGCGTTATCCTGCCGCAGCAGCAGACGGTATTCGCATCGGCTGGTCATCATGCGGTAGGGCTCGTTGGTGCCCTTGGTCGTCAGGTCGTCGATCAGCACGCCGATATAGGCCTGATCGCGCCCGAGTGTGATCCCGGGCAGACCGTCAATGCTGCGGGCGGCGTTGATGCCGGCGAGAAGACCCTGACCGGCGGCCTCCTCGTAGCCGCTGGTACCGTTGATCTGCCCGGCAAAGTACAGGCCCTGCATGCCGCGCAGGGATAGATCGTGGCGCAGCTGCAGCGGATCGATGCATTCATACTCGATCGCATAGGCGAGGCGCAGCACACGCGCGCGGCGAAGACCGGGGATGGTATGCAGCATCTCGATCTGCACATCCTCGGGCAGCGAAGTGGACAGCCCCTGCACATACCATTCGTTGGTGTCAAGCCCTTCCGGCTCAAGGAAAAGCTGATGCCTGTCCTTGTCGGCGAAGCGCATGATCTTGTCCTCGATGGAGGGGCAGTAGCGCGCGCCCGTGCCGTGGATTGTCCCGGCATACATGGGGGCGCGGTGGATGTTGCGGCGGATGATATCGTGCGTTGCTTCGTTGGTGTAGGTCAGGTAGCACTTGGCGCGGTTGGTCAGCGCGGCGCTATCCGTCATGAAGGAGAACGGCGTGATCGTTTCATCGCCGGGCTGCGCTTCCATCTCGTCAAAGTCGATGGACGCTTCATCAATGCGCGGCGGCGTGCCGGTCTTGAAGCGGCGAAGGGCAATGCCCAGGCTGCGCAGCGCGCCCGCCAGTTGCATGGAGGAGAGCAGACCCTGCGGGCCGCCCTGCCAGCTGGCCTCGCCGATGATGATGCGGCTGTCCATGTACACGCCGGAGCAGACGACGGCGGCCTTGCAGGCGATCTGCGCGCCGGTGGTTGTGCGAATGCC
>JAGBAV010000099.1 GCA_017938795.1 Clostridia bacterium
ATCATGCCCTGGTCACCGGCACCGAGTTTCTTGTCGCCTTCGCCATCAACGCCCTGTGCAATGTCAGGACTCTGGCGGGTGAGGTTCACAGTAATGTTGTACCTGGGCAGATCCTCATAGGCGCAGTAGTTGAACAGCACATGGCGGGCCAGCGCCCTGCAGTCGGGATCGTGCTTCGAGGTAATCTCGCCGGCAATGTTGACCTCATAGCCCTTGATCATGCATTCCACCGCCACACGGCTGTTGCGGTCATGCTTAAGACAATCGGTCACAATGGCATCGGAGATCTGGTCGCAAATCTTATCAGGGTGTCCGCCGGACACCTGTTCACAGGTAAAAAGCATATTCAATCCTCCTGCTTTTCTTCATCGGGAAGTTCAAGAATCATCAGCACATAGGCCATACTTTCAAAATAATAGTCGGTGGGAAACAGCTTGACATCAACAAGCCGGGCGTCGGGGTTTGCTTTCAGCCATGCATTTATCTTGCTCGATGGATCTTCGCCTTTGCGATAAAAGGAAAGGCAGCCTCTGGTTGTAATCATGGAATCGTCCTTTCTCTGCATAAAGAAAGGCCCTCACGGTTTGTTGCTTCCGTGAAGGCCTCAATATGTCTATTTCGACAGTATTAGGGTATCACACTTCAATCGTGCACACAAGTGAATTCAGGTGAACTAAGGTGAACTCAAGTGCACACTTTTTTAGAAAGCACTCTTTTTATCTGCCTGCAGGCCTTGCAGGTGTATTTGTTGCCCCTGATATAGTTCCAGCTGTAGGCCTGACCGCCGCACACGTGGCACGGCGGAAGATAGGCCCACATGCCGTTCCGCTGAATCTTTCGGGGAATGTTATCCTCAACGGCTTCCTGATAACTCATGCCTGCGCCTCCTTTTCACGGAGCAGCCTGTCGGCAACCTCCAGTGCGCGTTCGTGCTTGTTTAGCACCCAGCGGCGGCTGTAGTGCATTTCGGCGGCAATCTGATCCCAAGCCAGGAAGCACAGATACCGCTTTTCCAGCAACAGCCGATAGCTTTCGTTGTGGACCTTTTCGATCAGCTTGCCGATCTCGATTTTCGTATCGACCAGCTGATCGATCTGCCGGTTCAGTTCTTCCTCGGCCTCCATCAGGCGGATGATGGCATCCTCCAGCGAGGATACGTTTCTCGTGCGGGAAACGACCTCGTTGTCATAGGACTGGGTTACCTTCTGTGTAAGGCCGCGCAGAGAATCGATCTGCTGCAGCTTGCTGTTAATCCGCTGGTCAAGCCGGTAGGCCTGACCGAGAAATTCCTTTGCAGTCATTTTCGCACCTCCAGTTGTGCCTTGACCGCATCAATCAGTGCGGCCTGCGATTTGTCTTTTTCAGAAAGGGCCTTCATGATGGCTTCATCGATGGTGCCCTGCGTAATGATGTGGTGGATAACAACGGTATCAGCCTGCTGACCCTGTCGCCAGAGACGGGCGTTGGTCTGCTGGTAGAGTTCAAGACTCCAGGTAAGGCCGAACCACACCAGCGTGGAACCGCCTGCCTGCAGGTTCAGACCGTGGCCGGCGGAGGCAGGGTGGATCACCGCAACCGGGATGTTTCCGGCATTCCAGTCGGTGATATCCTTGCTGCTTTTCAGTTCACGAACCTTGAAGCGTTTTCTGATGCGGGCAAGATCGTGCTGGAACCAGTAGGCTACCAGAACGGGCTTGCCGTTGGCGCCTTCGATCAGATCTTCCAGCGCATCAAGCTTCCGCTCGTGGAACTCAAGCGTGAGCCTGTCCTCGGTGTAGATCGCTCCGTTGGCCAGCTGACACAGTTTGCCGGATAGGGCGGCTGCGTTTGCGGCATCGATCTCGACACCGTGCAGCCTGAGCACCAGATCTCTGGCCATGTCCTGGTACTCTTTGTGTTCGTCCTCGCTGAGTGTGACCGGGACAGAGTTCATCACGCACTCGGGCATCTGCAGGTAGTCGGCGCTCTTCATGGAGATCGTGATATCACCGATGCGGCGGTAGATTTCAGCCTCTGCGCCGGGACGGAGCTTGTAGGAGAACACCTGCATTCCGTTGCGTTTGTCGGGCACGAAGAAGGAGTCGCGGTAGTGCGTGATGTATCGTCCGAGGCGCTTGCCCATGTCCAGCAGCCTGAACTCTGCCCACAGATCCATGAAGCCGTTGCTGGCCGGTGTACCTGTAAGCCCTACAAAGCGTTTAATCTGATGCCGCATTTTCAGGAGGCTTCGGAATCGCTTTGCCTGATGACTCTTGAATGAAGAGAGCTCGTCCACAACGACCATGTCGTACTGCCATTGGATTCCGCTTTCCTCGATGAGCCATTGCACGTTCTCGCGGTTGATGATGTGGATGAAAACGGGTTTTTGAAGTGCGGCCTTGCGCTCCTGCGCTGTGCCGACTGCGACCGAGTAGGACAGATTTCTGAGGTGATCCCACTTCTGAATCTCCGTGGGCCACGTGTCCCTTGCCACGCGGAGAGGTGCGATCACGAGGACTCGGTGGACCTCGAAGCTGTCCAGGCACAGTTCCTGGATGGCGGTCAGGGTAATTACACTCTTGCCCAGACCCATTTCCAGCAGCACAGCCGCTATGGGATGCGTGAGAATGAAGTCGGTGGCGTATTTCTGATAATCATGTGGCTGATAGTTCACTCAATACGCCTCCGATCTGATCAGTGTTGTCGATGACGTAAACGCGGAAGCCCAGCGTTTCCAGCTGGCGTTTTCGTCTTTTCTGGAGCGGTCGCAGCTGTTTGCCTGGGGCTTTCAGCTCAGCAAAAGCCATGCGACCGTTCGGAAGGAGGAGCAGACGGTCCGGAACACCGTCGAATCCGGGGCTTACAAACTTGAGTGCCCGACCGCCCATCAATCGAACGGCTTTCACCAGATGCTCCTCAACGATTTTTTCTCTCATAATGCTTTTCTCCCTGATGTGTGCAGGTCGTGAAGATCTTTCCGGAAAACTCTCTTTATGCTATTTTGAATTTGCCTAAAGACGACTTTTGGAGAAGACTTACACGACCTACACACTTCCTATCTTTATGTGTCAGGCCAGAAAGTCCGGGAACTCATCTCGGGGATCGTCTGTCTTCGGAGACAGCTTGAGTCCATTGATGAGGTTGCCGCTGCGTGTGCGCGTACGGATGAATCCCTCGGCTTCAAGTGCGGCATAGAAATCCGTGGTGCTGCGAACGTACTCACCGTTTGATGCGCTGAAGGCACGGTAGACGGAATACAGTTCGCCGGACTTGGCGGTCATGCCGTCACCGACCTCACAGCATTCGTCGAGGAAATGACCGAGCCAGTCGTTTTCAGCCTTATAGGCAGCGATGGCGTCAGACACACACTTGGGAAACGGAATCTTGAAGCCCAGTTCAATAGCCTGATATGCGCCCTCGATCATCCACTTCATGATGGCTTCACCGGCGTTTTCACAAAGGTACTCGGTGTAGTTCTTGATGTCGGAGTTGCCTTCGATCTTGGCCTTGAAGGGAATCACGATCAGGCGCCTCCAGATACCGGTGTCCTTGGCACCGACCTTCGGAAGGTGGTTTGTGTAGAGCACCAGAGTATGGCTGGGCGTAAAGCTGAACGGGTCCTTGTACTTCTTCTCTGCGAATACGGCATCCGTAGAACACAGCTGTTTTACAATGCTGGTATTGAGGCGGGTACCCTCTTCGAGCTCGGCGGCGATCAGGAGCCGCTTTCCCTTGGTCTCAGCCATCTCAGGTTTCACATTGCGCTTGCAGTTCATGGTCAGGGAGTCAGCAGAGATATTGCCGGAGTAGCTGCCCATGACCCGGGAGAGTGTGTTCCAGAAGGTGGACTTGCCGTTTCGACCGTCGCCGTAAGCGATAATCATGGCTTCGAGGAACACCTGACCCACGCACACAATGCCGGCAACGCGCTGCACATATTCGATCAGAGCCTTATCGCCGCAGAAGAATGTGTTCAGAGCATCACGCCAGATTTCAGCGCCCTTATCGCTGGGCGAGAAGCCGGTCATCTTGGTAATGAAATCATCCGGGTTATGCTCACGGGCGCCATCCAGCCCCTTGCGCAGATCATAGGTCGCCTCCGGCGTGCAAAGCAGATACCAGTCACGGTCGAGCATGCCCGGCTCGATTTCCAGAACAGGGTGCGCTTCCTTGAGGGTGGCGCTGACGTTCTTGGATTCCCGGCGCTTGAGCGCATAATTTCGGTAACCTTCTGCCTGCATGTAAGCGGTGAAGGCATCACGCTGAGCCTCGTTCATCATGGCCTCAGCCTTTTTCTTGCTGTTCATGTCCAGGAGAGCCTGAGCCCCGGTATCGGTAAGGCGCTTGAGCGCTTCGGACACAGCGTTCTCCGCTTCCTCAAGCTGGAGGTCAGTCAAAGCGTGGGCAACGGCCTGGGCGCCGGGCTTGGTTTCCTGCCAGCAGGAGCCGTCATAGCGGATGTAGTCGGTTGCCGGAGAGT
Organism: Clostridia bacterium; assembly: GCA_017938795.1. Taxonomy (GTDB): domain Bacteria; phylum Bacillota; class Clostridia; order Christensenellales; family Aristaeellaceae; genus Ventricola. Next base: position 4,460 of record JAGBAV010000099.1, read on the forward strand.
AGCGCAGTTCCTGACCGAAGTACTTGCCGAGCAGGCGGGCCTGACCGACATCGGTACGGTCCTGAGGATCATAGGTAAAGCTGCCGGGACGCTCAGCATTCCACTGCTTGGGCGGCACATAGCTTTCTTCCTTGGAAATCCTCTGGAAGAAGCCCTGGGCAGAGCGCCAGATCGTCTTGAGTTCGGTGTCATCAAGCGGAGGATCACACCTGGCTGCACGATCCATGAATGCCTTGTAAGCCTCATCAGTATCACCGAAGCGTTTGAGCACACGACCGGCAAAACGGGACATCGTGCTGTTGCGGCTGCCTTCAGGGATGGTTTCGGTGTACGGATTATCCAGATCCCAGAATTCATCGCTTTCCGCATCCGGGTAGTACATTTCCAGGCATTCGTTCAGTGTGATCGAGCCTGGATGCAGTTCAACAAGGGCATCCGGTGTGCCGAAGAAGAAATGTGCTGCGTCTTCTGCCCGGGTATCGAAATACGGGAACGCCTTGTGCGCCAGCTTGGCCAGACGCTTGTATTCCTCGTGGTCTGTGACCTCGTCTGTCAGCAGAATGCAGTGGAACTTGGGCCTCGGAGCCTTGCCGCGCTTAGATTTCATGTGGTTACGGCTGTAGTGGACAGCCAGCGGCACATCCGGAAAAGCGCGGCGCACATCCTCGGGCGTTACCCAATCTGCAGGATTATCGGAGTGATCATTGTCGCAGTCCTTGCACAGACAGTTCGCTGACAGGAAATTGGTGGTGTTGCGGTAGTTGTTCTTGAATTGAGCCACCACGTAGTCCCGGCCTGCGGCATTGCGAAGAGCCTCCACATCGATGATCTCTACCGGATTGGGATAATTGCAGTTGCTCTCCATGCCGGTACAGTTGGCACAGTAGAGCGTGAATGTCTTAGGCATGATTGACCTCCTCGCAATCGGTCGTGAAGTAGCGGACGATCATGTTGCGGGACTCAGCCTTGCGGATTTCCTGCGACATGCCCTTTGTGATGCGGTCACCGAACACCCATAGTTCAGCGCACTTGGTGAGCATGATGATTGCCATGAACATTCCGAGTTCCCGTTCATCCGGGTTCTCATCATCCAGAAACTGCGGGAAGAACAGGTGCGGAGCAAACGGCGCATAGCCTGTGTCCACGGCGAACCTGCAATAACGACGTGCCTTTTCTGCGTTCCCGATCGGATCACCGGAGAACGGTGAACACACATAAACAACAGGTCTGAACCGGGCTTTGCGCGCTTCGGTCTCGATGTTTGAAAGCGCTTCGTAGGTTGTGGGATCGAAATACCCCTCGTGATTGAACTTGCTGATACTCACGGCTCTCGCATCCTTTCGAGCAGGAGCGCAGCACATTCCGGACACAGCAGTTCGGTGCTTTCCAGATCACCTTCGCCGTCTGCAAATACATCCGCGAGATCGACCGGCATCTCATTTCCACAGCAGTTGCAGTGTGTGAACACGTTGTCACCACGGACTTCCGCCTGAATCTGGATGCCATTGGCAAGAGGAACCTTGAGATAGAACATAAAAAACCTCCATTCTTCGGAGCAAATCAGCTTGCCCTCTACCGTCTTTGGAAAGAAGGAGGCCGATTTGAACGAAAAATGGAGGCCGAAAATAAAAAAAGAGCCGACTATGTAGTCAACTGGAGTTCGTTGAACTTGCAGTATGCATAAAATTCATACTTTCTGATGATCCTTGTTGATTTCGGTAATCAGAACACTATGATGCAATGGCTTAAATTGCGAAATGTCATATATTGTGATATAATACAACTGACGTCAGGCATCATAGCAGTCCATGTTTTATTCTTGGAGTGTAGGCTCCGGAAAGGAGGATATGCTATGGACGTTAAGGTTATCTTCGACCATAAGGTCGTACTTGCCCTTGGCGCAACTGCTGTAGGAATCATTCTCGCTGTGAAGATTGATCCTGCAGCAGCTAAGGAAGTGTCAATCCGTGCGATTGGCGCTGCCGAAGCATTCGCATCCGCATGCAAGCGGATTAGCGAAGCCGCCTGATCGTCAAGGTGCATAATCTTCGGGTTATGCACCTTTTTCTATCTATATCGTGCGGAGGTGAGAAAATGATGATTGATCACTATTCAGAGGCTTTTTCGCAATTGCTAGATCTGGTAAAAGAAAGAAAAAAGTCTTACGATATTAACCATCAACGTATTCGTCAATCATTTGGAGCCATCATAAATCTTGGAGATAATAATTTTTCTCAATATGCTGATATGGTAGCTGCAAATGAAATCAGTGCCGCATCAACAATAGAATCCATTGCGGTCAATCTGTTTATTGATAATGCAGTCCCGCAATTCTCTTATTATCCTATTCCAGACTGGTGCGCAAATCTTCCCGCTGAGGAACAGGCGAAGGCGCGTCCGTTTCAAATTGTCCTTTCGGAAAACGGTGAGACCACAGGTATAGCTTTTGCGGTGGCTCATGACGAAAGCATGCGCTATGAACGCAATTTCAAGTGTGGAAAATATAAGGTTGAAAGATTGAACATAGTTAGGCTTATTTCGCCGGATGCAGATGCATACGACATAGTAATAACCCATGCAAATGCCGTGAAAGCCTATGAGAAAAGTCCAATCTCTTATATGACGCTCAGGGAATTCTGGGAAAAGCACTTTGGAGCAATAGAGTATTCGATGCTCGTAGAGGAAATTAATCAATTCAACGATCTAGCCCAGGATGCAATGGGGTTTAATACGGTTGTAACACCGACAGAGGAAACCATTGCTCGTTTTCGTAAGGTGACTGGAGAAATGCTTCAGGGATATGCTTATTCTGAGGCAATTCCCTCTGATGTGTACCAAAGGCAGATCGACCAAATGCTTCACAACTATCTCGAACGCGGATTATGGAAAGCAATGATTGGCAATTGTAATTATGCCATTTCGTTCATTACATCAGAGTGGTATTACAAAATGCATGTTCTGACGGAGAATTTTGATTTGACGTGGGTAGCAGCGGGTTACTTGAAATCTGTGGAACAACTTTTGTATGCAGTTATCGAACTCTCAAAAGGCAAGGGAATAGCGGGACGTAGCAAAGATCATTGGAATCAGGATAGCATTGAATTCACAAAGGATACCGAAGAAAGTATTGATACTACTCTTGGAGGACTTGAGTGGATTATCAAGAACAATCGATTGCTTGATGTAAACCGATATGCCAAATGGTACATAACCAGTACCATTGATGACTGGCGTTCGAAGAGTCGCAATGGTTATTTTCACAAGGATGTTATTAAGTCGACAGACCAAGTAGATGAAATACGTTCTGCCGCAATCCAACTGTATTTCCTAATACTTGGTTCCTTCACAATCCGTGATGATCAGTTTGTCCAGCTTGGTATTCAGTAAAAGAGGTGTATGTAATGAAATTGGATTTGGATTGTGTGCGAGAAGTTCTACTCGAAGTGGAAAAACTCCCATTCGACGATGAATTGCGCATTGAGGAATTGTACAAAGCTTTGCCGAAGTATGACCAAGACGTTGTCCATTACAATGCTTTGAAAATGATCGAAGCAGATTTGCTTGATGGTACTTGCATCGAAAGAGACGATTGGCGATTGCCGCATGTTTTTTTCATCTATGACATTACTTTTACGGGGCATCAATTGCTGGCTAAGGTTCGAGACGAGAATCGCTGGGGAACCGTGAAAAAAGGATTAGCCGCTGTTCGTGATTACTCACTGTCTGCTATTGGCGCCATAGCTGAAGGCGTAACTAGCGCTGCGATTAATGCTTACATATCGGAAAAAGTGTAAATAGCATGAAACACCCCTCCTGACCAATTTGGCCGGGAGGGGTGTTTGCTGTCATGGCTTACTTGAACATCACGCCACCAGAGATGGTCAGTGTGTACGGGAAAGGTATGATCAATGTATCACCTTCCTCAATGGTGACGAAAACGGAATAGATATCATCACCCATTTTGTGCTCATACAGCTTCGACGGATAGTCATCGGCCGGGTCGTTCACAGATCGCAGGGATACGATTCCGTGCTCATCTTCGGTGCCGGCTGCCGCAAGGATATAAGTTCCAACAGGAATATCACGCCCACCAATGTAGGTGCCGGCAGTCAGGTGTGCCGTCTTTTCGATCTTCCGGGTAGCGATCTCACTTTGTACTTCTGCCAACAGGGCGATCAGTTCCGAGTCACTGTATCCACTCAAGTCAAGCGTTCCTTCAGCAAATACGATGGTGCTGGAAGTGGCCAGCAAGCATACCAACAGGATCAGTGTGAAAAGTTTCTTCATGATGCTATCATCCTCCGTTCTTTGGGCAATCCCTGTATACATAATAACCGCGCCAACGATAGATTCAGTCTGCGTACGCTGACAACTTTATCAGTGGTGCTCTTTTTGTAGAAGTCCTCGCGAAAATTACAAGCCCTCTTATGAAGGCAAAAGCCTATCAGAAAGGGGTTGTGACTATGGATTACAACTACAAAATTGCTGGACAGATCATAGGGCGACTCAGGACGCAGCGCGGAATGTCGCAGGAGGTGCTCTCGGGCTTGTCTGGCATAGCACGCAGCCATCTCGCAATGATTGAAACCGGAAACAAGAACGCCAACGTCGATACACTCTGGAGAATAGCACAGGCGTTGGATATGAAGCTAAGTGACCTTATTAAACAAATTGAGGATGAACACGAACGCCCCAATACCAATAGAAAATGAAAAAAGCGAGGATTGAGCTCCTCGCTTCGTCTATGTTGCTATGCAGCAGTACCGGTAATCAGAATCGCATCAATGGGCACAGAAAAGATGGCAGAGAGTGCCACGAGGTTATCTACCGTGGGCAGGGACTCGCCATGCTGCCACTTGTAAATAGCCTGCGGAGTAGCAAAGCCCATCATGCACTGGAGCTGCTTGACAGAGATGCCGCGCTGCTCACGGAGCATGGTAATATTCTGGCCGGTCTGCTTCATGTTGACAACAGGAAGATTCATGTTTGTCTCCTTTCCAGCATCCGGCCAGTTTTGCACTTAGTCGGATGCTTTGAAATTGTAGATGGGTTTCATAATGTCGATAACATCAACGGAATCCCGGATAACACCGATGATATCGTCGATGGACTTGTAGGCCATAGGAGCCTCGTCAATGGTAGATGTATTGACGGAAGTTGTGTAGATGCCCTTCATGGCCTCGGTGTATGCGTCCATGTCCAGAGACTGTCTTGCTGCGGTTCTGGACATCAGTCGGCCCGCGCCGTGGGGTGCAGAGTAGTTCCAATCGGGGTTGCCACGACCGATAGCGAGAACAGAACCATCACGCATGTTGATCGGGATGAGTAACTTCTCGTCTTTGTGTGCAGCGATGGCGCCCTTGCGCAGGATCATCTCCCGGGTATCGATGTAGTTGTGGATCGTGTGGAACGCCTCGCCGCCGGTGAGACCGGAACGGGAAAGCAGAACCTCAGCAATCAACTCACGATTGCGGCGGGCAAACTGCTGGCAGATCTCCACGTCATGCAGGTAATCATCGAGGTACTCACCATAGACGTAACAGAGATCCTCAGGAATCGTAAGCGGCTTGTTCGCCCAGTGCAGTTCTTTAAGAGCAGCCTGGATCTCCTTGCGTCGTCCTGCAGCCTTGTACTCTGCGATCAGGGCATCACGTTTCTTGAAATACTCCTCGCGGCCCTGGTTCAGTTCGACAGCAAGGTGCTGGTAGTACTCAGCCACCTGCTTGCCCAGGTTACGGCTGCCGGTATGGATGACGAGATACAGCGTACCATCTGCAGCACGGTCGATCTCGATGAAATGGTTGCCGCCGCCCAGTGTACCCAGAGAACGCTGGAGTCTGCGGGTGTCCTTCAGTGCGCGGAAGCAACGAAGCGCCTCCAGATCAAAGGGCTCCTTGCGCCCCTCCCAGACATTCATGCCCGAGGGCACATAGTGTGCAGCCTCGTCAAAACGGGCGAAGTCGACTTCGCGCTCGTTCAGCTTGACAGTGTACATACCGCAGCCAATATCGACACCGACCACATTGGGGACAGCCTTGTCCCGGATGGTCATGGTCGTACCGATGGTACAGCCTTTGCCTGCGTGAACGTCAGGCATGATTCGAATCGTGCTACCCTCAGTGAAGTCATAGTCGCACATGCGACGAATCTGGTCGATGGCCTCCTGCTCAATTACACTAGCGTAGGCAATGGCCGTAGCGACCTTTCCTTGAATAATCATGTTCCACCTCCTGGAATCAGTATAAAAAATCCACCCGCCTTGCATTGACGGGTGGATTGAGGGTACAATTGCGCCTATCCTATGTTAGCAGAGTCCTCGAGGGTTCAGCGCTTCCATCTTCGTCGAATGCAGGCATGACAAATTATGATACTGCGGTTCGGGCAGTACCAGGCTGATATCATTGCGCAGATTCAAAAGCATGGAAACAGCAAACATCACGAAAACTCCTTTCTTTCTCAGATTACGCGAGTATTATAGCACATAAAAGCGTATTTGTCATTCTACTGCTGGTATAAAGTTTTCAAGGTACTCTGGGCTTTCCGTACCGATGTTCCAGGTAGCATGCCCGTGAGCAAAACTTCCGCGGACGGGTGCCGTATTGCAGGAATGACTTTCCGCACTGCCGGCATGTCACAGGATAGAAGGTATTGCGGTTCATCTGCTCCGGGTGAGCCGCCCACCACAGTCTTCGGCATTTCTCGGAACAAAACCGCTTCTGCCGATGCCCGGAGGTTTGCTCCAGCAACGAATTACATTGCGGGCACCGTTCGGGTCTTGCAACCGTTGCTGTCTCCGCCGGAAGGCTGTTAGTGGGGTTTCGTCTGCAAAAGGATTTGACCGTATTTGCCGACAAACCGACTGCGGCTGCTATCTTGCCATAGCTCATGCCCTGAGCACGAAGCTTGAGAGTGAATTCTCTCTGCTGTTGGTTCATACTTACCTTCCTTTGCGGGCGCGGATCAGATACTGTGGATCATAAAGCATATTGCTGTACTTCTCCATCAGGTCATCCGGAAGATCGGTGAAATCTTCTTCGCCCAAACCGCAGAGGAAAAATGTTCCGAAGATAGGTACCTCGGGAGCAACGAGCCGGTTGAAATCCAGCTGCTTCAGAAGGCCTTCTTCGTCACAGACGAGCGCAACAGGATCATCCCAGGGGTAGACGGCCTGAATATAGCCGCCAACAACTGCCTGCAGGTTGCTGAGCGTGTGCGGAATATCCGCCTTACGAGGATGCCTGCCCGGTTCAACAATCAGAATCTTCATGGTTTTCCTCCTGTTCATCTTGCGTGTTATCTTGCGTAGTTTCTGCCGTTGCGGCAAAAAAGTTGTCCAGTCTGTCCTCGCGGAGAAGATGGCCCTTTTCACTGTAGAGTTGGATAAGCATCGTCCTGTCCGGAAGAAAACGAGTCAGCGTGTAGCCGTCCCTCAGACGAATGACCATGCAGCGTTCAGTGTTCACCATCACCACATGAGTGCCTTCGCTGAGTTTGAGAATGTCCTTGCAGGTCATGAAATCACTCCTTTCGCTTTGAGGTAGTGACATATACGCTCTGTTTCCGGTAAATAGCAAGTATTGTTTTTGTCTTATCGGAAATATATCAGTCTTTCTTGTAGAACGGCGTTTCATACCCGTCAGCGCAGAGAATCAGGCCTTTTGCCCACGGAGGAGTGCGGCCCATCTGTGCACAGACGGCTTCGAGAGACACCTTGGGATCAGCTTCAATGATAACCTCATCGTGTACATGTGCGACAATGTTACAGCAGCGGAGAGTCTTCATGGCATAGCACAAAATATCCCTGCTGATCGCCTGGATTGCATTTTCCACGAACTTCGGACCATAGCTTTCGAGGCGTTCCCATTTCTTTGTGGAGCCGACGCCTTCGTAGGTCACGGATTCACCACCGAACTTATTCTCTCCGATGCGTGGCTTGACATAAGCAAGGCGCCTGCCGGAAGGGAGCTCGATGAACAGAAAGCCCTTTTCATACATGAAGTGTAGGCCGTGTGTCTCCGTGGGCACTTTGTCTGTTACTGTCTTCTTGACCGCTTCGTCCACGTCCCACCACAGCTGTGTGATATTCGGATTTGCTTCACGCCAGGCATCTACCAGCGGCTTGAGTTCTTCTTCCGGTATGCCCATTTCCAGGGCACCCATTGCCTTGAGCGCACCCACGGACCCACCGTAGCCAAGCGCCAACTCGGCAATTTTGCCTTTTTGGCGGAGGTGGCCGTTGATGCCATGCTTCTCGACAGGGACGCCAAACATCTGTGATGCGCTGGCACAGTAGATATCACCGCCCTTTTTGAAGACCTCCAGTCGCCATTGCTCGTCTGCCATCCAGGCGATAACCCTCGCTTCGATCGCCGCAAAGTCGGCTACGATGAATTTGCCGCCCTCATACGGAACGAAAGCTGTACGGATCAGTTCAGAGAGGACATCCGGGACAGAATCGTAGAGCGTCTGGAGTGCAGCATAATTGCCGGTTCGGACAAGATCCCGGGCCTGTTCAAGATCAGGCATGTGGTTCTGCGGCAGATTCTGCAGCTGAACCAGGCGACCGGCAAATCTTCCTGTCCTGTTGGCACCATAGAACATGAACATGCCGTGCGCACGCCCGTCTGCGCAGACGCAGTTCTGCATGGCCTGATACTTTCTGACGGAGCTCTTGGCAAGTTGCTGACGGAGAATCAGGGCCTCAGCCAGATCGGGCGGAGCATCCTTGAGCAAAGCAGCAACATCCTTTTTTCCCAGGGATTCAACCTCCAGGCCATGCCCGGAAAGCCATGCCTTCATCTGTGCAACGGAATTGGGGTTTTCAAGTGCCGTCAGCGTCTGCATCTTCTCGGTCAGTTCAGCCTTGGAAAGCGCATCCATCTCAATGGCGTTTCTGACAACCTCCATGTCCAGACGAATACCCCGGTCGTTGATTTCCTGATCGAGATGGTATTCGTCCCAAACAAACTCGGGAACCGGGAAGCGGGACAGCTTCTCCTGGATGGCCATCTCCGTTTCAACATCGCGGAGGTTGTAGCTTTTGAACATGCTCCATTTCTCAGGAGCATCCGATGGGCGGTTGCGGGTCCGGCCACCGTTAGATTTGGTCGGTACACAGGGCTGACAGAAATAGCGAATCAGATCTCTGCCGGACTCCAGTTTCTGCTTTCCCAGCTTCAAAACCGCACCGACGCCCGCCAGCGAAAGTGGCAGCCCGAGGTACGCAGACCAGATCATGGAACAGCGCCATTGCTGAGGGTCCAGATAGGTGCCGGACGGGAGTCCCAGATACCTGGACAGACACACGCGCTCAAAGCTGGCATTGAAAGCCCACTTGGTAACCGAAGGATCACGGAGTGCATCCCTGATTTCCGCAGGGAGCATTTCGCCACAGGCCAGATCGACCAGCTGCGGAGGAGCACCATCTACGCTATAGCCGAAAAGAAGAACCTCGAACTCAGGCGCCTCACTGTATCTGTACACACCGGTCTTGCCGATGTCGGCGCTGCTGTAGGTTTCCAGATCGATTGACAAATGCTTCATTTGCTCACCTCTATAGGAAACAAGGCGACGGATTGCTCCGCCGCCCGTTTCAGTTAATCGTAATATCCCTTAGGAGAGGAAATCGTCATCATCCAGAGTCTCGAACTCGGAAGAAGCGTTGGTGCGGCCACCCAGCGATTCTCCGTCGCGTACCTTCTGGATGTTGCCCAGCCCACAGGCGACGCCCTTGTTGCCGTTGGTGTTGAAGGCGTAGAAGCTCAGAGAGACGTGAGCATAGACGCCGGAATACACCTCGCTGCGATCCAGAATCGGACGAACGTACTTGTCCACGATCTGAGGTGCGGTCTTGCTGTTGGCGTTGACGAAGTAGCAGCCGGCGTAGGCGTTATCGTCACGCTCGGTATCACCATCGCGCAGGGGCAGCTTCAGCGCACCCTTCGGGGGAATCTTGCCGCCGAACTTGCCGATGCCTTCCTTCATGGCGCAATCGATGGCGGCATTGATGGCGTTGACGGTTTCGATGTCGGACTTGGGGATGATGATGGAACAGCTGTACTTGGGATCACCGCCATTGATGGACTTGGGTTCCCAGACGTTGGCGTAGGAAAGACGGACGATGCCGGTGACGACCTTGGTGTTGTTCTGCTTAGCCATATTTCTTAATCCTCCTGAATTTCATTGAAGTCGATATTTGCGCTGGTGATCGCGGGGCGCTTGTCCGAAACGGGCACCAGAGTGGGTTTGCCGGCAGGCTTGACAATCAGCCCGCCAAGAATGTCGTGGAATTCCTGCTTGCCCATGAGCTTCTCCATCTCAGTGAGCGGAATCAGGGATTTTCTGAAGATGTCATGGTAGCCCGCAGCATTTGCTGCTTCGATGACCGCCTCTTCATTGGAATACTTACGGTTGGACCGGCCTTCGACGACCTTCCAGCCGCGCCATTGCTTGCCCTGGTTGAGGGCGGCGTCCTGCGCATAAGCCATGATCTCGTTGGCCCAGCTGGTCAGATCGGAGAGCTTGTCCAGAATGTCCTCAATCTCCGCATCAGTGAGAAGAGGCGGCTTGGCGAACTCATACTGTGCCAGACGAAGCTTTTCTTCTGCCCGGGCACGGCACTTGACCGCCGCCTTGCAGAAGGTGCACCAGGGGCCGGGCAGATATTCTCCCTTGCCCTCGTAGGCCAGCCTGGCCTTGGGAACCAGTTCGTTTTCCGCCCAGGCCTTGAGATCATCAACCGCGATAGTCCATGTGCTGATGTTCTCGCGCCGGGGCTGGTAAATGGTCATTGCGACCTCGTCAATGTCATACAGGCTGTCAAAGAGCCGGAGAGCACCCAGTGCATAAAGCATCATCTGCGGATTCTGCTCAGCTTCGACCAGAACACCCTGACCGTATTTGAAGTCGATCACATGCATGGTTTTGTCGCTGATGATGATGCAGTCGCCGGTTCCGAAGCCATCGGGGACATAGCAGCTGAAGTCAAGCCTCTGTTCGATGTTGATCAGCGGATCAGCGCAGTGCTGCCGTGCTTCAGCAAGTGTTTCGAGAACGAACTGCACGTAGTTGTCGGTATGCAGATCCATCTCGTCACAGTCGTATTTGGAGATCGGCTTCCTGCGGGACTGCAGCTTCAAAGCACGCCTGAGCTTATGCTCGCACAGTGCGTGTGCAGCGGTGCCTTCCGCAGCAGCCTCGGTTTCCCGGTCCTCGAACTCCTGCTCAAGACGTGCAGACGGGCTGCAGTTGAGCCAGCGGTGCGAGGAAGAAGCCGAAAGAATCGCGTGTTTGGTGGGCAGCATCAAAGCACCTCCGCATCGTGAAGCAGGTCGGCGTAGTGTGCCGGATCAACCTCGCTGAGCTTCTTTGCGCCGTACTTGAGGATCAGAGCCTGTACGTTATGGCCTTCGATGCTCTTCCTGGCCAGTACCGGACGGACATCCTCAATGGTCAGTACCTTCACAGCAGGCTTGGGCGGAGCGACAGGCGTCTGTTCTGCATCGGAGCCGAAAAGCTCACGCAGGGTTTCAGACACACCGATAAGGGTTTCGCCGCATTTGCGCAGCTCGGTGACAGCAGCATCCAGTTCGGACATTTTGCTCATTTTCAGTACCTCCTTCACATTTTTCCTGTTCAGCCAGTTTTGCTAGGTTGCTGGCCAGCCGCTTCGATACGTTGGAGATTTCCATCAGGATAGCGATGGCCTCCGCCGGGTCGCCGCAGGGCCGACAACAGTTGCGCGTGTGTTCCATGTTCTTGCCTCCATTCTGAGGATGATTGCTTGCGCCCCTCACCCTCTTTGGAAAGAAGGGGACAGGTTTGAACGAAGGATTCAAAAACTTTTAAAAAAAAGAAATGCCCGCCGTGAAGCGGGCTTGTGTCAGCGGAAAAGGTCTTCCAGTTCCTCGCGGTGATTAAGAATAAAGGCATCCATCTTTTTGATGCGGTAAATGAGCGTGGATTGCGCCTTGATGCCCAGAGCCTTTGCGATTTCACGCTCAGAGTAATCATGTGCTCTCATCTGAAAGACTCGGGAACCATCCGGGATCACCTCATCCAGCTGGCGGTAGAGATCTTCCAGAAGCAGTCTGTCGGCAATGATCTCATCGAAACCGGGAGTGCTCATGTCAGGCATTTCATATTCAAGATTGTCCCCAAAGACCTTGCTCATTGACAGCATCCGGTATCCTTCCTGCTGCCAGCGGCAGGTGGCGCAGTCACCGGAACAATAGCGGTAGTCAGCCTGTCCGCACTTGCCGTCGCGGCGGGCACGGTAGCGCTCTTTTTCTTTCATTTGGTTGGTGGCTTTGTAGACTTCTTCGGTAACGGGAATGAGTTCATTGTTGACTTTGATGTAGTGCTTTTTCATTGATTTTTCTCCTTTTCAGTCGTGCTGAACGGAGAAAAATCGGGTTGGACGATACAGCAAATAAGCTGACAGACGATGCGACGTTCTCCGTTCGCGATGTCTGCAGCGGCGCTTTTCATCCAGCCGTTGCGTATTCAGTTGCGCCTGCTCCCACAGATGAAAAGCGTGCCGTGATCAGCGGCTGCGGCAGCAGGACTTGATCCCTTTGAGCTTAAGCAGTATCAAGCTCGCATGAAGGGCAAAAGGATGTATTCAGAAAGGTACTGTGCGCTTTGGTTGCACAAAGAGCGGTTACTATGTCTTTTCCGCAGAACAAATGTCCTTTCTGAAGCGGTATTGTCCTTATCTCAAACGAATAATTTGACAAAAGGACAGATGAATGGTACAATTCTATCGGAAGTCTATCTCGACAGCGGTTGTTCCGTCCGCAAGAGAATTATACAAAATGGCTTTTTGCATTTAGGGATTGTTTGGTACAAGCTGGTACATCGTGGTACAGGATGCGGAAAAGGAGTACAGCATGGAATTCAAGGATTTTTTCTCAACGCTAAAAAACCGTATATCGAACGGCTATGATGTGCCGGAGTTTTTCCGCGCCCTTTTTGCCATGATTACAGATGTTCCTGAGGAAAACTGGGGAACCAAGCTGGATCCGGTAACCCAAAAGATAAAGGATGACTCTTTGCGCAGTTACGCTAAAAGAGGCATCCCGAAGAAATTTGCACAGCAGATTGTGTATAGTCTTTCGCCGGAAAACTATATAGAAAGCCTCAACAGCAGACCTGTTGAGGCGCGAAAGCTTCTGGCAGATGATTTCTCTTCATATGACGCAGAAGTAACCGAAGATAATGTTGCAGAAAAAACGGCAAAATGGTTTGTTGAAATTATTCAGACTGCAGCAGGCATGGCACCCAAATCTGAGTTAGAGCAGCAAAAGCAGTACCAGATCGCTGGAGAAATGAAGAGTAAGTATGGCACTTATCTTCTGAATGAAGTGAATCATTTCTGTCCGTTTCCCGGATGTGGCCGTTCTCTGACAAAAACGAATGCCGGAAAAGCGATGGACTCATATGAAATAAGTCTTATTGACAGAAGCAAGGCATCTGATCTATCAAACCTCTTAGCCCTTTGCCCGCAATGCTATGCGACATACTGTCTCGACGACAGTCCGAAGACATGCAAAGCATTGTTGGGTGTAAAGAAAATCTTGGAGTCCCACAACCACAGTCTTGCCCTGCTTGATGATCTTCCTTTGGAGAAAGGAATTGTGGGAGTAATCAGCAGGATCAAGAAACTCAAAGAGACGGAATTGGCTGAGGCCTCTCTTGATCCCAAGGAGCTCAAGCAAAAGTTGAAGCCTGCCGACAACTTTGCTCTGTACAGCCAGGTATCCTTATTCGTAATGACCTACTTCGTTCGCATCCGAGAGATCATGATTAATCTGGATAAACGAGGAGAAATTGATTATGAAGAGGTCCAGGATCAAATGCACGCCATCTACAAAAGATTGAAGAAAGCAAAGAAAACGAATATGGAGATCTTCAACGAGATAGTAGACAAGATTCATCGCGTCACGTTGCAGGAAAACACCTACTGTCAGATTGTTGTCGCCTATTTTGTTCAGAGTTGTGAGGTATTCGATGCAGTTACCGAATAAATTGTATTCATACAAAAACAGTACACTGGCTTTGGTTCCAATTGTATTGAAGGAATTGAAAGATGGCCCTCTTCCAGTGCGTGTGCTGTATGAACGTGTAAAATTGCTCCTGCCGGAAGCAACAGACTTTTTGTCTGTTATGGATTGCCTGTATGCTTTGCGTGCAGTGGACATCAATGACGCAGACGAGGTGTTTCAATGCTTACAAGAATGAGTTCACCGGCATTTAAGATGCAAGGTAAAGAGCGTGCTCCCATTGTATTCAAAGAGGGGCTTAACGTAGTTTTGGGAAAAAATGACGGTGCTATGTCAATTGGCAAATCCTCTGCACTGCTTGCCATTGACTTTGTCTTTGGCGGAGACACATATATCAAAAGCGATGGTGTCAGAAAAGAAGGACACCACACCATTTTCTTCGAGTTCACCTTTGATGAGCAGCGCTATTGGTTTGCTCGTTCGACCAGCGATGCAGGTACAGTGTTTATCTGCAACGAAAAGAATGAGTTCACCGGAGACACCTATACAAAAGAAGAATATGTTGATTGGCTGAAAAAGCAGTATGCCATCGACTTTGTTGGGTTGTCTTTCCGTGTAACACTCAGCAGCTTCTTCAGAATCTATGGCAAAGAGAACACCGATGAGCGTAGGCCGCTTCGAGGCATTCCCGGGCAGGATATGGAGAAATCCATCAATATGCTGCTGGCTCTGTTCGATAAGTACAAGGACATCGAGGTGTTCAAGACCAGCGTTGCAGAGCATAAACGCAAGCTGGAAGCCTATCGGGAAGCACGGAAATACGAGTTCATTTCCAATCTCGTTGGCGGAAACAAAAAGTACGAAGAGAATTTGGTGAGGATCCAAGCGCTGGAACGGCAGCTTGGAGCCCTTGCTGAGGAGGCTGAAAAAGGCCATACCGAAGAAGAAATCGAAAAGAACAAGCAGAAGGCTGCTTTGCTCACTCAGAAATACAATATTGAATCGGCAATTCAGGCTGGAGAACGCAAGCTTCGCCTTCTGGATGTGAGTTTGGAATATGGATTGTATCCTACAGAAGCAGACATGTCTGCCTTGCAGGAATTCTTCCCCGGGGTCAATCTGCGCAAGCTTTATGAGGTTGAGAAATATCACAAGAAATTGGCCGGAATCATGAATGAGCAGTTTACTGCTGAACGAACAGCTGTTGAGCAAGAACTGGAGAGTTTGCGGCTGCAGCATCAGAACATTCGCGATCAAATCCGTGAACTCGGCTTTGTCGGCAATATTTCAAAGGAGTTCTTGGACAGGCACTCTGAACTGAAGGCTGAAATAGCTGCCTTGACTACGCAGAATCAAGCATTTTTGATGCAAAAGGATCTGCAGGAGGCTAAAGCAAAAGCAGAAGACGCCCTCAGACGAAGTATTGAAACTATTCTTGCTGAGATTGAGGAAGTTCTGAATGCAAAGATGAAAGAGTTCAACGACACGCTCTTCAGAACGCATCGCAAGCCTCCGCACATCAAGTTCAACAGACACGACAGCTATAAGTTTGAAACACCTGATGATACCGGTACCGGCTCAAACTACAAAGGCATGATTGTGTATGATCTCGCCGTACTCTTCACAACCGATCTGCCTGCTCTCGCACATGATTCTTTGATCTTCAAGAATCTTGAAAAGGATGTGGAAGACGGCATCATGAAGATCTATGCATCTACCCCGAAACAAGTCTTCATTGCCTACGATAAGCAAGGAGACTGCCGACCGGAGACACAGAAGCTGCTTGAAGACAATTGCATTCTGAGACTGTCGGATAATAACTGCGAACTTTATGGTCGTTCCTGGAACAAAGAGGAGTAATTATCTTATGAGAATGAGCTATAACAGGTTATGGAAACTCTTAATCGACAAGAATATGAAGAAGTCAGATCTTCGGAAAATCGCGGGTGTGAGTTCTTCCTCCCTTGCCAAACTGAGTAAGGGTGAAAATGTTACTACGGATGTCATTTTGAAAATATGTGATGTGCTGGACTGCAATGTGCAGGATATTATGGAGGCCGTCAAGTGCGAACCCTCCGAGAGCAATGAGTAAACTCAACACATCAATTTAGCAAGGAGTTGTATGACATGGCTTATAGAGAAGGACAATTGACCAAGATTCAGATAAATGGTTTCAAATCCATTCGTGAATGCTCGATTGATCTGAAGCCAATTAATGTATTGATCGGTTCCAATGGCGCCGGTAAATCAAACTTCATTTCTGCTTTTACACTGCTGCAGAATATCCTGCACCAGAATCTCGCTGTATATGCGGCACAAAGCGGTATTTCTTCGATGTTCTACAATGGCAGAAAAGTGACCGAAGAGATTTCTATGGAGTTCTTCTTCGGCAACAACTCATACGGATATGTTTTGATTCCCACTGATGACAATAGGATTATTTTTAGAAAAGAATACTTTTCTTATTATGGTCCGTATGTAAATGAATCCAATGTTGCCAGAGGCCACAGCGAAGCTCAGTGGCGCCGCGGTGTTTCCAATCAGTTGGATGGTTATGTGCGTCCGATATTGGAGAAAGAGAGCTGGCGCGTTTACCATTTCCACGATACCGGAAGATCAGCAAAACTTAAGCAGGAACATCCTCTTGCCAATAATCTCACACTGCAATGGGATGCCGGCAATCTTGCGGCCTTCCTTTATCGTCTGCGCGAGAACTATACTTCTCAGTACAACGATATTGTGCGAACTATTCAGAACATAGCTCCCTTCTTTGACGATTTTGTTTTGCAGCCGAATGAATCAAATCGTGAACTGATCGTACTCAAGTGGCGCAAAAAAGGATGCGAGGACATTTTTACCGCTTCGCAGTTGTCAGATGGTACCATTCGCTTTATCTGTATGGCAACGCTGCTCCTCCAGCCGGAAGAGTTGCAGCCTGCAACCATCATCATCGATGAGCCTGAACTTGGCTTACATCCGTACGCAATCACTATTTTTGCGGAGCTTGTAAAGGCCGTATCTCAGAAAAAGCAGCTGATTATGTCAACCCAGTCTGTCGAGTTGCTGAACCAGTTCGATGCTGAAGACGTAATCGTTGTTGACAGCGGCGAAAATGGAACTGAATTCCGACGCCTTGATATGGAAGCCCTCCAGATCTGGCTGGATGAGGACTATTCCCTCGGTGAGCTTTGGAACAAGAATCTGCTCGGAGGGAGGGTGTCCCGATGAAAAGAGTTTATATTCTGTGCGAAGGTCAGACTGAGGAAAAATTCGTCAACTCTGTTCTTGCTCCGTATTTTACGCCGCAAGACATTTATGTTATCCCGGTCATCTTGGCTACGAAGCGAATTGCCTCCGGTGGCAAACACAGAGGTGGCGTAAGTTCGTACGAGAAAATCTCCAAGGAACTTAAACTACTGTGTCACGATAGTAGCGCATATGTTACGAGTCTTCTTGACTTCTTTGCGTTGCCTGAAGATACGCCCGGGTTTTCTGCGACTGCTCCTAGTCTGTATGACCACATTGAGATGATCGAGCAAGCAATTAATCAAGATATTGGCAAGCCCAACTGCCACGCCAATCTTCTCGTTCATGAGTTTGAAGGCCTTCTGTTCTCCGCGCCAGAGGAGTTTGCCCTCATTGCAGATCAAGACGCGGTGGATACCCTTTGTGCTGTTCGTGAAGAATACCCTAATCCCGAGGAGATCAATTCGTCTTTTGATACAGCTCCGTCAAAGCGTATCCTTGCGGTAATTCCTGAGTATAAAAAGGTCGCCGACGGAAGTGATCTTTCTCAGGTAATCGGCATTGACCGAATGATGACATCTTGTCCGCACTTTGCGGCTTGGATTCAGAAGATTCGTGAATGAACCGGAACCGGATATGTTTTTAGGATGATTACCGTTTTTGCATTATCCGCTATAAATAAGCAGCATCGTACGAAGCACGGCGAAAAGACAGCACAACCTTTTCAATGTCAAAATAATAGGAACACGGATATAAGTAAATCCGCATGCAAACGGGCGGCATCTTCATACACTATCAACATTTTTATTATTGTCTTCTGAACGAGATTGTGTTAAACTTTTATAAGATGTACTTCATAATAGGGGAATTATAACTATTGTGTGTTTGATGCTGTAACGGCTGACTTCTGAAAGAAAGGTGACGTGAACATGACGGTTCGAATTCCGTGGGATCGCTATGAAGTTGCCCTTCTCTTCAGCGCCTATGAACAGGTTGCCAACGGTGCTGATATTAGCGCAGAGGCAGCGAAGCTGTCCGAGACCTTACGGGTCCTTGCCATCCGGAGGGGCGTTTCTATTGATGACACTTATCGGAACGTCAATGGCATGAAAATGCAGCTTGCCAATGTGCAATACTTGTTTACGGGCGGTCAGAAAGGTTTGTCCGGCGCATCTGCGATGATCCGCCAGATGTATGAATTGTACAAAGACACGCCTGCTGAGTATCAAACTATTTTGAAGGAGGCGATTCGATTGACCGGTTCAAATGAATCTGTTGAAGATGCCTTCTTTACGTATGCCAAGGAACGTATAGGCCTCTCTCCCAGAATGCTTGCCGAGTATATGCAGAAGGCGGCTGACTATTGTCATCTGAAGCAGCCCCTTCTTGGTATGACGGAAGTCAAGGCTGTGCGGAATGTACAGCAGAAGATTGCAGAGGGTAAGCTGCTGCGTTTTCGGTATGGGAAAGATGCTCAGACGATCCGCAACGTGACTCGTCTTTATTATACCTTTATCAAAAGCTATCGTGAGACCAAAGAGGAACCGCCGGTACCGGTAGTACCAGCGAAAGAAAAAATTGTAACGGCTCAGCCCACGCTTGTCGTGGATGCTACGGTCGTTGAACCCACTTTCGATCCTCAGACTGTTGCTATCGTTGAAGTGTCCGATGCTGGCGCATCTGAACCAAGTGCTTCAGTTCTGCGTGAAGAAATAACTGTAGAAACAATCGATGACCGACTCTGGGTGGATTTCAGTCAAGATAATTCTTACCTGTTCACAAAGCCAGTTTCTTATATATATAAGGGTGTGCTCCATGATGCTAAGTCCTGGAATAGGCTTTATGTGGAGGTGTGCGGCCTTCTATTCACAGATCACCGCGAGGCCTTCATGGGCATCATGAATGGCGATGTCCCTGGCTACAATGTGCTTGCATTCGCGGACGAACAGAACTATCGTCGGATGCGGGTACCAAAGAGCTTTGTTCCAGGGTATTATCTTGAATCAAATCTGGACGCCACCTCAATTGTTCGCAGGATTCGAGGGCTTTATCAGCTGTTTAAGCTTGGCGACGGTTTTCGGATTTCGTACATCAAACTGGGTGATGCAAGGGGCATTGAAGTCCCCGTGGAATCAGCTGAAGAGTGGCTCATACATGAGCTTCGCACCAAGAAGATACCTTATGTAGATAATCGGCCGGCAGGCGGATGCCTTTGGATTGCGTCTGATATGTCCATTCCGATTCCTCTGAATGAAGCGACAGAAAAAGGATATAGATTCCGACTTAAGCAGGATGGCTGCAGGGCCTTCCCGAATCGTCCTGTCATATGGACAAAGGATCAGCCGAAGCAGCCCGCCAAAGCAATACCTATCATTCTGACCAGCGACGGTCAAATCTCCCTGGACGCTTTCAAACGGTTCTTGATTCATGATAAGGGGTTTGCAGAACGTACAGCTGGTAATTACTGGACTTCCATTCGGATGATCGAAGCGTACATCCAGCGCAACAAACTGGATTTTTCGTTGCTCAATACAGATGCAGCCGGCGCACAGAGGATCTTTGATTTGCTTATGGCGCGGCCGGACTTTGAGCAGATTAACATTCAACGTCACCGCCAATTCAGTGCTGCTTTGGTGCAATACGTTATATACCTCCGCCAGGGCGGGAATATAGTGCCCGAAGGAAAGCGTAAGCTGCCAGGGCAAAAAACGATTATCGAAACTGTCTTTGATGTCCTTCGCCAGGCAGGAAAACCGATGACAGTTTCAGAAATATACCAGGCGATTAACCGGGGCGATCTCTACCCCTTTGGCGCACAGGATCCGCAGTCGGTTGTGTACAGCAAGGTTTCTCTTGCATGCAGGCAAACTGAAGACCGTATCAAAGAAGGAAGAGATGTGCTGATTCGTTCCGAGGTGGATGGCCGAAAGGTGTTTCAGGTCATGTCCGCCAAAGAAGGGGCTGCATATTTGCAGGCGCAGCAAAGGAAATCTGTGCAGGAAACCGCATCGCCATGGGCGGAATACGAAGTCGTGCTCACACAGGCTTTCCCGAAGGGCTTTCAAAAAGAATCAGGCTTAGATATGAAGAAGCTGCGGAAACGCTGGGCGGAGATTTATGGAGATGAACTGAAGGACTCTGACGATACCGTTCGTATGCAACTGGCCGCGCACTGCGTAGATACCGGCAAGCGATGGTATCTTGCGGAACTTCTTCTGTCCGACGATGACCGTCAGATGGTTCTGGGGTACATTGATCGTGTGCTCGACATGGGGAAATCGGTGCTCTACTATTCTTCCCTCTATGCTGCGTTGGAGCATCAGCTGGAGAGTACGGTGTTGACGGAAGCTTTGTTGATCAGTTATCTTCTGGCCACTTGCCAAGACCGGTATATCCTGCGGGAATATTACTTGACCAACGACTGCCACGCTCAGGTGGATCTGTCGGAAGAAATCAAAGACGTGATGTTGGCTCACGGCCGTCCCATTCACACGGACGAGCTGAAACAAGCGCTGCATCATCTCCCTCCGGATCAGGTGGAGCGCGAGCTTCACATCCGTTCAGAGTTCATCTTGGATGCTTTCCATATGTACTTCCATGAATCCATGGCAGACCTGACGGACCAGGAGCTTGATCAGATTGCTGCATTTATTCAGGAAGAGCTGGATGATCAGGGATACATGATCGGGGATTGGATTCAGCGAAAACTGGCTCGATTGTATCCGGAGACTGCCGAGCGCCTCAGCTTCCTGACGCTACTGGGTGTGCGTGGCGCTGTGGCTTATAAGCTGCGGGATCGCTTCACGTTCTCCGGCCCAGTGATCACGCCTAAGGGTAAGGCTATGAATATGATCGACATCTTTGCCGGGTTCTGCCAGCGCCATACGCCGTTTACGCTGGATGAGTTGGCAGCCTTTGCCAAGGAATGCGATTCAGCCATCTATCTAGACACGGTTCACAAGAACTGCGCTCGCGTCAGCGAAAAGGAATTCGTTGCCACAGGGGCTGTGTGCTGGAACATTTCACATATTGACGCCGCCATTGCACTGCACTGCCCAGGAAAGTACGTGTCACTGAAGAGCATCCAATATTTCGACGCTTTTCCCTATGTGGGGTATTCTTGGAACAGCTACCTGCTGGAGCAGTACGTAGCTACCGTCAGCCATGATTTCACACTGATGCACTCCAGCTACGCCAAGAACAACACGTCCGGCGCTATTGTACGTCGGGATGCAGGGTTTGAATCCTTCGACGATGTTCTGGCGGATATCCTGGCCAATGCCCCGGTGAATTTGGAGAAAGATACATGTCTGGAGTATCTGGCCGATGTGGGTTATATCACCAGGAGGAAACTTTCCAGTATTAACGAGACTATTTCGAGAGCCAAGATGCTGCGCTCTCAGAAGGGATGAGGGCACATGTATTCCTACGAATGGGATGCTGAGACTGGCGGATATGTGCTAAACAGTACGCCCCTGCCGTTCAGCAAAGAACCGCGCCCGGTATATTATCGGGAGATGGATTTGCTTGGCTTTGATAAATATTGGGATTACGAAAAAAATGAAACTTATCCATATATGTGGGCGGAGGCAAATAAATACTGGTATCGCGGACAATTAGTAGCGCAGCTAAAAGGAGGTACCATTTTTCAGGCTCCTGAATTGGTACCAGATGAAAATGCAAGAAGTATTGAACGCTTTATTCCTGTAGACATTGCGGAAATGGTATCGCGCAATAGCAGTATTCTTGATAGCCTTGTGGCTGAGACAATTAAGAATACATACAATACATACATTGATTACAGAAATAAAGTTGATCTGTTCTATGTGGCCTTTAGCGGAGGTAAGGATAGTGTTGTAGCCCTTGACATCGTTCAAAGAGCTATCCCTCATGAAGATTTCTTGGTGCTATTTGGAGATACACAAATGGAGTTCTCTGATACTTACGATGTAATGGAGCAAACAAGAAAACAGTGCGAAGAGAAAGGCATCCGGTTCTTAGTAGCCAGTTCAAAACTTGAGCCTGGATACACATGGGATAAAATAGGCCCTCCTGCGCAGAAAATGAGATGGTGCTGCAGCGTTCATAAAACCGCGCCGCAGATTATCCTGCTACGAGATTATATGAGAAATCCTCATTTCCGTGGTATGGCAATGATGGGTGTCAGAGGCGATGAAAGCATAGCGCGAAGTAAATACGATGACGTAAACCTCGGAACAAAGCATAAAGGCCAATATGATTATTATCCGATTCTGCGATGGAATTCGGCAGAACTGTTTCTCTATATTTATCAACAAGGATTGATTATTAATAGGACTTACCGTCTGGGGAATAACAGAGCAGGTTGCCTTGTTTGCCCGATGGCATCAAAAAAAGGTTCTTGGGTCAGAGAACAGCTTTATGGCGATAGTCCGGATGAAAAACATTCAACGCGATTCTTCAATGATTTGATCATTAAAAAAACAGTTGCCAGCTCTATGCCGCCAGCCGCGCAACGTGAATTTATGGAGTTCGAAGGTTGGAAGTCCAGGCATGATGCGCGAAAACTGAGTGCTCCGGATTTGGTGTATGATGATGAGATGATACCTGGGATACAGATTATTAGAATCAAGCGTATAGCAACGAACTGGAGAGAATGGATTAAGACCCTTGGAGAAATAACTTATCAAGAATCAGGAACGGTGCGTATCCACTTCGGAACTGAATGGTTTACAACCAGCTATGAAGAAAAAGATGGAGGGTTGGAATTCCACATTAAAACCAGCAATACAAAAGACGAGATTCTATTCATAGCGGCATTAAAGAATATCCTGCGAAAATCAGCTTACTGTATTGGTTGCCAAGTATGTGAAGCGAATTGTCCAAACGGATTTATTAGTTTCGAAAATGGTGATGTGCATATTGATGACCGATGTGTACACTGCCTAATGTGTCACAAGGTTTCATCTTCAAGTTGCTGGGTAGCTGAATCACACAAAATGCCAAAGGAGAAAAGCATGATGACTACAAGTATTGATCGCTACAAGACGCTTGGTGTTCAGTTTTCTTGGGTGAAGGATTACTTTGAGAAAAAGAACGAATTCTGGGATAATAACAGTTTGGGAACAATGATGCTAAGCCCTCTCAAAGCGTTTTTGGCCGATACTGGAGTTAGTCGGAAGGGAAAAATAACTGCCTTTGGCGAACTTATATGCAAAATTGGTATTGATAGTGAAACGGCTTGGGCTCTGATGCTTTGCAATGCGGCATATACTTCTGAAATAAACTGGTGGGTTAAGAATATCTCTTTTAAGCGCTCTTATACTCCTGCCGAGATAGTGGCGCTTTTGATGGATGATGTGCCATCGGAAAAATCTCGGAAAAACGTTGTTTCTGCATTCAAAAACTTGTGCAGCAGTAATCCGATATTGGGAGACCGGATAGGGCTTGGTCATTGTAATAGCGAACAGAAAGGCCGAGTGACGCATCTATTGGATATCACCAGAACCACATGGTCAGATCCGGATCCCCTCGTCATCCTTTACGCTCTCTACAAATTCGCTGAGGCCTGCGAAGGATACTATCAGTTCACCCTCACCACGCTGATGGACGACACCATCGAGCGCGGCGGTATCAGCCCCACAGAGATTTTCGGCTTGAGCGCCGAAACCATGGAAAGGCTGATCAATGGTCTTTCCATCAACCACTCGGAATTCATTACCTGCTCATTCAAGATGGACCTGGACAGCATCACACTGCGGCCTGACAAGACCTCGGATGACGTGCTGGCACTGTTCGAAGCATAACATAGGAGGAAACGGTCATGGCCGAGCTGTACAGAGACTACTTTGACATAGACCCGGAGTTTTTCCCCGCCGTCAACGCTAGCGTCATTGAACAGCATCCCAACCTCTGGGAGAAGTTCTATCCTCACGAGACATTTGTCAAGCTCATGCGGGATCTGATCAGCTGCGTCAGCCGCCTGCAGAAGCTGTCTGTCTGGGTGGAGGGCGAATACGGCACCGGTAAATCCCATGCCGTACTGACTCTCAAAAAACTGCTAGAGGCGGATGATACCACCACGAAAGCCTACTTTGACCGGTTCCCGGAGCAGCTGGGCAACGACCTGTATAATAAGCTCTACTCCCTGAAACACGCCGGGAGCATACTTGTGGTGCATCGTTACGCTTCTTCCGATATTACCAGTGAAACGGATCTGCTCTTTGACGTACAGGACAGCATTGTTGCCGCACTGCGCGAGAAGGGATACAAGGAAGGCGACGGCGCATTGCGTTCGGCGGCCATTCAGTGGTTGAGCGATCCTGACAACAAAGCCTATTTCAACGGCCTGATGAAGGGTGCCTATGCGACGACCTTCGGCGGAGATGACGTGGACGCCCTGATCAAAAAGCTGCAGACATTCGAAGGCCTGCCGCTTTCCGAAATCATGACGAAGGTCATGAAAGTGGCCAATGAGCGCGGTATCCGCGTACTGACCCTGACCAAAGAAGTGCTGCAGGATTGGATCCGCGCAGTCATCAAGGATAATAACCTGTACGGTCTCATATTCATCTGGGATGAATTTACAGATTTCTTCAAAAACAACCGTACCCGTCTGTCCGGCCTGCAGGCGCTGGTGGAAATGTCCGAGGGGGACTTCTTCTATCTGATCCCCGTCACCCACAATGTAGCCAACCTGTTCCCGGCTAAAGACAAGGACTGGAACGTCATCAGCCATCGCTTTGTGCAGCCCTTCTGCAATATCGAGCTGCCGGACAATATGGCTTTCCGCCTGATGGGCAAAGCCTTGGAAAAGCGCCAAGATACCCACCTGATGGATGAATGGTCGGAAACCTCCGAAGAACTCTATGAGCGCACCAGGGACGCCCGCGTCCTGGTGAAGAAGCAGGCCAAGATTCAGGATACAGAGCTGCGCGATGTGCTGCCGCTGCATCCGTATGCCGCGCTTCTACTCAAAAACATGGCCAGTTATTACGCCGGCGATGTGCGGAGCATGTTCGACTTCCTAAAAAACGACACCGGCGACGAAATCCGCGGCTTTAAGTGGTTTATCGATACATTTGGCCCCGCAGATGACAATCCCCTACTGACAGTGGACTTGTTGTGGGACTTCTTCTATGAAAAGGGTAAGGAGATGCTGGACAGGGATGTACGCAAGGTACTGGACAGCTTTGGCCGCGCCCGCAATCTGATCGGCGATGAGCCGCGCATCTTGAAAGCGATTCTGCTGATGCAGGCCATTTATGAGAAAACCGGCTCTCAAGTGGAAGTGCTCGCTCCTAGTTCAAAGAACATCGAATACGCATTCATGGGTTCTGATCTGGACGATGGGCAGCCCACAAAGATCGCGGACAGTCTTGTCAGGAAGAAGATTCTCTACAAGACGCCGGGCTCTAACCTTTATAGTGCACTCCTCAGCGCGGATGACGACATTCCTCCGGTGGATGTGAAATTTTCGAATCTTCTGACTGAAGGCGAGATGCAGACGGTCATTGCCCCCAAAGGAGCGCTGAAGCTGCGCTACGACTTTACCTTGGTGGCTGACGCAAGCCGTCTGGAACAGCAGCTCAAAGGCATCGTGAACCAGGGCAAAGACAATCGGATACACTCCGTGATTGCATTTGCCAAGAGTGGCATAGATGCCTATGAGCTTTCTAAGGCGTTTAGTACTTTCGCGCGTGACGAGCGCTTCCATTCCATCGTATTCATCGATGTCACTCTTACGCCACTGGGTGACGACCGCTTTGAGCAGATCTCTGATTCCAAAGCCAAGTATGAATACTGGCTGAAGAAACAGGGCGACATGGCGGGTCAGTACAGCAAGAATGTGAGCGAAGTACTGAAAGACTGGCGCAAGAGTGTCGAGAAGGGCGAGTTCATCATCTATTGGGAGAACGCGCCGACCGGCAAACGCGTTCCGACATTGGATGCGCTTTACACCGAACTGGGCGCCGTCAATCGTAAACGCTATTCTGATGGCTTGGAGACTTTTGCCGCCAATGCCACCGATACCATGTGGCAGGCGAATCAGCTGAAAAATGGCGTGGGCCTTGGCGCAGGTTCTGGTGGGACGTTGGGGCAGTTTAGCTGCGTTCCCAAGGATCTGGGCGAAGCCTGGACCACGGAGCGCTATTGGGAAGCTCTGCCTATGCTGACAATCTCCAAAATCAAACGCACAGTGGATACCATGATTACCAAGGCATTCAGAACGGGCGACCGAATCTCCATCCGGGACATCTATGAGAAATTGTATGAAGCGCCATATGGCTTCATGCCCTGTAATCAGACGGCATTCATCCTTGGTTTCCTTTTGCGGGAATATGCCGATGGTTCTTTCTCCTCGAGCGACGGAATCAAATCGGACAAATTGGATAATGACAAGCTGAAGAACATTGTCTCCGAGTACATTTCCGAGCGCATGACACCGACCCTACGCTATAAGGATAAGTATATCGTGAAGATGACGGAGGAAATCAAGGCCTTTGTGGCGGCCTCCGCCACGATCTTCGGCCGCTCTGTCAACGTTTCACTGATGGAGGATATCCGGGATACTGTGGTACGGCCCGCTATGCATGCACTGCCCTTCCCGATGTGGTGTCTGAAGTACTTGGGAGATGGGCCTTCCTTCAAGAACAGCACCGAAAACGTGCATCGGCTGATCGACCTCTATACTGCTTTCGCCAACAGTGGCAGCACCGATGGGCGCTCTGATAATGATATAGCCACCGACATAGGCAGACTTGTGATTCGTCATCCCGGGCTGGCAGAGGACCTGCACAGCATCGTGTCCGAACAGAAAGTACGGGAGGGCATGAAGAACTATTTGGATGGCTTTGAGGATGGTATCCTGCCCAAACTCGGCGAACAGATTAGTGATGGCGGACAGTATATTACTCGCCTGCAACAGAGGTTCAGCGCCGATGCGGCAAACTGGGTCTGGTTCAAGGAGACAGCCGATCAGCAGATTCGTATGCTGATTCTAGAATACAGAATCGTTGTCGCAAGCAACACGGTGATTCTGCACAGCAATTCTTTCGGAGGTTGCATCGAAGAGTGGTGCAATGTCTGCAAAAACATCAAAATCTCCTATCTGTACGCCAAGAGCTACTGGGATGATCTTGGACCGTTTATGGAGATTCTGTATGGAATTAAAAAATCTGGTGAGCTTCAGGAAAACCGTCGTGAGCAGTTCCTGCAGCTGATCACAGATAAAGGCGCGGCTTTCAAAACCTTCTATAACCATCAGGAAGGCGTGTTTGCCAACGCCTGCAGTTATATTCTCCAGGGTCTTGACACGGATTCTGTCAGCGAAATCTATAAACAGCTGCTGGGCAGCGAACTCTTCACATCCGAAAAGAGCTATTATCAGCAGCGCGTCCAGGAAACGGTGAAAACCTGGAGCGAGAGCCAGGAAGGCGCTAAACTGATTAAAGTCTGGAAGGATACGACAAAGACGGAGTCACCGCGTGCTTGGTCGCAGGCTTATCTGATGCCTGTTCTCTGCATGGTGGATGACCCCGGCGAAGAGATCATAGCAAAAGAGGCCTTTGATGCCATCAATGCTGTTGCGAAGAAAAAGAAAGTCGACGGACGGAGTATTGAGGATGCGATGAAATTCCTGCAGTCCCATGCTGTTCTGCTTCAGAAGCTGGATGACTCTGCTGCGAGGGATGATACTTTCCGCAAGCGCATCCTGGGTCGCTACGATGTGCTACTCCAGAATATTGAAGAGGTCAAGCATGAGCTGGAGCAGCATTTGTTAGAACATCCGTATGACTGGTATCATCTAACCAGTCTGGAAAACGCCCTCCGCAAAAAGGCCGAATTCGTGTATAACGGATCAGGCTACGAGCTTGCAGTTCAAAAGATTGATGAGATGGATATCGCTGATGTGAAGCGTTATCTAAAGGATCTTATTGAGAAGAACATGACCGTGGGCATCGAGATCATCCGCGAAAACTGAGGTGTCTTACATGAAGATCAGTGATATTTACGGACGGATAGAAAGATACTTGCGCAGTGATGATACACGACCAAGGATTGTCAACTTCCAAGACCGCGCATCCCTCATTGCGTTCCGAGATCATTTTAACGTTGGGACTGCTGCGTTCAAAATGCCATCTGATTACAGCAAGGTCGATGAAGACATCCTGACGGAGAATCTGTATGCTGAGATTCAATCGTTCCAAGGGAATCTCTTCCTGATTGGCTTCACATCGCAACTGAAGCTGAAAGGCCGTGACACGCTGCATCAGTTCATTGCTCAGATTGCGCATATGACACGAAACTCTGGAAAGCTGATTCTCGTATGCTTCTGCTGCGCGGAAATGCTTCACTTTGATGATACCCGTATCCAGGGGTTGGTGTATCCTGCAGATGACGCGACCAGCAATCTTCCCCAATTACGCTTTGTCGGTGACGACATCTCAATCTCCAAGGACCAAAAGGTAACGAAGGGCATTGACAAGGTCGGGCTGCTGGTTGAAACCGTTTATGCAGATACCCTCTTGATACGCACAAAAAAGCTTGCGCAAGATTATCCGAATTCCATGCTTCATATAGAGGAACTCGTAGACGCCTATGCTGCATTATGCAGCTTTGATCCAGCCACCGCCGGATTAGATAAAGCATTGGGTAAAGCAGATCAGTGGGCCTTTGCGTTGAAATATATTTCATCCGATGGCAGTTGGAATAACCTGGTGACACACCTCTTTGGCAGTCCCTATACACTTGATCTTGCTGTAGGGCAATGGGATCGCTTTACCGATGATATGCAGTGGCTGTATTTCATTGCGCTGAAGCTCTTTGGCGCGCAGAAAAACTGGTGCCTGAATCAAGCAGCAAACGCGGCATCATCACCCAAAGATATGGTACGGAAGATCTATCGCTCTATTCTGGGAGAGGACTGCAATTCAACAGCCTTCATCAACCGGTATCGAGAAAGAAAGCAGTTGTTACAGCAGATGTTTGATGTAGAAGATGATGCGGAAGTCATCGACTATATAAAAATGACGAAGCAGCACAAGAAAGATGCAATACGATATCTGACGAATAATACAAAGCTTGAAAAAGAAGCCATCATCGACCTGATCAGCGTTTATGCTCAAGAGTATACTTTGCAAGAACTCAGGAGCATTCTGGAAGAAGTATATCCCGACCTGGCTGCTTACCTGGATGAATATTCCTTCCCCGGGAATAACTGGCTGGATGCATATTTTACGGAGTATCGTTATTCTAAAGTCATAAACCGGGTTTCCCCTGAACTGAGAGAAACGGCTCAGCAGCAGGCTGTTGATCATGACTTTTTGAAGCTCTTGCCCAGAATTGCTGTAGTGGACAGCATACCGAAGGACGGGACCTTCCTTTTCTTCGTCGATGCTATGGGCGTAGAGTTTATTCCGTATATCGTGCAAAAATGCCGGGAGTACGATTTAAAGATTACCATAACGGTATCGCACTGCGAGCTTCCTTCGCTGACGCGGTGCAACAAGGATTTCTTTGAATCCTATCCACCCGAGCAGAGAACGAAAGTATCTGAGCTCGATGATATCATTCATCACGGCAAAGAAAACTACGATTACCAGGTAACCAAAACGCCTCTTCATTTGATCCGGGAACTGGAAATCATTGATGAAGTGCTCAGAAACGCGAGGACAAGACTTTTATTCGGCAACTCAACCACCAGGGTTCTTCTGGTCGCTGACCATGGCGCGACCCGCATGGCAGTGATCAACGAGCACATCATTGATATCGATGTCAATTCCAAGGGGACAAACGGTGGACGTGTATGTGAATACACCGAAGCTGTGAAAACAGTCCCTTGTGCCATCCGTGAGGGCGATTATTACGTACTCGCAAGCTACGACCGCTTTAAAGGCGGACAACCCGCCAACGTAGAAGCACACGGTGGCGGGACGCTGGAAGAAGTGCTTGTTCCCGTAATAACACTGTCAATGCCGACCGAGGAGGTCGAGGTTCAGGTAGAAACAAAGATCGTTGAGTACAGTTTCAAACAGCAGCCTGTATTGAAACTGTTCTCGAAAACGATTCTTACAAATGCCAGCGTGCTGATTAACGGGAAATGGTACGAAGCAGATGCCTCGATAGATGGCCAGAACTTCTCGTTTATGTTGGCGGGACTTAAGAAAGGTCAGTATACTGCCGCTTTGTATGCCAACAGAAGTGAAGTTGCCACCGGACTGACGTTTGAATTGAGAAGCAAAGCCGGTAGCTCAACGGGCAAGGCCGGTATACTGTAAGGAGCGATCACATGGAAGAGAAACTGCGTGAAGTATTTGAGGAAATGGCGGTCTACAAAGACTTGAAGACGAGCAATTTCCTGAAAACACTGGGGTTGCCTTCTTTCCTTCGCGATTGGCTGCTGAGGAAATTTGAAGATGATGAGGGGCAATTCGATATTGCAGAGCTGCAAGAATTTGTCCGAACTTATCTTCCGCGCCAGGATGAATGGACAAAAATAAAAGATATGATCATGTTCGAAAACGAACGTGTGAGTATTCTGACTAAGATCATTGTCAGCATTGACATTAAAACGCAGGCGGTTACTTTTGAACTGCCTATGTTTGGGCTTACCCCAAAGGAAACGATCATCGAGCCTGATGTTTGGAATGATGTCAAGGACGAACTAGTCAACAGCAAGGAAACCTGGGGCGTTGTGGAACTTGGATACCGGATACCAATGCCCGAAATGCATCAGCCAGGGAAAATCAAGCTGACCAATTTTACAAGCTTTTGTCCGTACACGGTTGATCTTGATTTTTACAAAGAGGCCCGTGCAGAGTTCTCCACAGAAGAGTGGATTCGCCTGCTCCTTGGCGCTATCGATTACAATGCTGACGGTTATAAATGCGAGACGGAAAAAATGGCCACCTTGACACGGCTTTTGCCCTTTGTTGAAAAACGGCTTAATTTGATTGAACTTGCGCCAAAGGGGACGGGAAAATCCTATTTGTTCGGACAGATCAGCCGCTATGGCTGGCTTTCGAATGGCGGTACGATGTCCAGAGCTAAGATGTTCTATGATATGAGCAAAAGAGCGCCTGGTCTCGTAAGCTGCAACGATTATGTCGCAATTGATGAGATCCAGGCTACCGAGTTCCCGAATCCGCTCGAAATGCGCTCTTCATTGCAGGGATATCTTGAAAACAATGGTACCTTTACTGTTGGTACATACAGCGGAACTGGTGAGGCTGGACTTATTCTACTTGGCAACATCGATCAGGAGATCATGGACGAATACCAGTTTATGTTCGGAGACCTTCCTGGCATTTTCAGGATTGATGGCGCTTTGCTTGATAGATTCCATGGATTCATCAAGGGCTGGGATATACCACAGGTGAACGATGGAATGAAAATCTGTGGATGGGCATTGAATTCAGAGTATTTCTGTACGATCATGCATCTTCTCCGCGAAGACATCAGCTATAGGGCTATCGTTGATCAGTTGCTGGACGTGCCGGATGACGCTTATACAAGAGATACAGAGGCGGTTAAACGTATTGCGACTGCCTATCTGAAGCTCCTATTTCCGCACGTCAGAACCGCTGCGGATGTAAATCCAAAGGAGTTTAAACGCTATTGTCTGACTCCTGCCTGCAAGATGAGAAGAATCATCCGCATGCAGATCAGCATGTTCGACAGTTCGTACAACAGCGAGCTGCCGCAGTTCAAAATAAGGGAAGTTGTCGAATGAAATATATCTGTATTGCATGTGGCAAAGAAATAACTGAGAAAGATACGATAGGTATTAACAAAAAACTTCTTGGACAAAAGGTAAAAAGCCTTTATTGCATGCCATGTCTCGCAGACTACCTCAGAACCACTGTGGAAGATCTGAATGAAAAAATCGAAGAATTCAAGGAGGAAGGTTGTAAACTGTTTTCATGAACAAAACAATGATTTACGCAGATCATGCGGCAACTACGGCATTAAGCCCAACTGCTTATGAAGCTATGCTGCCGTGGCTCCAGGACAAGTATGGCAACCCTTCCACCCTCTACAGCCTTGCCCGGGATCCGCGCAAGGCTCTTGCGCATTCAAGGGAAATGATAGCAGCTGCTATCAATGCCGACGCCAGTGAAATTTTCTTTACTTCGGGCGGCACAGAGGCAGACAACTGGGCGCTGAAGGGAACGGCATTTCAGTATGAGCGCGGGAAAGGCATTATCACCAGTGCTATCGAACACCACGCTATCCTGAATAGTTGCGCCGCACTGGAACGGATGGGGTATCCTATTGCTACTCTTCCGGTAGATTCGGAGGGTGTAGTTGATTCAGATGCATTGAAATCCTCGCCAATGTCCGATGCTGTATTAGTTTCAGTAATGCTTGCTAACAATGAGATTGGCACCATCGAACCCGTCGCAGAGTTAGCGCAAATCGCGCATCAAGCGGGCGTTCTGTTTCACACAGATGCCGTACAGGCAATTGGGCATATCCCCGTGGATGTTAAGACGCTGCATGTTGATATGCTGTCCGCATCAGCACATAAGTTCAATGGCCCGAAGGGAGCTGGCTTCCTTTATGTCCGCAATGGTGTTAACCTCATTCCTTTGTTGGATGGCGGTGGCCAGGAGCGTGGCATGCGCGCCGGTACCGAGAACGTTGCACACATCGTCGGCATGGCTGCCGCGTTGCAGGAGCATATGGAACACTTGGCCCAGGAAATCAAGTATCTAAATAAACTTTCCGGTAGACTGATCGATCAATTGAAGCAATATGGACTTGAATTTCGAATTAACGGAAGCCACGACAGGACCCCTGGTAGCTTAAGTCTATCCTTCAAAGCCGTTGATGGTGAAATGCTGCTGCATCGTCTTGACTTGATGGGTACGGCAGTAGCTACAGGGTCTGCCTGCAATTCCAAAGATGCCGTGCTGTCTCATGTGATTCGGGCAATTTCTGTACCGAAAGAGTACGCTCACGGGACGATTCGGGTCACTTTGGGAATGGATAATACGTCAGAACATGTTGACAGGATTGCGCAGCAAATCACATCGATTCTACATTGACGGATTCCGTTATCTGTCGTTCGCGTAAATGTTATGACAATACCCGTTATGAAAGTTATTTATATTGATCTCGGCTTGAAGACATGAATTCACAACATTACGCGATACCCTACAAAGTTACACGTTAGCATCACAACATTAGGCTTTCCCGTTTGGTAATATGTCGCACCGATGATCATTATCACCTCTTTGGAGTGCCGTGATCTCAATGGAAACTATTGTGCCTTTTTTACGTCCGGTGGTAGCGGGGGGAAGACCAACGATGCCCTTCTCCCGAGCTGCAGAGATGCAAAACTCGTTGAAAAAAAGGTCTTCAAAGCCACAGCCACAAAAGATGAACTGGCAGCTTGGATGGATAAGTTCTAAACAAAAAGGCGGATACAGAACAATCAAATCGTTCTGCACCCGCCTTTTTATGTAATTTGAAACTGCCTACATAAAAAAATGAACCCGGGTGCTGAAAAATGAAACCACACGGGAGTATCGTTAAATTACAGTCCCGCAAACAGAAAACGCCACGTTTGGACCAGAAAGGCCGCACGTGGCGTTTTGTAATAGCGGGTGGGATTCACTCCCAAACTGCAAGAACAAGGGCTTACAGGGCGTTTTAGGGGCTGAATTTGCAAGAATAAATAAAAAACTGGACTCTAACTTCGTATCAAAGTTAGAGTCCAGAGGTGGTGGCTCAAGACGGATTCGAACCATCGACCTGCCGGGTATGAAATGTCGAAAATTCAGCCCGAGAGACAAGTAAACAGTTATATTTCATCACGAAACACTTAGATATTTCAAGGCATGTCTGGGCTTTTCTATGAGTAATCCTCATTTCGTTTTCAACATTTAGTCTTTTAATCTACATCAACCCGCCGGAAATGAAATATCGATTCTTGATTTTCACCGCATTCGAATTAGTTGCATCATCCTTTAAAAGGCATTAATGCGTCCGAGTCGTCTCCGAAACATGCTTTACTCAAAAGCCGGGCATACAACGTCAGTGAGTTCGCAAGAGTGTACGATCTAAGTAGGCCGACAGTGTATAAGTATTTGAAGTTGATAGCATAAGAAATGCCCTTGCGATGTTTAGTCGCAAGAGCTTCGCTTATTCACGATTTCTTTTCTCCATTCGCAGCAGCAATTCAGTCTGGATACATGAATTTTCAATCAATTCGCCAAACCCGTAAAGAGTAAGAGAACTAAGCCAACATGCCACAGCACATCCAAGACCAATTAGCAGCCCACTCCAAACAAGGCTTCCTTCCCCAATGACTAATCCTGAGATAATGCATAGAACTCCACCCACAATCGACAATCCCATGCCAATCAAACAGAAGCTCTTTGTTATACTCTTTATCTTCGTTCCAATGTTGCTAAACATATTATCAAACATCTTTATGCCTCCTTACATTCCATGTTCCCGTTTGTATTGTTCCAGAAGTGGATACTCGCAACTGTAATACGTCCTGTTCCGTTTCTTCTTTGGCACATTTGACATACCAAAGAAGAATACAAGCCCATACAACAAATCAATTACATGTATTAAACCCCATCTAGAAGGAAGTGGGCCTTCGAATCGACCTATTGAATTATACCCAAACGATGTACCCATCCAATCTATCGGTGCATCAGCCAGCAATACAGGAGCTATTTGCAGAAGCAGAATGACTGCACCAACGAGTATCCATATATTACTACATTTTTTCTTTGGAATTGTATAAACTATCAGTAGAGCATACGGAAGAAGCAAATGCAGAATATCGATAAAATCAAAGTACTCTAAACTGAAACTAAACATTGGTACCGAAAGTATAAATTGATAGACACTCAACAAACCCGCAACAACACCAATGATAAGTGCGTGAGTTTGTTTTCCCTTAGCTTCAAATAAAAATGCGGCTACAATAAATAGCACAAGACCGATTGGCACAACTAAACAATCCAACCAGTGATACATGATCAGTGCCAAACGAATTTTCCTTTGCATTTTATCAAAAACAACCATTGCTGCAAAAGAACTCATCATCACAACACATGCAGCAGATGAAATGAGACAAAGTATACTCGGCCTCCTTTTGTTCGTTTCCGTTTGAAATACTCTACTTTGTTGTTCTGTTGAGCTAATCTCTTGGTTCTTATCCGTTATAATATCAGCATTGGCAAGAGGGATTGCCGTTAAAGAACCTGCGTTAGATTGAATCCCTTCACACATAGTTTTAACATCTACTTCAGTCTGTCGCCGCCGCCTTCTTGGTTGTTCACTTATATTCATTCCTCTTTTCCTTCCTTAATATAAATTACATAGACATAAATCAGCCTTTATAGTTTATATAATTTTACTCCAATGGCCTATACAATTCAAGTATGCTTTCTATATATAGGCGGTGAAGAACGTAGATTACTATGAGACCGGTCAGCGTATCCTCAGAATTCGTATAGCACATACTCAAGACGAAGACCTTGAAATCGCCCGCAAGATTCTCACCTCCAGCGGGTCATGATGTGACACGGAATGTGACACGCCAAGAGGTCAAAAAAGTGAGGCGGCACAAGGGCTAAACGCACGTTATTTTATCGTTCATGTGACATGATATGTGACAAAAACAAGAAAAGCCTCCTCAAGCAAGGCGGCAAAAACACGTTTCTATTAAAACTGAACAAAAAAAGAACTCACCAAGCATTTCTACTTGGTGAGTTTGTGGTGGCTCAAGACGGATTCGAACCATCGACCTGCCGGGTATGAACCGGACGCTCTAGCCAGCTGAG
Source organism: Clostridia bacterium (assembly GCA_017938795.1). GTDB lineage: Bacteria > Bacillota > Clostridia > Christensenellales > Aristaeellaceae > Ventricola. Next base: position 40,500 of record JAGBAV010000099.1, read on the forward strand.
CTATTGAGCCAAATGTGGTTGCGGGAGAAGGATTTGAACCTTCGACCTTCGGGTTATGAGCCCGACGAGCTGCCAGACTGCTCCATCCCGCGATGTAGGAGTCGTTCTGACGACGTTGTTTATTATATCGCAGCGCCCGTCTTTTGTCAATAGGTTTCTTCAAATTTTTTCTTCAGATAGCCGTCCATGTTCCCATGGGCAGAGAGCCGCAGCGCCGGCATGGCGAAGCAGCGCATCGCGGCCTCCAGAATTGCGACGCCGCTGGGGATGATATCCGCCCTCTGGGGCATGAGGCCGGTGATGCTCCTGCGCTCGGCGATCGTCATACGCGCAAGGCGCGCGCCCCACGCAGCGACCTCCTCCATGCTCATGCTCATCCCCTCGCAGGTATCGGGGTCAAACAGCGGCACGCGCCGCTGCATCGCGCCCAGGGTGGTCATCGTCCCGCCCACGCCGAACCACGCCTCCCGCGCGGGGCAGGCAAGCAGGCTGCGCGCATCCCTGCGGATCAGGCGCATGCATCGCTCCACCGTCGCCTCGTAGTCCTCCGGGGAGAGGATCGGGGTCTGCGCATTCATGCGCACCGCGCCCATCTGCAGGCTGACCGCGCCGAGGATGCGCCCACCGTCGCCCAGCGTGAATTCCGTGGAGCCGCCGCCGATATCGATGACGCCGCATGCACCGCCCTCGCTCGCGCCGAGGTAGGAGAGCACAGCCTCCTCCTCACCCGTGATGATCTCGACCTTTGCGCCGCTGGCCTCCTCCGCCATCGCGGTGAAGACATGCCCGTTGGACGCGTCGCGCACCGCGCTCGTCGCAAAAATAAAGATCTTCTGCACGCCGTCCGCGCGCGCAAGCATAGCCAGCTCGCCCACGGCGTCCACAGAAGACCGTATGCTCTTTTCCGTCAGTGCGCCGTCCACCAGCCCGGCGAACAGACGCGTCCCCCTGCGCTCGCGGCGGATGACGCAGAGCCTCCCGCCCTCCCACGTCGCCGTGAGCAGACGAATGGCGTTGGATCCGATCCCGATGCAGGCAAGGCGCATATTCATCCCTCCGCTATGCTTGTGCTGTGGTTTACTCCTGTCCGTAGACGGCGAATTCCTCAGGCGTCATCAGCTCGCTCAGGTTGCTCACCTTGTAGACCACCTCGCCGTACCAGCAGTAGTTCTGATCCCGGCGGGCGGTGCGCTCGATAAAGTCGGGGGTGGAGATTGTCTCCAGCTCGTCATTGAGCTGGTTGTGTCTGGATTGCTCGGCGAAGTACTTCTCCGAAGCGAGGCTCAGCTGCTTTTGTTGGTTCTCAATGCTCACCATTTTCTGCGGGAACTGTGCCAGCAGGAAGAGCGTCAGCATCCCCAGACCGATTGCCGCAATCCGGAACGGCCTGATGCGAAGCACCTTTCTTTTGTTCACGAACATTCCCTCCAAAAACGCTGATTTCTTTAAACAATTCTGTATCAATGTGATGTTTTCCTGCCGGATTTTACACTTTTCCTTCATTTTGGGGCATCTTTTTTACGATTTCCCGACCTTTCCGCGCGGATCAGCAGGCGTCCCGCCCATCTGACCGCCGCGCCCGCCGTCCCCGCGTACAGCGCCGCCCCGCACAGCGTCCCCGCATGCAGGTATCCCCTTGTGATCTGCTCCTGCAGCATCAGCCCCGCCGCGATGATCCCCGCCGCGCAGAGCGCGCCGAACGCGAGATCCAGCGCCGCCGTCATCACCCGCCCCGCCCGCAGCATACGCCGCAGACCGCACAGCAGGTCATACACAGCCGCCAGCCCCGCGCCCAGCAGCGCCATCGTCAGGAACGCGCGCCCCTGCTCCCCCGGCGTCATTTCCCCTTGCGGGCAAAGAGCCGCCGCCGCTCCTTCCGCGTGCGCGGTGCGCTGTATTCCACGCCGGCAATCTCGCCCGTCACGTCAAGCCGCCCATCCTCCAGGTTCAGCTGGTCGATATGCAGCCCGCTGCCAAAGATTGCGACCTCCCCCTCCGCCGTCTGCAGGATGACCTCCTGCTCGTTGAAGCAGCTCACCGCCGCCACGCCCTCCAGCCGCGCGCGCTCCCGCCCCTCCATCGTCAGGGTGTGCCGCGCCGCTGCCCGCATGCCCGTCTCCATCTGCATCGCCTCCTGCCTTGAGCATATGCGCCCGGGCACAAAAATAGAGCCGGGAGATGATGCCTCCCGGCTCTGTCATATCGTTGTTACTTTCCCTCGAACAGGGCGGCCAGCTCGCCGCTTCCTGCCTCGCGCATGGACGCCAGCCATGCCTCGTAGTTCTCGTCGGTCATCTCCGTCTCGCCCGTGGCGAATCGGCCGATGCCCTCTTCGACCATCCGGCCCACGGTGATCGCCAGCTCGTCCGCCCTCGCCTGCGCCTTCGCGCTGAGGCAGAGCGGCTGCGTCACGCGCCCGGCGACGGCGCGCACCTTCGCCGCCGCGTCCATCACGTACACATCCACCGCGCTGTTCACCTTATAGAGGAAGTCAGCCGGGGTCAGGCCGGGCATCGTGCCGCCGGTGTACATCAGCACATCCTCGCGGATACTGTCAATCGTGCGCAGGTCATCCACGATGAAGGTCCACTTGCCCTCGTCGTTGAATGCGTAGTCCTCGCCCTCCACGCCGGCATGGCCGAGGATCGCGCCGGCCTCGGTGTAGAGCGCATCCGCCCAGCGCAGCGCCGCCGCGGGATCCTTGCACGCGCTGGTCACGGCATAGCAGCCCGGCCAGACCTCGCCAAGGAAGTCGCGCCAGCGGATCTCACCATCCGGGCCGGCCATCAGCAGCGGCTCATAGTCCATCGCGGCGTTGATGTTCTCCAGCGTGTACGGCGCGACGCTCACCAGCAGGCCGCTGACGACCGGCTTCTCGCTCTTGGAGGAGTTGGTCTGCGCGCTCAGGTTCTTGGAGGCATGGGACGAGGTGAAGGCGTCCTCCGGCAGCACGCCAAGGCGCACCCACTCCGCCAGCTGCGCGATGAACTCGCGGTACGCCGGCAGCTCCGGCGCGAAGACGACGCTGCCGTCCTCCCCGCGTGTGAGGTGATAATCGTCCGCCACGATGCCGAAATACGGCAGCAGCCAGCGCATCTCATAGGTGCCCAGCAGGTTCGCGCCGATCTCGTCGTCGTCCAGATTGTCGTTCGGGTCACCGGCCTTGATGGCGAGCAGCGCCTGCGTCAGCTCCTCCATCGTCGTGGGCATGGCGACGCCCAGCTTGTCAAGCCACGCCGCGTTGATCCATACCATCACCTGGCGCTCTGCCGTGTTGATCAGCGGCAGGGAGACGATCCTCCCGTCCTCCAGCGTGATGATCTCCCTCCACTCCGGGTGCTCGTCCAGCAGCGCGGTCAGGTTGGGCATATTCTCCGCCATCAGGGGCGCAAGGTCGATCAGCGCGCCGCTGTCGGCGAGCGCCTGCTCCTGCTCGCGGGTCAGCCCCGCCTTAAAGAGCACGTCCACCTCGCCGCTGCCGCCCTCCAGACGGCCCAGCAGCTTCTGGTATTCCTCCTCGTCCTCGGCCTCGTAGGCGCTGACCTCAACGCCCGTCAGCTCCTGCATGCGCGTGAAGAAGAGGCTCGTCTCCCACTGGCGGTCGACCGTCTCCGTATCGGGACCCGTCATCGTGATCGCGTCTGCATACGCCTGCACAGCGGTCAGGCACAGCAGCAGCGCGCACAGCACGGCAGTCATCTTTCTCATGGTCATGTCCTCCATCCGGTTCGTCGTCGCGGATCGCTCCGCATATCTTACAGCATTATAGCATATCCGCACGGGAATAAAAAGGGTGTTTCTCCGTCAGTCAGCCTCACGCCCTGCGCAGCACTTTCCGGAATACCGCGCGCACCAGATTCCGCTCGGATTCGTCCATGCCCAGCGCATACAGGCACAGGCAGAACAGCGCTGCATACGGCACGGCAAAGAGCAGCACGCCGCCATAGCCGGTGAACGCATGCAGCCGCACAGCAGCGCAGCCCGCCAGCAGCGCAGGGAGGAAGGACGGCACAATCCGCAGGATGCTCGCCCAGAAGTAGCGCATGTCAAGCCCGATGTGCCTGTGGTAGTACCAGTTCATCACGAAGCCGTTGCAGACGATCATCGAGATGCCCGTGCCCAGCGCGCAGCCAAGGCCGCCCCAGCGCATGCACAGCGGGATGGAGATGGCGACATTGCACAGCGCCATCACAAAATAGATCTTCGAGCGGAACTGATGCTTGTTCTTCGCCCGCTGGATCTCGATGCCGATGTTCTGGATCAGCGGGATGGACACCGGGCCCATCAGCAGCAGCGCGATGGCATAGGCGCCCTCGTATTCGCCGCCGCCCCATGCCTCCACAAAGGGCTCGCCCACAAAGACAAAGCCCGTGAAAACCAGCATCAGCAGCATGAACTGAATCCGCCCGACGCGGGTGAAGAGCTTCGTGAGCGCCTCGTCCCCGTCGCCCCGCGCGACGATGCGGTTGATCTGCGGCACAAACACGCCGGAGATCGAGGTGGAGAGCGTCATGTAATAGCGGTGGATCTGCGAGCCGACGCCGTAGACCGCCGTCGCCGCCGTGCCGCTGAGGATGCCCAGCAGCGTGGTATCGACCGTCCAGTTGATCTGGTCGATGATCATATTGAGGAAGATGAAGAACGAGAAGCCGAACATCTCCCGCAGCAGCCCGAAATCAAAGCGCGCGAAGGAGATGCGCATGCCCAGCTTTTTGAAGCAGTAGCGGATGGAGAGGATGTCCGTCACCGCGCTGAGCACCAGCGTCACCAGCACCAGCGACACAGAGCCAAGCCCCGCCAGCAGCAGCGGCAGCATGACGATCGGGTTGAGCACCGTGCGGATCATGCTCACCACGCGCTGGAAGAAGAACCGCTCCCTCGCCGTGATGTAGGAGGTGAATACGCTGCAGGGGAAGGACACGGCGATGTTCACCACCAGCAGCGCCATCAGGATGCGCGCCGTGCCGATCTCCCCGGGCGTGAGCTTGGCGGCGAAGATGTTGTGGACGTTCGCCACCAGCACGCCGCCGACAGCAAGGCTCAGCAGCGCGATCACGCCGAAGATCGTCAGGAACATGCCGTTGATCTGCGCGACGCCGTCCTCGCCGTCGCGTACCTCCGCTCGGGCGTAGTAGCGCACATAGGCGCTGCCAAGGCCGAAGGACATCAGCGCGAGGTTGGAGATAAAGCCGTTGACCAGCGTGTACAGGCCGTACTCGCTCTGCCCGAGCAGGCGCAGCATGACCGGCGTGTAGATGAGGGATATCACAGTGGAAAGGACAGTCTGCCCGTAGGAAAGCAGCACGCCCGCCTTTTTCTGATCCATAGTAGCTCCTTAAAGCGCATATTCATTCAATGATAGTGTACGCCCTCCCCGCGCTTTTTTCAAGATGCTTTTGCCCGGGGACAGCCGCCGCCCCTTCCCTCCGCGCGGGCGGCGTGCTATAATCAGGGCATATCAAGGGGCGGCCTGCCGCAGCCCCATCACGGAGGAAGAGCCATGTTTGACAAGACCATGCTGGACGCCTGTCTCCATCGCTGGGCAGAAATAAAGAATCTCGCGGGCGTGAGCGCCTGCATCATGGGCCCGGACGGCCCCGTATATACGTGGAATTACGGCCATCGCGACGCGGCGTATACCCTCCCGACGGACAGCGACACCATGTACGGCATCGCCTCGATGTCCAAGTCCATGACCGCACTGTGCCTGTGCATCCTCGACGCGGAGGGCGTCATCTCCATCGACGACCCCGTCTCCCGGTACGTCCCGGGCTTTTCCGTCCCCGGTCAGCCGCAGGAGGCCGTCACCCTGCGCCATCTGATGATGCATACCGCCGGCCTCCCGCCGATGGAGCCGCTGGAGTGGTCCATCGTCATGAATACCCCCGGCAGGGATGACAGCGACTGGGCGGCGAAGCTGCGCGCCTCCGCGCCCAACAAGATGGAGACGATTGAGGAGATCATCGCCTATATCGCCGCCTGCCCGCACAGGATGCTCGCCGCTCCAGGCGAGGTCATGAGCTATTCCAACGAGGGCTACGCCGTATTGTCCTATGCGGTGGACGCCGCCGCCGGTATGCCGCTGGAGCAGATGCTTGCCGAGCGCGTCTTCGCACCGCTGGGCATGACCCGCTCCATCCTGGATAACGGGATCGAGGCGGCGCGCGCCCTCTCCGGCGGGAATATCACGTCCCTGTTTGAGATCAGCGACGGCAAGCGCACCTGCGACGACGCATGGAGCATCCTGCCGCCGTTCCGCGGCTGCGCGATGGTCAAGTCCACCGCGCGCGATATGGCGGTGTATTACAGGATGATCGCGTCCTACGGCATGCACGAGGGGCGGCAGGTCATCCCCCGCCGCGCGATTGAGCTGCTCTGCGGCAGCGCGCATCCCGTCTCCGCGATCAACGTCATGTGCTGCGGCCTCAATAAGCGCGAGAAGGCCGGCCATGTGTTCTGCGAGCATTCCGGCGGTCTGCACGGCGTCTCGACCAAGGGCGGCCTGCTGCTGGGCGAGGGCTACGGCTTCTCCGTCCTGTGCAATCAGGGCGACGAGGACATGGATGAGCTGATGTGGGTCATGTATAATGCGGTCTGCGGCCTGCCGCTTGAGGAGAGCCACATGTGGTTCCTCCCGGCGGATGCGCCGTTCTCCGCGCCGGGGATGATCACCGGCAGCTATACCTCGCACGAGGGCGTGCCCAGCGTCTTCACCCTGCGTGAGGAGGGCGGGCAGCTGCTCGGCGAGCGCGACGGCAACGCCTTCACGCTGACCTACTGCGGCGGCCTGCGCTTCATGGCGATGAACCCGGAGACCGGGAATATGCGCTACCGCGTGGAGTTCTTCATCCGCGACGGGCAGGCGTGGGGCGTGCGCTGCGGCACGCGCATCTTCGAGCGGATCTCCTGACCTCTTTGCCCCCACTCCCCTATCCCTCACACAGGAGGTATCCCCATGAGCAGATTCACTGACCCCTCCCTGTATACGGAGGAACGCCGCGAGGAGCGCATGCGCCTCGCCAGAAAGCGCGCGGAAGGCATCGCCCTGCATACCCTCGGGAGGGACAGCATGGACAGCCTCACCCCCGAGGAGCGGGATCTCGCCGGGCTGATCACGGCCGACGTGATCAGCGGCATGAACTTCTGCCGCACCGCCGACGGCGGGCTGATCGACTTTGAGCAGATGGATCTTGAGCAGGGTATCGTCATCCGCTATGATGAATGACGGCATGCCGCCCCCTGCACAGGCATATCCGGGCCTGCCCAGCTCCTGAATCCCCATCGTCCGCCGGAACACCGCGCCCGCATCAGGTGTTCCCGCCCCCCTGTATTGCATCAATATAACAGCCGGGCAGCTTCATTGCTGCCCGGCTGTTTATGTCTGCTTCGTTTGTCAGAAAGACGCCGACGGATCTATCCGGATCCCCGCCGTCTGCCTCTCCCGGCTCAGGGCGGCGCGCTCCTCAAGCATGCGCGCATAGAGCGCCTCGTCCTCATCGCCCATCGGCAGCTCAATCGTGCGCCCCGTCCATGCGGAGAGCACCATCGCGTTGGCGAGCATCAGGCTCTGCAGGCCCTCGCGCCCGTCGGCGACCATCGGCTCGCCATAGAGCAGATGGCGCGCAAAGGCGCGGGTCACGCCGGCATGCTTGGGGTAGTCCTCCTGCGGGGTGATGTCCGTCACGGTGACCTCCGGCTTGCCGTAGCCGCCGCTGTATTCGCAGATGAACTGGCTCGCCGTCGTTTGCGGCACGCGAAGCAGGAGCCTGTTGTGCTCCCAGACCAGCTGCCCGCCGTCCATGGAGATCTCGAACCGGTTCGTGCCCGGCGTCTCGCCCGTGCAGGTGATGAACGTACCCGCCGCGCCGTTCGCGTATTCGGCGTAGGCGGTCACATCGTCCTCAATCTCCACATCGTGCCAGCGCCCGAAGCCGCAGAACGCATGCACCCGCGCCGGCATCCCGCAGATCCACTGCCAGAGGTCAAGGTTGTGCGGAGCCTGATTGAGCAGCACGCCGCCGCCGTCCTGCTTCCATGTCGCGCGCCACGGGCTGGATTCGTAGTAGCTCTGCGCCCGCAGCCAGTCGGTGATGATCACGTTCGTGCGGCGGATCGCGCCGTATTCCCCGGAGGCGACGATCTCGCGCATCTTCCGGCAGACGGGATTCGTTCTCTGATTGAACATCGCGCCGAATACAAGGCCGCTCCTGTCCGCCACCTCGTTCAGGCGGCGCACCTCGGCGGTGCATACGCCCGTCGGCTTCTCCAGCAGCACATGAAGCCCTGCGTCGAAGGCCTGCATCGTCTGCTCCACATGCTGCCTGTGCGGCGTGGCGATGAGCACGGCGTCGCATACGCCGGCAGCATAGAGCTCCTGCGCCGTGCGGAATACCTGCACGTCCTTCTTCATCTGCCGCAGCGGCTCCACATACGTCCCGCTGCGGGTGGATACCGCCGTCAGCTCCGCCTCCGGCACATCGCTGAGGATCGCTTTCGCGTGGTTCAGGCCCATCGAGCCAAAGCCGACAATGCCCAAGCGGATCTTTTCCATACCCGTATCCATCCTTTCATCCTGCCGCCCATGTCATCGGGGGGATCGGCCATATTGTCCTGTATGCTCCATTCGCGGCGGCAGGCCCGTTTTCCTGCGCCGTATCTCTGACTGAGGCGTATCTTTCCGCTCAGCCGCCTCGCCTCCCTGCGGCAGAAAAAAACCGGCGCACGCCCGTGCGCCGGCTGCTCAAAGCCAGAAAAGATTACTTGTCCTTCTTCTCAGCGGTGAACTTGTTGAGAGCGTAGACCACAGCGATGATGACCGCCATGACGATGAAGATGCCCAGCCAGCCTTCGACCATAAAGACGAGGGACTCGAGGAACGCCTGCACATTGATGCTCATAGCACTACCTCCTTCGTGATCAAACCAGCGGACCGATCATCGCGAGGATCAGACCGCCCGCGATAACGGAAGCCACCTGGCCGGCGACGTTCGCGCCGGCCGCCTGCATGAGGATGAAGTTGTACGGGTCTTCGTCCCTGGCCATCTTCGCGATGACGCGGGAGGACATCGGGAAGGCGGAGATGCCGGCAGCGCCGACCATCGGGTTGACCTTCTTCTTGGAGAAGAGGTTGATGAACTTGCCAAAGAACACGCCGCCGAAGGTGTCGAACATGAAGGCGACGAGGCCGAGGCCGAGGATCATCAGGGTCTCCGGCACGAGGAAGCTCTCCGCCTGCATGCGCACGGCGACGGTCAGGCCCAGCAGCAGGCTGACGAGGTTGGCCAGCACGTTCTGCGCAGACTCGGACAGGGAGCGCAGCACGCCGCACTCACGCAGCAGGTTGCCGAACATCAGGAAGCCGACCAGCGCAGCGGAATCCGGCGCGACAAGGCTGGCAATGATGGAAACGACGATCGGGAAGAGGATGCGGGTGGTCTTGCTGATCGCGCCGGCGGTGTACTCCATGCGGATCATGCGCTCCTTCTTCGTGGTGACCAGCCTGATGCAGAAGGGCTGCACGATCGGCACCAGCGCCATATAGGAATATGCCGCAACGATGATCGCCGCCGTGTAGTTGCTCTTGAGCTGCTGGGAGACGAAGATGGAGGTCGGGCCGTCCGCCGCGCCGATGATGGCGATAGAGGCGGCGTCGCGCAGCTCGAAGCCGAGCAGGCTGGCCATGGACAGGGTGAAGAAAATACCGAACTGCGCGGCTGCGCCGAAGAGCAGCAGCTTCGGGTCGGCCAGAACCGGGCCGAAGTCGATCATCGCGCCGATGCCGATGAACAGCAGCAGCGGGAAGAGCTCGTTGTCAACGCCGGCCTGGAACAGGATCTCCAGCGTATGGATCATACCGGAATTCGGCATGTTGCACAGAATGCAGCCAAAGCCCATCGGAAGCAGAAGGGTCGGCTCCATTTCCTTGACGATCGCCAGGTAGATCATGATACCGCCGATCGCCCACATCGCCATCATCTGCCACGTCAGATCGGCGAAGTTCCCAAAGATCTGGGTCATTGTGTAGTCCTCCGTTCGTAAGATGTCCTTTTCTGGGAATACATGAACCTTCAACAATACATTATAGACAGAATTGTCCCTGCCCGCAAGGAGAAAAATGTGTTTTGAACGTATAATTTATATTGTCTTTTTCTGACCTTCCCTGTCCTCTCCGGCTGCTTTTCTTTCCTTCTCTGCGCGCCATGCATACCCCGCGCCCCCGGCGGATATCCTTCCTCTATCAGGCGTCATGCCGGACAGCAAGGAGGGAACCCCATGAATCCATTCACAGAGCGCGCCGTGCCGATCACCTCGACGTTCGAGTCCTTCGCCGCGCTGTATCCGCGCGCGTATGACCCCAAGGCCGTGGATCCGTATACAAAATGCCGCATCATTCTGATGAACGGCACGGAGTTTGAGTCGGTGAAGTTCTCGCATCAGATGGCGCGTCACTGCGGCAATCAGGCGCTGCGCCGGGAGCTGGCGATGACAAGGCGCACCGAGCAGCAGCAGCAAAAGAAGCTCTCTAACCTCAAGCCCATCGGCGAGAGCATCCTTGAGCATACGATCTCCTACGAGCAGCTCGCCGTCGACCTCACGGCGCATCTGGCGCAGCGCGTCGCCTGCCCGCAGGTGAAGGAGGCGCTGGACTTCGCGCTTCTGGAGGACTTTGACCATCTGTACCGCTATGCGGATCTGATGGAGACGGATACCGGCGAGCATGCCGAGCGGCTGGTCGGCCGGTATACGGAGATCATGCCCGGCCGCCCGACGATCAGCGAGCACAGATTCCCGAAGGACGGCCTCCCCGCCCCGCTTGGCAAGGATGCGCCGCTGTTTGACCTGCTGGCCGCGTCGATCATCACGGCGGCGGAGCAGCAGACGATGAACTACTATATGAATACCACGGGCTTCTACGGCAATGACATCGGCCGCCGGCTCTATCAGGAGATCGGGATGATCGAGGAGCAGCACGTCTCCCAATACGAGGCGCTGCAGAATCCCGACCTGTCGTGGCTGGAGTGCATGCTGATGCATGAGTACACGGAGTGCTACCTCTACTGGTCCTGCGAGCAGACGGAGACGGATCCGTATATCCGCCGGATCTGGGCGCAGCATCTGGAGCAGGAGGTTGCGCATCTGCACAAGGCGGCGCAGCTGCTGGAGCAGTACGAGGGCAAGCACTGGCAGCAGGTGATCCCGGAGCCGGAGTTCCCCGCGCCGCTGCGGCTGGAGTCGAATATCCCCTATGTCCGCGCCATGCTGACGACGGCGCAGCGGACGTATAAGGACATGCGCACAACGCCCGTGCAGGGTCTCGAGGCAGCGGATCCGTTCTTCGCCTATCAGGCCATTGTGCACGGGGATCAGCTGTGCGCCGCCAGCCATGAGGTCATCATGCGCACGATTGCCGCCTCCGGCAAGGATTATCGCTACGAGACCGCGCCGCATCCCGTGCGCGAGCTGCAGTGCCGCACGCAGGACAACACGCAGATCGGCCGCGATCCTTCGATCCCCGGCTATACGCAGGCGCAGCACCAGTAAGCCAGCTCTATCCGGAATATGCTCTGCAATGAGCCTGCTTGGCAGGGGCTTATGCGCCTTGCTTCCGCCTTCGGCGGACGGCGCGGCTTCGCCATCTGCTCGCCCCACCGCCCCTTCTCTTCCCCGAAAAAAGAAAGGATAGCGATAACATGATTCTGCATGGTGGCTTGCGCATCCTAAGCCTCCCTCGTTGAAGACACCGGAGCCTGCCGCCTGTGGCGCGACGATGCAGGCTCCCCGGACAGCTGCACGGCGCAGCCGTGACGGAAGGAGTCCCCCGCCGGGGGCAGCGGCTCATACCGCGGAGCCTGCTATCATAACAGGGAGGAGCCGAGCCCATGCCAAAGCGTCCCCGCCGTTTCCGGCGGGGACGCTCTTTATCTGTATGCTTTTTTCTCCGCTCACAGCATGATCAGCAGCAGCGACACGATGACCGTGATGCTGATGACCATCGCAATGGAGTTGATGGCGGAGGAGAGGCCCGCGTCGCTCTTCATCTCGCGGGTGAAGGCCGGCACGGCAGAGCCGATGGGCGCGAAGGCAAGGATCACCAGCGCCTGACGGATCTCCAGCGCGAAAGGCGTGAGGAAATAGAAACAGAGAGCGAAGACCGTCGCCAGCGCATAGCGGATGCCGATGATGCGGGCGATATGCCCCAGCTGGGATCGGTTCGCCTCCAGCCGGAAGCCCACGCCGATCATCAGCATCGCGACGAAGGCGTTCGCCCCGCTGCCGACCTCCGCGACCGAGCGCACGAATGCCGGCACCGGCAGGCTCAGCAGATTCATGCTCAGCATCAGGATATAGGTGACGAACGGCACGGACGTGCCCAGCGCGCGGGCAAGCCTGCGCAGGGAGAAGCCGCTGCCGTCCTTGACCATGCTTGCGAGGCTGTACGCGCCGCCGAGGCAGATCACGGCGTTGCCCGTGTCAAAGATGCTCACCGCAACCACGCCCATCGCGCCGAGGAAGCTCTGCGCAAAGGGGATGACGAAGGTGCCGATGTTGTATCCGGCGAGATTGAGCATGTCAAAGGCGCGGATCTCGCGGTCATTTCCCCTGTTCATCATGAATCCGATGGCGATATAGACCGCGCCGCAGGCGAGCGCCATCAGCGGCAGGCTCAGCAGCGCCATGTCAATCTCCTTACCGGCGAAGCTGGTGATGATCGCGCAGGGGAGCGTAATGCGGATGCTGATCTTGGCGAGGGTGTCAAAGTCCTCCGCCTTGAAGAATCCGGCCTTCCTGAGCAGGTAGCCCAGCGCGATGATCGCGATGAAGCTGCCCGCCCGCATCAGTATACTCAGCATGACCTGTCCCTCCGGTTACATGCGGATCAGCTCGTACTCGCGGCTGCCCAGACCGATCTTCTCCGCGTGGTCAAGGCACGCGCGCCACTCGGATTCAGGCGTGGAGTTCTTGAACGGGTCGCCCCAGTCCGCGAAGCCCGGCCTGCGCAGGTTGTCCCACAGCTGAGAATTGGGCATCGGGCTCGCCGCGAGGCACGCGTCCACGCAGGCCTGATCCAGCGCCAGCGGATCGAAGGATGCGAACATGCCGATGTTGGGCAGGATGGGCGCGTCGTTCTCGCTGTGGCAGTCGCAGTTGGGCGATACATCGACGATCAGGGAGATGTGGAACTGCGGGCGGCCGTCGACGACAGCCTTCGTGTATTCCGCCATGCGGCAGCAGAGCATCTCGTTCGCGTTGTCCTCGCCGAAGGAGATCGCGTCAAAATTGCACGCGCCCACGCAGCGGCCGCAGCCGACGCAGTGATCAAGATCCACGCGCATCTTGCGGCTCTCCTCATCAAAGACGAGGCCGTCGTTCGCGCATTCGCGCATGCAGCGCCTGCAGCCTCGGCAGGCTTCCTCGTCGATGCGCGCCTTGCCGTGGGAGTGCTGATCCTTCTTGCCGGCGCGGGAGCCGCAGCCCATGCCGATGTTCTTGATCGTGCCGCTGAAGCCCGTGGACTCGTGGCCCTTGAAGTGCGTCAGGCTGATGAACACGTCCGCATCCATCACCGCGCGGCCGATGCGCGCCTCCTTCACGAATTCGCCGCCCACGACCGGCACAGCCACATCGTCCGTGCCCTTGAGGCCGTCGCCGATGAGGATCGGGCAGCCGACGGTCAGCGGGGTAAAGCCGTTCTGCCAGGCGCACTCCAGGTGCTCCAGCGCGTTCTTGCGGCTGCCGGGGTAGAGCGTGTTGCAGTCGGTCAGGTAGGGCTTGCCGCCGAGCGCGCGCACCACGTCCACGACCGCGCGGGCGTAGTTCGGGCGCAGGTAGCTGATGTTGCCCAACTCGCCGAAGTGCATCTTGATCGCGACAAACTTGCCCTCCATGTCAAGATCGGCAATGCCCGCCTTCTGAATCAGCTTCTTGAGCTTGGTGGGCAGCCCGTCGCCGCCGGCCGGGGTTCTGAAGTCTGTAAAGTACACCTTTGCCTTTTCCATAATTACCTTCCTCCTCGGTTGATCATTGCATATCATGAGCCGCATCACACGGCCAGCATCGTGGACAGCGTCAGCATCGCAGCGAGGCTGACGGCGATGGAGAGCGAATTGGTAAAGCCGGCAAGCGCGACGTCGCCGCCGCAGCGCTCCGTGTAGATCGGCGAGAGGCTGGAGAGCGGGGCGAAGCACACCACCGCCAGCACCGCGCGCACCGGCTGCGCAAAGGGCGCAAGGAACCAGATCCCCGCCGCGAACAGCGCCGCCAGCGCATAGCGCAGGCCCAGCAGCCGCGCCGCCTCGCCGAGCATCGCGCGCCCGCCGGACGGCTCGAAGGCAAGGCCGATGATCAGCATCGCGAGGAAGGCGTTCGCCTGCCCCGCCGGCTGCGTCATTGTGAAGACGGCCTTGGGCAGCGTGATCCCCAGCGCGCTGACCGCCAGCATCGCCATGTACACGTCAAACGGCACAGAGCGCAGGAACTTGAGCAGGATCTCCTTCGCGCTCTCGCGCCTGCCGCCCGTCCCCAGCAGCGTGCTGGTCATCGCATAGGCGCCGCCGGTCATGACCACCGCATTGCCGATGTCAAACAGGCACGCCGTCACCACGCCCGCGCTGCCGAAGAAGACCGAGATCAGCGGCACGGAGAAGCAGCCGATGTTGTACCCGCCGATGTTGAGCATCCGGTAGACGCGAAGGCGCGTCTCCTTCCCCCGCGTCATCGCGTACACCAGCAGGATCGGCAGCCCCGCGCACAGCAGGCCAAGACCCGCGATCAGAAAGAGACCCGCCCCTGCGTCAAGCCCGTCAAAGGCCTGCATGATCGCGCAGGGCAGCGTGATATTGAGCATGATCCTCGAGAGCGTCTGCCTCTCCCGGTCGCGCAGGAATCCGATTCTCTTGAGCAGATAGCCCATCACGATCACCGCAACGTAGCTCATCGGCTTCATCATATAGCTCATCGTTCTTCCCCCTCAGGCGCGCGCGTTCTCCTGTCTTTCATTCCCTCCGGCGCACCGGTTTTCCTTCATCTTTTGCCAAATCCGCAAAAAGAAAGAGCCGTCAGGCTCTGCCGGAAGCGCCAAGCGATCATGCATCAGCACCCGGAATCCCCTCCGGCGCAGCGCGTATGATCACGATGGTGTTCCCGGCCTCTCCTGACAGCTCCTCAATCAGCTCAGCCCTCGACGGCTTCCTTGAGCGCCTTGCCCGGCTTGAACATCGGGGAACGGCGCGCGCCGATCTGGATCTCCTCGCCGGTCTTCGGGTTGCGGGCCTTGCGGGCCGGGCGCTCCTTGACCTCAAACGCGCCGAAGCCGACGATCTGAACCTTCTCGCCGTTCTTCAGGCTCTCAGCAATGATGTCGCTCATGGCGCACAGCGCAGCCTCCGCGTCCTTACGGGTGAGGCCGGCCTTCGCGGCGATCGCCGCGCTCAGTTCATTCTTATTCATGGTGTATGATCCTCCCTTTATGAATGCCGCTCCAGAGGGCTCGGCTTTCCGTTCTTTGTGGTATGCCCCAAAAGGCAACTGGAACATATTCTACATGGATTCCCCCGTTCTGGCAAGAGGGAATATGATTTTTTCAGAAAAAATCTTTGTGGAGTCAAGGATTTTTGTCGTATTCCTTCTGCAGCTGCGCGATCCTGCGCGCCGTCTTTGCGCGCAGGGCGGTCTCCGCATCCAGATCCATCGCGTGCGCCAGATACGCGCAGGCCTCCAGCAGCTCGCCCAGCTGCGCCTCGCCCGCGCCCGCGCCGGTCATCGCCTGCGCCGCGCGCTGCAGGCAGGCGAGCGCATCCTCCCGGCTGACGGGCGTGCCCTGCGCCTGCATCTGCCTGCGCACGACCTTCTGCGCGCGCATGAGCCCGGGCAGCGAGGGCGCGACGTCCATCACGCGCTCCAGCGCCGTCTGCTCGCCTCGCTCCTTCTTCTTCGCGTTCTCCCATACGGCGGTGACGGCCTGCGCGTCCTTTGCCTTCGCCCGGCCAAAGACGTGCTCGTGCCTTGTGATCATCTTGTGCGCCGCCATGCTGGTGACGTCCCTGTCGGTAAAGTCCCTGTGCTCCGCGCCGATCGCCGCGTTCAGCACGACCTGCAGCAGCACGTCGCCCAGCTCATCCGCGATCTTCATCGGCTCGTCGCCGTCCATGACCTCCGCCGCCTCGCAGGCCTCCTCGATCATGTACTGGCGCAGGGTGTGGTGGGTCTGCGCCCTGTCCCACGGGCAGCCGCCCGGCCCGCGCAGCCTGCCGACCACCTGCACAAAATCCTCGTACGTCGCGCGGCTGCGCTCGTAGACGCTCACCGCCGGCACCAGTACAGCCGTCCTGTGGTCATAGTGCGGCTGCCTGTCCAGCTCGCACAGCAGAATCGGGCGCGCCGCACAGCCATCCGAAACATTCTCCACGAAGTAGACCGTCATCTCGTCCTCAAACAGATCCGACAGCCAGAGCTTGACGTCTGAGGCGATATATTTCGTGTCGATCTCCGTGATCACCTGCGGGCAGTCCGCCTGCACGCGGATCTCCTCCGTGGACAGCGCGGTGATCGTGCGCAGGTTCTCCGTGTTCACGCCGTAGGGGATCGCCGCGCACGCCGCCGCCTGCGCAGCCGTCACGCCGCCGACCACGCGCAGGGCGATTTCCTCCCCCGCGCATGCCGCCAGCGCGCGCACCGTGGCGTCGCTGCCCGGGTCGCTGACGGCATAGCATACCTCGCCGCACGCCCTTGCCCGGGCGGTCAGCCTCCTGGCCGCCATGACGCACAATTCGTCAAAATCCTCGCACTCCTCGTAGAGCGCATCCAGCGTCTCGTAGGCAACGCCCTGCTCCTTAAGCAGCGCCGCCGCGCCGTGCCGCGCCGTGCGCAGGATCAGCGTCTTCGCCGCGCGCATCGCCTGCAGCGCACCCATGGTGAGCATATCGCCCGTATCCGGCCCCAGCGCCGCTATCGTTATGATGTGCTGGTTCATGCGTTTTATCCCGTCCTTTGCAAAAGCCCTCCCGTTACAGGAGGGCTTGATCATATATAGCGCTGTATTCGCCGCTTATTCCTTATTGAGCACGCTCTCGATGATGAAGCGCGGGCGGCGCTTGGTCTCGTTGTAGATCTTGCCGATATACTCGCCGACCACGCCGAGGCTCAGCAGCTGGATGCCGCCGATCAGCCAGATGGAGCCCATCAGGCTCGTCCAGCCAGCGGAGGTGTTGCCCGTCAGCTTGGCGATGAGCGCATAGAGCAGCATCAGGATGCTCACAAGGAAGACGACCACGCCCGCCGTCAGCACGAGGCGGATCGGCTTGACGGAGAAGGAGGTGATGCCGTCCGCCGCAAAGGCGAGCATCTTCTTGAGCGGATACTTGCTCTCGCCGGCGAAGCGCTCGGCGCGCTCATAGGTCACCGTCGTCCACTTGTAGCCGATCTGCGGGACGATGCCGCGCAGGAAGAGATTAACCTCGGTGAAGGAGGCGAGGCCCTCCACAGCGCGGCGGCTCATCAGGCGGTAGTCCGCATGGTTGAACACGATGTCCACGCCCAGCGCCTTCATCACCTTGTAGAAGCCCTCGGCGGTAAAACGCTTGAAGAAGGTATCGGTATCGCGCTTGGAGCGCACGCCGTACACCACCTCATAGCCCTCGTGGTAGGCGTCCACCATCGCGTCCACGGCGTTGATGTCGTCCTGCAGGTCCGCGTCCATGGAGACGATCATGTCGGCATGGTTCACCGCCGTAAGAAGGCCCGCCAGCAGCGCGTTCTGATGGCCGCGGTTGCGCGAGAGGTTCACACCGGAGAACATCTCCGGCCGCTCCTCATGGAGCTTCGCGATGATCGGCCACGTCTGGTCGCTGGAGCCGTCGTTGACGAACATCACGCGGCTCTTGGTGCTGATCTTGCCCGCGTCCATCAGGGCCTTCATCTTCTCGCCGAGGCGCTTGCTCGTCTCCGGCAGGACCTCCTGCTCCTTGTAGCAGGGAACGACAATATACAGGATGTTGTTTTCTTTCATCGGTAGCTCTCCCTTCCTTGCCGCGCACGGCGGTCGGTCAAAGGTCAATACATCGTGTCGTCCGGGTTGGACGCGCCGCCCAGCAGGCTGTCGCGCAGCGCTGCCAGCTCGCTGGCGCTGCGGGAGAATGCCGCCGCCGCGCCGGAGAGCAGCTTATCCGCATGCACGCACGCCTGATTGTAGATGCTCGCCGCGTCCTTCTGCGCGCGGTCGCGCAGCTCCAGCGCCTCGGCCTGCGCGCGGCGGGTGATCTCGCTCTCGTCCACCAGCTGCTGGGCCTGCATCTGCGCGGCGTAGATGATCTGCTCCGCGCGGCTCTGCGCGTCGGCGACGGCGGCGTTGGCCGCATCCGCTGCCTGCTGGCTCACGTTCTGGCAGTAGGCATCCGCATCCGCGCGGATCTCGTCGCTGGTCTTCTTCGCGGTCTCGATCGTTTCGCGGTGGTACTTATCCGCCTCGTCGGCGATCCTGTCCGCCTCGGTCTTTGCGGTGGTGATGATCTCCTCGCTGCGCTGCATGATCTCATGCGCCTGCTGCACGGTCTTGGGCAGCACAATATGCAGCTGACCGATCAGATCAATCAGCCTCGCCTGCTCCACAATGCACCGGTCCTTCCACAGCGGCACGCGGGAGCCCTCGTTGATCATCTGCTCAATCGTGTCGATCACGCGCATGGCCTGGCTGATGCTGTCCGCATTGGCGGCATGCTCGCGGCGCGTCGGGCGCTCCATCTGCTCGTTCTGCTCCATGGTGTCCTCCTCTTATCTCTGACCGCCGCATAGCGCCAGCCTGATGTCCTCTGCCAGCCCAGCCGGCACCATCGGTGTAATGTCCCCTCCGAATGCGGCGACCTGCCGCACGACGCTTGAGGAGATGCATGAGCACCCCTCGGACGTCGTCATCATCAGCGTCTCAATCCCGCTGAGCGCATGGTTGATCTGCGCCAGCTGGTATTCCGAATCAAAATCCCCGATCGGGCGCACGCCGCGCACAATCGCCTGCGCGCCGACCTCCGCGGCGCACTCGATCGTCAGCCCGCCGCGCGCGATCACCTCGACATTGCCAAGCCCCGCGCACGCCGCCTTCAGCAGGCGCACACGCTCGGGCACGGGCAGCGCGCCGCGCTTATCCGGGTTATGCAGCACGGCGACAACCAGCCTGCCGCACAGACGGCTGGCCCGCGTGATGATATCCATATGCCCGATCGTCACCGGGTCAAAGCTGCCCGGGTACAGCCATGTGCTCATAGGCCCTCCTCCGGCATGACGCCCGCCCGGCGGATCAGCGTGATCTGCGTGTCGCGGTAGCTGCGCTGGTCGAACGCATCAAACCGCTCATCCACCAGCGGCGCAAGCCCGCGCCTGTGCTCCACGACAATCAGGAACGCCTCCGAAAGCAGGCCCCTGTCGTAGAGTTCCGCGCACAT
The DNA here is from genome assembly GCA_017938795.1 of Clostridia bacterium. Classification (GTDB taxonomy): domain Bacteria; phylum Bacillota; class Clostridia; order Christensenellales; family Aristaeellaceae; genus Ventricola. The sequence continues at coordinate 59,930 of JAGBAV010000099.1, forward strand.
TTCGCCGGTATTCTCCATCTTGTACGGCGGATCGATAAATACAATGTCAAACGCCGCGCCCTCGCGCTCCAGCTGCGTGAGCGCCTGACGATAGTCCCGCGCAATCAGCCGGCACCTGTCCCCCAGCTTCGTGGAGGCCATATTCTTCGTGATCGCGGCGCAGGCGTCCCTGTCCATGTCGATGAGGACGGCCTCCTTTGCCCCGCGGCTGACGGCCTCCAGCGACAGCGCGCCCGTCCCTGCGAAGAGATCGAGCACGCGCGCGTCCATCACATCCCAGCGGATGATGTTGAACAGCGACTCGCGCACATAGTCAAGCGTAGGCCGGGTCTTCTCCCCCGGCGGGGCGACGAGCGCACGCCCGCGCGCCTGACCGCTGATGATTCTCATATCCGCACTCCGTTCCCGTATACCGGCCAGAATCGGCTGCCGGTCAGTCCGTTTATTATATCAGACGCGTGCCGCCATTTCAACCGGCAGCGGCGTCACAGGAGCTCCTTCTTGACCTTCTTGGCGCTCTTCTCCTGCTGGCCGTAGTGCACCTCGCCGCCGGAGCCGACCAGCTCCGCAGCCAGATTGCTCTTCTGCGCCTTGCGCACGGCGATCTTCTTCGCGCGGCGCTCCTGCTTGCGGTTCTTCTCGTTGGTCATCGGGCCGCAGAGGTAGCCGATCACATAGGCGATCGGATAGGTCAGCATGAACAGCGGGGACAGGCGGTCAATCTGCGCGGTCATCTTCAGCGGATCGCTGAACAGATTGATGTACGGCATAATCAGCAGACGCACGATCATGCGGATATAGCTGTCCGCGCCCATGCTGTCGGTCTGCATATATGCGCTCAGCGGGCCCATGATGTCCGATCGGGAGCCGTAGGAGTTGGTCACCCAGTCCGGCAGGTCCTGCATCACATAGGTGTAGTCCTTCGCCAGCAGCGCGTTGATGACAGCCAGCACGAGCGGGATGCCGAACATGATCGCGCCCACGCAGACAGCCTTGAGCGGCTGGTAGCAGGCGGCGTCCTCCTCGCGGGTGAGCGCCTTGCCGCCGGCCTCGACCTTGCCATAGAACCGGCTCCACGATGCATCGCCCGCGCCCTCGCGCAGACCTTCCGCATAGTACATCGCCAGCATCGCGCCGATCACGACGAACGTGATCACGCTGCGCAGCGTCATATTGCCGATCGCCTGCAGCGCGCTGAGCAGCACGCCCAGCACCGTCATGGCGATCAGCACGATCACCAGCCTGCCCACCAGCGAGCCCACGCGGGAGCCCCAGTTCTTTGCCCTGCGAAGGGGCTTCCTGACCTTCTTTTTATTCTTCTTCGCCGCGCCGGTTTCCGCCGTCTTGTTCATGATCTCGTCCTCCTGATTGTGTTGCTCTGTCTGTGTATGGGTTGTCCGCGCGCTGTGCGCGTCATCATCATTCCTGTATTGCGGGCCGGATCCCCTCGTCCGTCGCCAGCAGGTGCATGCGTGCGTCGTGCGCCTCCTGCGGCAGCGGATCGTCCATCAGCGCAAAGCTGTGGCATACGCCTATCCGGCAGGCCCCTGTCAGCGGCAGGAATCGGTCGTAGTAGCCGCCCGCCTGCCCGATGCGCCCGCCGCGCCTGTCAAACGCAGCGCCCGGGACGAGAATCAGATCGATCTCCTCCGGCGGGACGACCGGGCAATCGCCCCTTGGCTCCATCAGCCCGTACATCCCCGCCTGAAGCTCCCGCATGCCGCGCACGGCCCTTGCCGTCATCACGCCGCGCCCCGCGCACAGCGGCAGCGCAAGCCGCTTTCCGCAGTCAAGCGCATCCGCTATCACGGCGTCAAGGCTGATCTCACCCCGCGCCGCCATGTAGAGCATCACCGTCTTCGCCTGCCGGTACGCCGGCGAGGCCAGCACATGCCCCGCAAGCTGCGCCGCCATGCGCGCCTGTTCGCTTCCGCTCAGGGTGCGCCTTTGTTCCTTCATCTGCCTGCGCAGCGCGTCCTTGCGCGCCGCGCTCTGCGCGTCCGTCATGCGTTCACATACACGCGCGGCACGCGCGGCGACGGTGAGCAGATCACCTCATAGCTGATCGTCCCGATCCATGCCGCCATCTCATCCGCGTCGATGCTCTCCGCCCCCTGCACGCCCAGCAGCACGACCTCGTCGCCCGCCTGCGCGCCCGGGATATCGGTGACGTCCACCATGATCTGGTCCATGCATACGCGCCCGAGGATCGGCGCCCTGCGCCCGCGCACGAGCACGCAGCCCTTCCCCGTGATCGCACGGCGGTATCCGTCGGCATACCCGACCGGCACGGTCATCACCCTTGTCGGGCGATGCGCCTCAAACAGGCCGCCGTAGCTGACCCGCTCGCCCGGCTCAATCGTCTTGACATAGACGCCGCGCGTCACCCAGCGCATCGCGGGGCGCAGCCCCTTCGCCTGCGGCACGGGCGGATATCCGTAGAGCGCGATGCCCCCGCGCACCATATCCGCATGCGCCTGCGGATAGCAGAAGATCGATGCAGTGTTCGCCGCATGGCGCAGGATCGGCTGCGGATGCACAGCGGCGATCGCCGCGCACATCGACTCAAACCGCGCGATCTGCGCGAGCGTGCCCGCGCTGTCCTCCTCGTCCGCCGTTGCCATGTGGGTGAAGCAGCCGGTCAGCTCGATCCCCTCAAGGCTGTCGATCAGCTGCACCAGCGCCTGCGCCTCCTCCGGCGTGCGCACGCCGATGCGGCTCATGCCGGTGTCCAGCTTCAGATGCACCTTCGCCGCGCTGCCGCAGGCCCTGCCCGCGGCGGCCAGCGCCCGCACGCGCGCCTCGTCAAAGACCGCCTGCGTCAGCCCGGCCTGCGCCACGGCGTACGCCGCCGCCTCGTCGATGCCGCCCAGCACGAGGATCGGCGCGTCGATCCCTGCGCCGCGCAGCTCGATGCCCTCCTCCGGGATGGCGACAGCCAGCATATCCGCCCCGGCCTCCAGCGCAGCCCGCGCCACAGGCACAGCGCCGTGACCATACGCATCCGCCTTAACCACTGCGAGGAATTTCACCCCCGCGGCAAGCTGCCCGCGCATCACGCCGACATTGTGGCGGATCGCGGACAGATCAATCTCACAGTAATTGATCCTCTGCATATCGAACAATCGCTTCCTTCTGCACGAAGCATCCGCGTATACCGCGACATGCTCTGATATCATTTTATTATACAGCGAAACGCGCCAAAAGAAAAGGAAAAGCGCGCATTCGTCTGCATTTTGACTGCGCGGCATACGCTATGCAGCACAAGGGGGAATGCCGATGGACGTCCTCGTCTGCTCGCTCGCTCTGCTGAGCGGGGTCATCGGCGCGGGCTTCGCCTCCGGGCGGGAGATCCTGCGCTTCTTCGCCGGGCACGGGCCCGCGTCTCTCGCCGCCGCGCTCTGCGCCTGTGCGGCGCTCTGCTGGCTTTGCCTGCGCCTGTGCAGCCGGATGGAGCGCTGCGGCGTCTCCTCGCTCGGCGCGCTGTGTATGCGCTGCTTCGGCGGCGGGCCCGGGCGCATGGCGCAGGGGCTTTTCTTCCTGCTCTCGGCGGTCACGGGCGGTGCAATGCTCGCCGCCTGCGCGGAGCTTGCGGCCCTCGTGCTGCCCGTGCGCCATGCCTATGCGCTGGGCATGGCGGCGACGCTCCTTGTCAGCGTCCCGCTGGCGTCGCGCGGGCTCGCCGGCCTCGCTGCGCCGGGGGCTGCGCTGTGCGCGCTGCTGCCCGCGATGCTCCTTCGCCTGTATGCTCTGCCGCCGGGGGAGGCGTGCTTCCTCCCCACGATGACGCCGGACGTCCCCGTCCGCGCCGCTGTCGATGGCTTTGCCTATGCGGCGCTGAATGCCGCGATGATCTCCGGCGCGCTGCCTGCTCTCCTTCGCCTGCCGCCAAGGCGGAGGCTGCGCGCGGCGCTTCTCTTCGCCGCCGTCTTCTGCGGGCTGCTTCTTGGCGGGGTCGCCGTGTGCCGGCGGCATCTGCCCGCGCTGCTGCACAGGCCGCTGCCCTTCGTCCATCTCAGCCGCAGGCTCGGCCCCGGCGGCTACCTGCTGCTGGCCGCCTGCATGTACGCCGCCGCGCAGTCCACGCTCTGCGCGATGCTGCTCTCCCTCGCCCGCCTCGCGCCGCGCTGCCGCCTGTCATGGGCGATCCCCGGCGCGTGCTGCCTGCTCTTTGCCCTGATTGGCTTCGGGCCGATTGTGGAGAGCGGCTATCCCGTGCTGGGCATGCTCTGCGCGGGGCTGCTGCTCCTGCTCTGCTTCGCTCACTGCGACAGCCCGTCCGCCAGATAGCCCGACCAGTCCGCCCCGCTTGCCGCCTGCAGCGCGTCCTCCAGATCCGCCTGCGCGGCAATCCCGCCGGCATTCGCATGGATATACTGCGTCAGCGCATCGGTGAACGCCTCCGTCCCCATCGCCGCCTCAAGGCCGAGGAGCATCGCCCCGCCCTGATCGCCGAGCACCTGCGTCATCTCGCCGTCGCCGCCGAAATGCGCCGTCCCCGCGCCGACGGTCACGCCGTATGGGCGCGTCACGCGGAAGGCCGGCTCCATCTCCTCATACAGCCGCGTCTCATACGCCGCCGTGCCCCTGCGGGCGCGGCAGGCCAGCATCTCCGCCGCGGCGGCGAGCGACTCGCTCAGCCACGGCGCATTCCACGGGTCGCTCTCCACATAAATGCCGAAGATCTGCCGCGCGGCGAGCCGGGTCACGCGCCGGATCAGCGTCTCCCGATCCGCCTGCGCGTCCAGCACAATGAGTCCGGAGAGCGGCAGTCCCTCCCGCCGCGCCGTCTGCGCATCCGCCAGCGTCAGCGCCGGGAAGGGATAAGGCAGGCCCGCCTTCGCAAGGGAGGCGATCGCCGTCTCCCCTGCGTCAAGCAGCGAGCGAGCCCTCCCGGCCGTCCGCGCATATGCCGTCAGCGTCACGCCGCCGGTCTGCCTGCTGCGCACGGCGCAGCCCTGCGCGAGCGCAAAGCTCATATCCCGCGCCCCGCGCATCGACGCCGCGCACACGCCGTCCACCGTCACGCTGAAATCAAACGCGCGGGCATAGCCCCTGTCCGCGAGGCCGTCATAGGCGTCCGTGCGCCATGCGCCGCCCTCCGCCATCGCAAGGTACGGCAGCGTGATCGCCGCCGCGCCCTCCGCCTGCGGGTGCTTCACCATCAGCGTAAACCCGATGGTCACCCGCTCTTCCTTCGGCCATGCGCGCGCGATGCGCAGCACGGTCGGGTCGTCCGCGTCCTGCGCGCTCCCTGCCGCCTCGCCGTTGACGGTCACGCCGGTCACGTCCATGCCCGCGCCGTCCAGCGCATTCATCGGCAGGCGCAGGACGATCTCCTCCAGATCGGCGCCGCTGCGGTTGTCCGCGATGATCGTCTCCCTGCCGCGCAGGGTGCGCAGCCCCTCGTCATAGGCCAAATCGGCGCGGGCATAGTCCCGCCCCGCCTCCGGCTGCAGGTCCTGCGGCGCAGCGCTGCCGGGCAGCAGCAGCCACAGCGCCGCCCCCGCCGCGCACAGCAGCGCAAGGACGGCCGCCAGCCATATTCTCTTCATCCCGGTGAACCCCCTGTCCGCAAAAAGCTGCCCTGCGCCAGATCCCCGGCCGGGCAGCTCTTGTGCTTATGCCTTCTTGTCGAACTTATTCCCGCAGCTCTTGCAGGTGATCGTCACATTGCCCACGCCGCGCGGCACGCGCAGCTTCGTTCTGCACTTCGGGCAGGAGAAGTAGCAGAACTTCTTGCGGTTCTTGAAGCGGTTCATGCGCTCGGTCATGTCTTTGCGCAGGCCGAACGTCTTCTCCAGATAGACCTGATTCTCGTGCGCTCGGCGGTAGCGGTCCTTGCTGAGCATGCGGAAGACCGCCAGCAGCAGCAGCACATTGCTCACAAGGCCAAGCAGCCCGATCCCCGTCAGTATGCCAAGCACCGTCAGCACGATCGCTGCGATGACCATCGCCTGTGAGAGCTGGTCCGCGCCGTAGCGGCCGGACATAAAGCGCGCCAGCGACGCGCGCATCCTGTCAAAAAATCCCATGTCTGTTCCTCCCGGAATCTTGATCCTGTATTCAGCATAAAGCCCTGCGGGCCGCATGTCAATCCCGATTCTGCCGCGGGTCACTTGCCCGCCTCGATGTGATCGATGCGCAGTGCGCCGCCTGCCTCAAGCTCCCGCTCCGCGCGGGCCCACTGCGTCCCGTCGGAAAGCTCCATCGGGTCATGCGCGTCCACGCCGATGAGCACGCGCACGCCCTCCTCCCGCGCGATCTCGAAGAACGTCGGGTTCGGGTAGCTCACACGCTTCGTCGCGAACTCAATGTACCGGTCGTGGATGTTGTACTCCATCGGGATGTCCATCGCTCGGCAGGCCTGCGCCAGATCCCGCGCGGCGGCGCGGCAGTCCGCGTCAAACGCGGGATAGCTGCGCATGAACAGATCCGGGTGCGCCAGATACATGAACAGCCCCGTCTCCAGCCCCTTGACCGTCAGATCCACATACCGCCGCAGCTGGGCCGCCGTGCGGCAGCTGCCAAAGTACATGCCCGTCTCGTCGGTCTCGTCAAAATGATTGCCGAGGATCAGGTAATCGATCGGCTTCTCCTGCAGCATGTCGCGCAGCCACGGCATATATGCCGGGAAGTACTCCGCCTCAAAGCCCGCATACACGCGGATGCTGCCGGCGTACTTCTCCCTCAGCCCCGCGACGGAGGCGAGGTAGCCGTCCATCAGCGCCGCGTCCATGCGCACGCGGGGATTGCGAAAGCCCGATGCATACGGCCACGGGATGTGATCCGCGAAGCCCAGCACATCATAGCCCTGCTTCAGCGCCGCGCGCACATAGTCCTCGTCCGTGCCGCAGGCATGCCCGCAGCGGGCGGTATGCGTATGATAATTCGCCTTCATGCCCCGTCCTCTCAGTCGATGCCGATCCTCGTGCAGGGCACGCGGCCCTCGACGAGATCGCTGATCTTATGCCGCCCGTGGCCGATGATGACGGTCGTTCCGCGCAGCGCCGGGGCAAGCGCGAATTCGAGCTTCGCATGCGCGCCGTTCGCGCCCGCGCGGGATGCGCCGACGCAGTGCCCCTGCAGCTCGCGGACCTTCGCCTCCAGCCGCTCCGCATCCGGGGCGAGCACGTCGCGCACCAGCGTGGAGGGATCCTTCGGGTCGGCATAGATGCCCTCGGTGGAGGTCATGATCAGCAGCACGCGCGTGGACACCAGCCCCGCGATGACCGCCGCCGTCTCGTCGTTGTCCACGCACTCATGCACCTCGCGATGCTCGCGGCGCAGGACGGACAGCTCCCACTTGCGGTTCTCCTCGTCGGAGACGGGGTCGTTGTAGTTCACGATCGGGATCGCGCCCTGATCCTTCGCCCGCAGGAAGAGCCTGCGGATATGCTCGCGCTTGTATTCGTCGTTGAAGTGCTGATGCTCCACCAGCACCTGACGCACGGAGTAATCCTGATGGATGAACCGGCGGTACTGCTCCATGAGGATGGTCTGCCCCTGCGCGGCGTAGTCGGTCTTCGCGTCCACGCTGTCGCAGGCCAGCTCGTGGCCGGTGCGCTTGATGTAGTCAAGCCGCCCGATCTCCGCCGCGCCGGAGGTCACCCAGATCATGCCCGGGCGCAGCTCCCTGCCAAGGCGGGAGAAGATGTTGTAGTCGATGTCGGCCTCCTCGCGGCGGATGAGCGCCATGGAGCCAATCTTGCCCACAAGGTCAAAGTCATAATGCATCAGATTCAGCCTTCTTTCCGCATGCCGTCATGCGTTGTGTCATTTATGATACCGCTCGCCGGCGGCGATCTTCATCGCGCGGTAGGTCTGCTCCAGCAGCATGATCCGCGCCAGCTGATGCGGGAAGGTCATCGGCGAGAAGGACAGGCGCAGCTGCGCGCGGGCGACAACTTCCGGCGAGAGGCCGAGGCTCCCGCCGATGACAAACACCACACGCCGTCCGGTGTCGCCGTATTCCGTCAGTTTCCGCGAGAGCTGCACGGAGTCAAGCTGCTTCCCCTCGATGCACAGGGCGATCACGATATCGTCCTGCCGGATCTTGGCGAGGATCGCCTCGCCCTCCTTTTTGCAGATCTGCGCCTCGATGGCGGGCGAGGAATTGGCCGGCTCCGGCAGATCCGGCAGCTCAATGGTCTCATACCGGCCAAAGCGGGAGAGCCGCTTCTCATACTCCGCTGCGGCATCGCGCCAGTAGCGCTCTTTCAGCCGCCCCATACAGATCAGCGCAGTATTCATACGCCCGTCACCCCCGCTATGATCTGCGACGCGATCAGCGCGGCCATCGCCGCAGCCGCCAGCAGCAGCTCCCTCCGCGTGAAGCTCAGGCGGAGCGGCTTGGCATCCTTGGCCGGGCGGCGCGCGCGCCAGAAGCGCAGGATCGCGCCGAAGCAGACCGCCGTGCCCGCGATGCGCACCGCGCAGGAAAGCAGCGACAGCCCGGAAAAGAGCCAGCCCAGCCCCGTAAAGGAGATGAGCAGTATGCTCAGGTTATACATCGCATGGACGATCAGCCCCGCCGCCAGCGAATCTGCATGCAGCACGACCGCCGCAAGCAGCAGCCCCAGCAGCGCGCGCGCGGCAAACTGATCCGCCCCATGCGCGGCGGCGAAGACCAGCGCGCTCACCGCAGCAGCAGCGCGGGGCCCTCTGCCCTTCAGCGCGGAGAGCAGATACCCGCGGAAGAACATCTCCTCGCAGGCGGGCGCGATCAGCGCGCTGACCAGCAGCATCGGCAGGAAGAGCGACGCCGGCGGGACAGCGGCGGCCTGCGCCGGGATCGCCGCGCCAAAGCGCAGCAGCACCGCCTGCGGGATATCCGCCATCAGCGTCATCGGGCAGAGCGCCGATGCGCCCGCGATGATCAGCGCAATGCGCTGCTCCGCCGTCATCAGCCTGCGGCGGACGCAGGGCTCAGGCGATACGGACGCGCCCAGCAGCGCCGGAAGCAGGACGCACAGCAGCGACCCCGCCAGCGAGAGCAGCACGCCCCAGACCCCCGACGGACGCAGGATACCCGAAAGCTGACGCCAGAGCGCCAGCAGCAGCAGCACCGCCGCGCAGAGGATCGCCGCCCACGCCGACGGGCCGATGGGCAGGGTGCCATCCTCGCGGTAGATCAGCCGGCCAAGGTGCTTGTAGGAGAAAAAGTCCTCGTCAAGCGTGATCTCCGGCAGGCGCACGGACGCCCATTCCCTCAGGGAAGCAAAAAGCGGGGTGCGCGTCTGCACACGCCCCCGCGCCTCCTGCTGCCCGCCATCCGGCGCATCGGCCGGACGATTGTCAACATTCTGATTCTCTTTCATTTGCCTCAATCATTGGCGAACACATAGTCGCGCTGAATGGTGTAGCTGATGGCGAAGAGCACGATATCCACCGGGATCTTGATGAAGCCCGCAGACACCGGCAGCACCGTCGGCAGGAACCAGACCAGCCCCGCGCCGATGGCGCCCTGCGCGATGCACAGCGCATAGTACTTGACCATCGAATACTTGCCGCCGCGGCCGCCGAAGACCGCATGCTTGTTCATATGGTAATTCACCTGAGAGGAGACCACGCGCGCCGCGGCATAGCTCACGGCCCTGTGCAGCCCGAGGCCAAGGCACAGCCAGTAGAGCGCATAGTCCACCACAAAGGACAGGCCGGAGGAGAAGATATAGCTGAACAGGTGCTTGAAGATGACCATGTAGATCTTGATCGCGTCGCGGACGGGATTGAAGTGGCTGCCCGCGTTGTCGTTGATGTAGATGGTCTCAATCGGCACCTCGTGCACGCCGATCTTCATATCCCTGAGCTTGAGGAGCACGTTCATCTCGTACTCGTAGCGCTCGCCGTCGATGCGGATCATGTCCTCCAGCGCGCAGCGCGGCAGGGCGCGCAGGCCCGTCTGCGTGTCGCCGACCTTCACGCCGCTGACGAAGCGGTAGACGGTGCGGGTGATCATGTTGCCCCAGAGGCTCTTCTTGGGCACGTTGCCCGTGAACGCGCGGGAGCCGAGCACCAGCTTATCCGGATGCTCCAGCAGCGCGTCGATCAGGCGCAGGATATCCTTGGGGGTATGCTGGCCGTCCGCGTCCGCGGTGACGACGCCGCACAGATCCGGCCAGACATTGAGGCAGGCGTTGATGCCCGTCTTCAGCGCGCGGCCCTTGCCCTGGTTGACCGCGTGCACGGCGACCTTCGCGCCAAGCGCCTCGCAGGCCTCAAAGATGGGGCGGAAGGTCTCCTTGCCGCCGTCGTCCACCAGCATCACGCGCAGATCATTCTCAATCAGCTCGCGCGTCAGGTCGATCAGCCTCTCGTCCGGCTTGTACGCCGGGATGAGCACGACCGCCTTGCTTCTCTCGTTGCTGTTCATGTATATATCTCCTGAGATTGTTGTCATGATTGTGCTCTGCCGCCGTATGCAGACAGATAGAGACAGTATACGCCCGTCATGCCAAAAAGTCAATTCTATCCTGCGTTTTTTGCATTGACCGCTTCCTTGCTCCGCATTGCGCCTTGCTTAACCCACCGGATTGTGATACAATGAAGCATCACCCGCCGCAGCGCGCATGCGGCCAGAATATACCATTTTCCGGGCGCACAACCGCCCGTCAGCAAAGGAGGACACCCCTCATGGAACAGACCCCGCAGACCCCTGTCAGAAAGCAGCGCATCCTCTCGGGCATCCAGCCCACCGGCACGCCCACGCTGGGCAACTACATCGGCGCGATGCGCAACTGGAAGCTGCTTGAGGACGAGTACGACTGCCTGTATATGGTCGCCGACCTGCACACCATCACCGTGCGCCAGGAGCCGGCGAAGTTCCGCCAGAACGCCATGCAGATGCTCGGCCTGCTGCTGGCCTCCGGCCTTGACCCGGAGAAGAGCGTCCTCTTCTTCCAGAGCCATGTGCGCCAGCATGCGGAGCTGGCGTGGCTGCTCAACTGCTACACCTACATGGGCGAGATGAACCGCATGACCCAGTTCAAGGACAAGAGCGCCAAGCACGCGGACAACATCAACTGCGGCCTGTTCACCTATCCCGTGCTGATGGCCGGCGATATCCTGCTCTATCAGGCGAATCTCGTCCCCGTCGGCAAGGATCAGATGCAGCACCTTGAGATCTGCCGCGACATCGCCCAGCGCGTCAACGGCATCTACGGCAACGTCTTCACCGTGCCGGAGGGATATTATTCCAAGGTCGGCGCGCGCGTGATGAGCCTGCAGGAGCCGACCCGCAAGATGAGCAAATCCGAGGCGGAGGACAGCTTCATCTCCGTGCTCGATACGCCGGACGTCATCCGCCGCAAGTACCGCCGCGCCGTCACCGACTCCGACGCCTGCATCCGCTTTGACCCGGAGAACAAGCCCGGCGTCTCCAACCTGCTGTCCATCATCAGCGCGCTGACCGGCGAGCCCATCGAGCAGCTGGTCGCCGAGATGGAGGGCAAGGGCTACGGCGAGCTCAAGGCCCGCGTCACCGATGTGACCATCGAGACCCTCGCCCCGATTCAGGATCGCTTTGCCCAGATCATGAAGGACAAAAAGTACATGGAGACCGTGTACCGCTCCGGTGCGGAGCGCGCCAGCGCGCTGGCCGAGCGCACACTGCAGAAGTTCATGAAGAAGATCGGCTACGTCGCCAGATAAACCCCTTTGACCGGGCGCAGATATGCGCCCGGTTATTTATCCTTTTCGGTCTTTCTGCTCTTTACATCTCTACATTTTGTGTTATAATGTTTGAAGCGATACAAGATATGGAGGTCATGCCCATGTGTGAAATCAATATTACGGGCGGCACCTGCCCGCAGGAGGAGATCAGCGCCTACGTCGCGCGCGGCAGGGAGCTCTATGGCCGCGAGCCTGACGCCATCGATATCCGGGTGGACGGCGATTACGTCGAACTGGCCTATCGTTTCCGCAATCAGCCTTTCCACCGCATCCGCCGCATCACCGGCTATCTGGTCGGCACACTCGACCGCTTCAATAACGCGAAGCGCTCCGAGGAGCGCGACCGCCTCAAGCACAGCATCACCATGTAATCATACGATCACGGGGCCGGCAGGAATCACCTGCCGGCCCCGTTTTTCCTTTTTTTGGCTGCACATCGCCCGCGCCGTTCCGGCTCAGGCGTTGTTGTTGTTGTTATTGTTGTTATGATTGTTCTTGTTGTTGCCGCTGATTCCATCGGATCCGCCGTAGCTGCCCCCTGAAGACGAGCGGACGATCCTGTCCACAGCCGTGGTCACCAGCAGCTGATCAAACGGCGCCGCGCCGAGGCTGCTGATGCCGAAGGAATCCGCCGCCTTGTCGTTCTCTGCGAAGAGCGTCGCCTCCGTCTGCGTGATGCGCACCTGGTTCCTCTTGTCGCTGCACAGGTGCTCATAGATCCGCATCGCCTGCTCGTCCGTCACCTCAGGCAGCATCTTCTGCACCTCTCTCGCCTTGAGGTAGCAGATCATCTGGTTATATGTCTTCGGCTTCAGCTCGATCATAGCGCGGCCTCCTCCGTTCCTGTCCAGTCGATGTAATACAGCTCCATATTGGCAAAGGGCAGATTCATCGCCTGATAGTGATAGAATGCATTTTCTTTCTGCTTGGCGTAGTGGTAATCGCGCAGCGCAGCGGTGGTGAAGAACAGATTGTTCGCGTGTTCTTTAGACAGCCCGCCGCCGTAGAGCGCGAGCAGCGGCCCGAGCTCCGCGCAGTAATACCCCGGCTTATCCGACGGCTGCGCCGCCAGCGTGTCGCGGTAAATCATGTGCGTCATCACATGCGCCTGCTTTTCTCGCTGCTCATCCCCGTAGACCACCATGTCCCCGCTGAGCAGCATGATGTACAGCGCGTTGTTGACCGGGTAATCGCTCAGCGCCTCCATGACGTCCCGGCGCACATAGATCCTCACGCGCATCTCCGGCGTCAGGTAGACGACCTCCCGCGCGCGCTTGGTCAGCTGGGACTGCAGGGGATACTCCTCATCATCCACCCGAAGGATGAAGGCCTCCGGGTCATAGACTTTCTGGAGCTTTGTGTCCCGCGCGATCAGGTCCGGCAGGCTGTTGGGCTCCACGGTCTCCTGCCGGTATGCCTCCGCCAGCTCCGGGTGCGTCCCCAGCAGGTAATGGTAGACGAAGCCGGTCTGGGGCATGGATTCATAATCCCCGTCTGCATAAATGCGCTTCTGCAGGCGGCAGGTGTAGGACTTGCCGCTGCCGTAGATTTCCTTGACGTACGGGCAGCCCGTCCTGCACAGGTGCAGGTGCTCGCATGCGCCGCATTCCTGCGGGAAGCCGTTTCTGTGGTGCGCCATGAAGATCTTCCCGCGCGCCCGGCTGAGGATCTCCTCCGCGCTGTCCGAATAGATGTTGCCGTAATAGAAATCCGGATTTCCCTGCCCGCGCACGCAGGAATAGACGTCGCCGTTCTTCTCCAGCAGGAAGAACTTATCGCCGCAGTTGTCGCTGGCGCTGCAGTAGGCCGGCGTGAACTCCGCAAACCACGCATGGCGCAGGCCCTCTTCAAGGTCCGTGCCGGCGAACTCCGCCTGCATCCTGTCGTAGAGCTGCTCCTGCTCCTCCTCCGGGAGGGCGGTCAGCTGCACGTCGCCCCCGCCCTGCGGGGTGAAGCCGATCATGAAGTTGAAGTCGTTCATGTCAAGGCAGGTGCTGTCCGCCAGATACCGGATGTCCGACACGATCTCGTCAAGGCGCTCAAAGTGCTCGTGGAACACCGTCGCGGAGACCTTCTTGTGATTGGGCAGGTCCGCGAGCAGCGCGATATTCTCCATGATCCGGCCGAGCGTCCCCCGCCCGTCACGCGTCACGCGGTAGCGGTCGTGCATCGACAGCGGCAGATCAAGGCTGCCGCTGATGCTGACGCCATAGTCGCGGATGGCGTCCAGATGCTTATCGATCTGGTAGAGGTTGGTCTTGATGTGCGGCCTGCCGACTTTGAATCCGTTCTCCCGCAGCAGGTCGCCGTTCTCCTCATAATACGCGCTGATGTAGGCAACCAGATCGCGGAAGTCCTCCCGCGCGAGGGTCGTCACCTCGCCCCCGTGCAGCGAGATGCAGAAGGGGACGACGTCCGCCGCGCGCAGCTTCTCCACCGCATAGCGCAGCGTCTCCAGATACCCCTTGTCCGACGGCAGATCCTTCGTGTTCTCCCCCAGATAGCAGTAACGGCAGGCCATGCTGCAGTTCATGGTCGGCACATACAGCAGGTGAATGAATTTTGACATGCCATCCTCCATGTTATCTGAATGTGATGCGGTTAACCCGGGTCGGGCTCTCCTTGAAGGCTTTCTCGTCCACGGAGCATTTGCTCGGAATGAGGACGCTCTTGAGCTTCTCGCAGCTGCGGAAAGCGGAGCTGCCGATGGACATCACCGTCGACGGCATGTCGACCGAGCTGAGCGACGTGCAGGAGCGGAAGGCATGCGCCGCAATCCGCGTCACGCCCTCGGGGATGACGATGCTCTGCAGGCTGGTGCAGTTCTCGAATGTATTGCCGCGGATCTCCGTGATCTTCGGCGGCAGGTCGATGGATCGGAGCGAACTGCAGCTGCGGAAGGCGTAGCCATGGATGGACGTGATCCCGTCATGCATCGTGACGGAGGTGAGCGCCTTGCAGTCCTCAAACGTGTTGCCGCGGATCTCCGTCACGCCCTCGGGAATGACGATCGACTGAAGGCGCTTGCAGTTCATGAAGCTCTCCGCGCCGAGCTCCGTCAGCCCCGCGCCAAGCTCCGCCTGCTTCAGCCTGATGCAGTTCTTGAACACGCCGCTCCCCATTGTCGTCACGCTGTCCGGGACGACGACGCGCTCCATCGCAAAGCCGGAGAACGCCAGCTCCCCGATGGCAACGACGGGCTTCCCGTCCGCCTCATCGGGGATGATGAGCTCCTTCGCATTGGCATAGTCGCTGCCGCCCATGGCGAGCATCACGCCGTCCCCGTAGGGCACGAACGTATGCGCTGCCCGACGGTATCCGCTGCCGGCGGCGTCCGAAAGATAATGCTGCTGCAGCGCCCATTCCTGCACAGGCGATGCGGCCAGCGTGCAGACCGCCAGCAGCGCCGCACCCGCCCGGCGCAGCAGGGTCTCGCTGCGCAGGCGTTCGGGGCCATCGGGATCCTCCGTGAACCCCGGATCCGGAACCTTCTGCATCGTCTCCCCGATCAGCTCTGTGATCTCCTTATCCGGGTAACGCTGCGCGAGCTGCACGAGGTAATTCGCAGCAAGCCCCTTCTCATTCGCGCACAGCCTCATAACCGCCTTGAGCAGCTGCCACAGGCAATACATCCCGGCAACGAAGACGCACATTACGCACAGAGCCGCAAGGTCGGAGTTGACCGTACTTATGAACCCGAGCAGCTGATACCCGATCCAGCCGAAGGCGCAGATCAGCGCGATCTTCTGCTTACTGCTCCGCCTCTCCTGTACGAAATGGGGAAACTCCTTGCCCTCATCGCCGTACCCAACAGCGTCCAGCTCCTCCGTGATCAGCGCGCGCATCGCCTCGTCAACTTCCCTTTGCGTCACCGCCATCCGTCCATACCTCCCCGCGCATTATTCTAATAAATAACCCATTTCATTATATCACATCATCATCCGGATGAACAGGGTCAAGTCGCCCGGCTTGCCCTTGACATGCGTTGCCGGGAAACGTACAATATCCCTATATCCCATCATGCAAGGTGATTTATGAATCATGATCTTACCATGCGCCGCCGCATCACCGCCGCGCATGCCTTCCTGCTGGGCGCGCTGCTTGCGCTGTTCGCCCTCGCCCCTGCGATCCTGCCCTACGGCGGGCAGTTCGTCACGCGAGGGGACTATATCGAGCAGCAGCTCCCCTTTATCCTTGAGGCCCGGCGCATCCTGCGCGGCGGGCTGAACAGCTATTCCTTCAGCACCTTCCTCGGCGCGCCCGCCGTGGGCAGCTATGCGTTCTATACGCTGGGCAGCCCGTTCGTCTGGCCGCTTGCGCTGCTGCCGCAGGCCGCCATCCCCTACGGGATCAGC
Source organism: Clostridia bacterium (assembly GCA_017938795.1). Taxonomy (GTDB): domain Bacteria; phylum Bacillota; class Clostridia; order Christensenellales; family Aristaeellaceae; genus Ventricola. Next base: position 75,955 of record JAGBAV010000099.1, read on the forward strand.
GTGATGGCGGTGCTCAAGCATGCGGTCTGCGCGCTGACGGCCTTCCTCTATCTGCGCCGGATGGTGAAGGATGCGCGCCTTGCGCTGCTTGGCAGCGTGCTGTATGCGTTCTCTTCCTTCACGGTGGTCAATACGCAGTTCTATCACTTCACGGAGGTCGTCGCCTTCTTCCCGCTGATCCTCCTCGGGCTGGAGATCGCCATGGGCGAGCATCCCCGCCCCGGGCTGCTCGCGCTCTTCTGCGGGCTCAATACGCTGGTCAATTACTACTTCATGCTCTCCAGCGCGCTGCTGGCGGCGATGTACTTCGCCTTCCGCTTCTTCTCGGCGGAATGGCGCGGCGCGCGCTCCCTGCGCCGGGTCGTGATCACGGTGTTTGAGTGCGGGGTCGGCTGCGCGCTGGCCGGCGTGATGCTCGTGCCGGCGATGTGGTTCATGCTCTCCATCACGCGCACCGGCGGCGGCGCATCGCTCACGCAGGCCTATCCCGCCGCCGTGCTGCTCGAGCGCCTGCGCGCCCTGCTCATGCCTATCGAGAGCAACGTCGTGCATGCCTTCTACGGCGACGCCTACAGCTGGACGTCCACCGCCTGCCATCTGCCCGCGCTCGGTCTGACGGGCGCTGCGGTCTTCGCCTCCCGCAGGGGGCATCAGGGCTGGCTGCGCGCGCTGCTGATGGCGCTGCTCGTGTGCAGCGCCGTGCCTGCGCTGTGCGGCGCGTTCGCGCTGTTCACCAATCTCGCCTATACGCGCTGGTGGTATGGGCTCGCGCTGATGCTCGTGCTTGCCTCGCTCTATGCGCTCGCCTCCGCGCCCCTGCCCTTCCTTGGCGGGGATGCGCCGGGCGCGCGCCGCGCATGGCTTTGGGCGTTTGCCGCCTGCGCGCTTATGACCGCGCTGCTGACGCTGCCCTTCCTGCTGCCGCAGGGCGCGCTTGACGCGCTGTCCGGTCTGGGCGGCGTCCCCGCCCGCATCGCGCAGGTCATCGCCAACCGGCGCACCGGCGCCTATGCGGGCGATATCTTCCGCGTGCTTTCCCTCGCGCTCAGCGCGCTGGGCGCGGGCGCGATGCTCCTGCTGATCCTCGGCCGTCTGCGCTATGCGCAGGCGCTGGCGCTCGTCTGCCTCTGCGCCTGCGTGCAGTATGGCGCGTACATCGCCGTCGGCGACAGGGAGATCCTCGCCGGGGGCACGGAGCCGGGGCAGGGCGTCTATCCCCTTGAGGAGATCGCCGCGCCCACGCTGGGCGCACTTGCCCTCCCCGAGCCGGCATCCTACACGCGCATCGACTACGGCATGCGCCTGCGCAACTACGGCCTGCTGCGCGGCCAGTCCTCGCTGACCTGCTTCAATTCCCTGCGCGCGTCGGTCGTGGGTCGGTTCGTGTCGATGGCGGGCTTTGGCTACGACGAATCGACCACCGTCAGCCCGCCCGACGGCGGCGGCGCGATCCGCGCGCTGCTGAGCGTCACGCAGTACCATCAGACCAACGGCGAGCCCGTACCCGAGGGCTTTGTCTACAGCCATGAGGAGAACGGCTTCCCCGTCTATACGAGCGACGCCGCCGTGCCCATGGGCTTCCTGCAGACCACAGTCACCGGCACGCACCATCAGCGTATGGACAGCGGGACCGTCGGCGAGGTCATGCTTGCCGCGGCGACACTCGAGGATGAATACCTCGAGCGCATCGACCTGCCCCGCCTTGACGTCTACGCCATCCCCGCGTGGGAGGAGAGCGCAGCCCGCCTGCGGGCAAATGCCTGCGACAGCTTCGCCACCCGCGCCGACGGCTTTGACGCGCATATCGACGCGAAAGAGGCCGGCCTGCTCGTCTTCACCATCCCCTATGACAAGGGCTTCACCGCTTATGTCGACGGGCAGCGCGCGGAGATCATCCCCTGCGACGCCGCGTTCATGAGCGTGTGGGTCGGGCCGGGCGGGCACGATATCTCCTTCACCTACCGCACGCGCGGGCTGACGCTGGGCATCGCGATGAGCGCGGCGGCGGCGATTGTGTTCGCGGCGTATGTGCTGCTGATGCGGCGGCGCAGGGCGTGAGGGGCTGCTCGCTTCCCATCTGAATAACGACAAACAGGACGAAGCTCCCCGGCTCCGTCCTGTTTGTTATCTCTGTCATTATCCGTTTCCGTACGACGCATCGGTGATCTCCCCGCCCTCCACGCTCAGGGTCATGCCCGTGCAGAGATAGGGATAGCCCTCCATGCCCTGCGCGTACCAGAATTCCACGGCATACTCGCAGTGCCCGCCCTGATCAAAATACCACAGCACGCGCACCACGGGCACAAGCTGATCGAGCATCTCCCGCGTGATCAATTCGCCCGTCTCGTCGCGGCGGATACCGTCGGCGAGGATGCGCTCCTTCGCGTAGGCAATCGCCTCGTCGGTCGTGATCTCCGTCTCCAGCGGCGCGCTGCGCACAAAGGGCGCGAAGTATTCAATCTCCTGATCGCCCGTCCAGTCCCCGATGGGCGCAAAGGCATAGAACACATCGGGGCCGTCCTCCATCAGGTGCAGCCAGCCGTCCGTCTCGCCGATGACGTTGAAATAGGTGTATTCCGGCGGGGCCACGGTCTGCGCCATCGCGTCGCAGTAGGTGTACATCCGCTCGCCCGGCGCGGGCTGATACCGCAGCTGATAGGGCTGGATCATCCGCACCCCGGCCTCGCCGTAGTACAGCGCGTCCGCGCGCATATAGCCCATCAGGCTGCCCGGCTGCGCCCCGACATTCACCTGCACATACTCCGGGCTGACCACGCGCGTCACCTGCACGCGCACCCCCGGCCAATAGTTCATCAGCGCCTGCGCGCCGCGCATGGGCGAGGCCAGCAGCTGCGCGCTCACAGCCGTCGCCGCCGGTCCCTCGGCGGGCGTCGTGTGCTGCGCCAGCGCGGGCGCGCAGAACATACACAGCAGCGCAAGCAGCGCGATCCATCGTCTGAGCATGATTCCACCCTCTCTTACAGCTGCGCAAACACATCGCCCAGCCCCTCGTGGAAGACGAGGTCGGCGATGTCGTCGCGCTTGGTCGGGGTCTTGTTGATGAGCACCAGCCGGTTGCCCGGGTATTCGTCCAGAAACGCCGCGGCGGGATAGACCGTCAGCGACGTGCCGGCGACGATCAGCAGATCCGCGCGGCGGATGGCGTCCACGGCCCCCTGTATCGTATGCATGTCAAGCGCCTCTTCGTACAGCACGACGTCCGGCTTCACCCGCCCGCCGCAGCTGCTGCATACGGGCACGTCGCCCTCAAGCGCCATGAACTGCGCAAGGTCATACACCCGCCCGCAGCCAAGGCAGATATTGCGGTGGACGCTGCCGTGCAGCTCATAGACGCTCCGGCTGCCGGCCATCTGATGCAGGCCGTCGATGTTCTGCGTGACGACGGCGAGCAGCTTCCCCTCCTGCTCCCACTGCGCGAGCTTCCGGTGCGCGGTATTGGGCTGCGCATCCGGGTAGAGCATGCGCGTGCGGTAGAACTCGAAGAAGACCTTCGGCTTCTTCAGGTAATAGGTATGGGAGATGATCGTCTCCGGCGGCTCGCGGAACTGCTGATGATACAGCCCGTCCACGCCCCGGAAATCCGGGATGCCCGACTCCGTGCTCACGCCCGCGCCGCCGAAGAAGACGATGCGCTGCGCCTCGCCGACCCATGCCCTGAGCTTCTCTGTTTTCTGCTGATCCATGGCGATGCTCCCTTCCGTATTCTGTCGATTATCCCAGCATCTTCCCCGAGCGGATCGGGACGTCCATCTTTTCCTCCGCCATCTGCCGCAGCGCGGCGAAGAGCGCGTCGCTGCACGCCGCCTCCGCGTCCAGCGACTCCAGCCCCCGGCGCATGATGTCCTGCAGATAGCGCGCCTCCCCTGCGGAGATATGGCATCGCTCCGCCGCGCCGCACGCCGGGCAGACCACGCCGCCCGCCTCCGGGCTGAAGGCCGCATAGAACGCCTCGTCCTCCCCCGCCTGCGGCACGAGCCGCACGCCGCAGCGCGCGCACCGGCCAACCTGCGGGCGGAAGCCCAGCAGCGACGTCAACCCCATGAGGAACACAGCCGTCACCCTCCGCGGCTCGCTCACGCCGTAGCAAAGATGCGCGAGCGAGCGCAGCAGCAGCATGAACAGCCGCTCATTCTCCTGATCAGGCTGCACAGCCGCCGCGCACAGCTCCAGCGCATACATGCCATGGGACAGCCGGTCATAGTCCCCGCGCAGCGCATAGAAGGTATCCTGCACCGCGCAGGAGACGACCGTCGTATGCTCGCGCGACTGATAGAGCACATACTCGCCCGAGCAGAACACCTCGCTCGCCGCCATCAGCGGGCTCTTCTGCCGGCGGCAGCCGCGGCAGAGCGCGTCAATCCGCCCCAGCGTCGGGGAGAAGAGCGTGATCATCCTGTCGTTCTCGCGGTAGTCTGCCCGACGAAGGACGATCGCATTGGTCGTGATCTGCGCCATGTTACGCTCCGCCCTCCTTGTCTTCCTGCCGCAGCACGCGCGGGATAAACCGCGCCGCAAACCTGCCCCGCCCCTTCGCCTTCACATAGAAGAAGCCGATGACCGAAAAGACCACCGCGCCGATGAAGTTGACGAGCAGGTCCTTCATCGTGTCGTGCAGGCCGACATCCAGATAGCCGCCGAGGGCGAGCGCCTCCTGCGTGCCGTCGCTGTGGACGAGCATGACCTCCGCGATATCCCCGACGGCGACAACCTTATTGCTGCGCGTGGGGTCCAGCTCCACCGTACGGATCGCCTGCACGACGGTATCCTTCTGCATGTCCAGTCCGAGGAAGACGTCGCCCGCATACTCAAAGAACTCCCACAGCACGCCGACCGTCATCGAGAAGCAGAACGCCACCAGCGCCAGATACACGGGCGAGAGGCGGAAGGAGAAGACCTCGCTCCTGTTGAGCATATCCACCAGCGCAAAGCCGATCGCCGCGCAGAGGAAGCCGTTGAGCGTATGGAGCATCGTATCCCAATTCGGCACGCGGATGTAGAAGCTGTTGATCTCGCCGAGGATCTCCGCCGCATAGATAAACAGCAGGATGATGATCTCCAGCGTGCCGGGCAGCTCCACCCGCAGACGGCGGGTGAAGACGCTGGGCAGGATCAGCAGCACGAGCGTCAGCCCGCAGAGGAAGACGCTCTCAAAGTCCCTGCGCAGCACATGGCGCACCAGCGCAAAGATCACCAGCCCGCGCAGCACAAGATACACCGCCAGTGTCGCCTTGTTCGTATAGAAGGGCGGCCTGACCGCCTTTTTCTTTTCCTGCTTCATATCCGTTCCCCGTTTCTTCGCCGCCTGCGCGGCATATCCCTTTGGTCTGATTATAGCACATTCTGCCCGCTTGGCAACCAACAACTCGCTGACCGGGAGGATCAGCCATCGGCCAAAAAGGGGCGGGCTGCGCAATCCCCGCCCCTTCGCTCACCCCAGCCCCAGATCCATCGCCGCCATCAGCGCATAGCCGACCATCAGCGCCGCCATGCCCGCTCTGTCCTGCGCGGCGTCGGGGATCATCTCCGCCGCGACGACGAACATCATCGCCCCTGCCGCAGCGGCCATCATGACCGGCACAGCCGGCGCAAACAGGGACGCCGCCAGCGCAGCTGCCATGCCCGCCGCAGGCTCCACCACGCCGGACAGCGCGCCAAGGACAAAGCTGCGCCCCCGGCTCATCCCCGCGGCACGCAGCGGAAGGGCGATCGCCGCGCCCTCCGGGATATTCTGCAGCCCGACGCCCAGCGCGAGCGCCATCGCGCCCGCAGCGGCTCCGCGCCCGCGCGCCGCCATGGCCAGCGTCAGCCCGACGAGCATGCCCTCCGGGATGTTATGCAGCGTCACGGCGGAGAAGAGCAGCGCGCGCCGCCGAGCCTCCTCGCCGGCATCCGCCATCCGCCGCTCCAGCGCGGCGTCCAGCAGCAGCATCAGCGCCGCCCCGAAGGGAAAGCCGAGCAGCGCCGCTGCAAAGCCCGCCTCCCCCGCCATCTCCGCCGCCGGAGCGAGCAGGCTGAAGGCGCAGGCCGCCGCCATCACCCCCGCCGCAAAGCCAAAGCATATCCGCCGCGCACGGCTGCTTACATCACCGCGGAATACAAAAACGAGCGCTGCCCCCAGCGCCGTCAGCGCAAACGTCATCAAGGTACCGCCCGCGGCCCAAAGAAAAGACCTCATCGTACCACCTCGCTTACAAGCGTATGCGCGAGGGGACGATGAGGTTCTGTATGATCTATGCGGCGTCAGGCCTTCCCGCCGCCGCAGCCGCAGCCATCCGCCTTTTGGCTGTGCGGGCAATTGCCGCCGGCGGGGCAGCCGATGCACTTCGCGCCGTTCTTCTTGGCGCGGATGATGTAGGCGACAGCGCCGCCCACAATCGCAAGCAGCAGAACGGTCGCAATGAGATTGGTCATAGAAATGCCTCCTTTGGACAGGTCAGGTTACTTCGCCTTCTTCGCGGCGTACTCGGCCTTGACCTTCGCGTCAGCGTCACGGATCAGCCTGACGATGAACGCCGCGATCGCGGCGACCACGACAAGCCCCGGGAGGAAGCCCGCGCCGAAGCTGCCGGTGGTAATCAGCGTGCCGATCTGGTAGACGAAGTAAGCGACGGTGAAGCCGGTGGCAAACTGCAGCGCAATGCCTCCCCAGAACCACTTGCGGTCCTTGATCTCGGAGTTCATCGCGCCCAGCGCAGCGAAGCACGGCGGGGTGAAGAGGTTGAACATCAGGTACGCCAGCGCGGCAACCTTGGTGATCGCAAAGACGGTGGCGACCTCGGTGCCGGCGCCCTCCATCAGGGCCAGCTCCTCGGTGTCAATCAGGTTCTCAAGGCCGACAAAGCAGACGGCCAGCGTACCGACGACATTCTCCTTGGCGATGAAGCCGGTGACAGCGGCGGCAGCCATCTGCCAGGAGGCGACACCGATGATCGGGATCAGCAGGTAGGAGAACGGGCGGGCAATGGAGGCGAGAATGGAAGCATCCGCCGCCTCGGCGAGGGCGAAGCTCCACGTGAAGGTCTGCATGATCTGTACCGCGGTGTTGCACACGAGGATGACCGTGCCGGCCTTGACGATGTACGCCCAGCCGCGGGAGCACATGGACAGGAACGCGCGCTTGACGGAGGGGATCTTGTACTCCGGCAGCTCGATGATGAAGAAGGACTTGCGGTTCTTGTGGCCGGCGATCTTATTGACCAGCAGCGCGCCGAAGAAGATGAGGGCAATGCCGACGAAGTACATCAGCGTGCCCACCCAGGAGGCGTCCGCAAAGAACGCGCCGGCGAACAGGGCGATGACCGGGAGCTTCGCGCCGCAGGGCATGAACGGGGTCAGCATGGCGGTGGCCCTGCGCTCGCGCTCGTTGCGGATGGTGCGGCAGGCCATGACGCCGGGGATGGCGCAGCCCGTGCCGATGACGAACGGGATGACGCTCTTGCCGGAGAGGCCGACCTTCTTGAAGATCGGGTCCAGCACGACGGAGACGCGGGCCATGTAGCCGCAGTCCTCCAGCAGCGCGATCAGGAAATACATGACCATGACCAGCGGCAGGAAGCCGACAACCGCGCCGACGCCGCCGATGATACCGTCCACCAGCAGGGCCTGCAGCAGCGGATGCGCATTCTCCAGCATGCCGGCAGCCATCTCCTGGAAGCCCTCGATCCAGCCGACCAGCGTATCGGCGAGGAACGGGCCGAAGGAGGACTGGGAGATATCGAACACGAGGAACATCACCACGGCGAAGATCGGGATACCCAGCCACGGGTTGGTGAGCACGGCGTCGATCCTGTCCTGGCTGTTCCTGTCCCTGGTGAGGACCTTGCGGGTCTCGACCCTGGCGACGATCTCGTTGACGAAGGCAAAGCGCTTCCTGTCGGCGGCCTCGACGGCAGCCTTGCTGCCAAGGTCGATGTCGCCCTGCACATACGGCGCCTTCTGGCCCTTGCCCGCGAGGGAAGCGGCGGTCTTCACCAGCTGCTCAAGGCCGTTGTGGCCGGAGGCGGTGGAGATCGTCTCCACAACCGGGCAGCCCAGCTTCGCGGACAGCGCCGCGGCGTCGATCTTCGTCTCCTTCTTCTGGTTGACGTCGCTCTTGTTGAGCGCGACGACGACCGGCACGCCCAGCTCCAGCAGCTGGGTGGTGAAGAAGAGGCTGCGGCTCAGGTTCGTCGCGTCGACGATGTTGATGATGACGTCCGGGTTCTCGTTGCGGACGTAGCTGCTGGTGATGCTCTCCTCGGACGTGAACGGGGATACAAAAGAAACTGACACCTCGGCCTAAAAATCAGAACCTGAGGTGTCAGTATTTTTTTTACTTATCTTCAAAGCAGAGAGTTCATCCGGGCCAAGTACTTGCCTA